>NZ_CP081006.1:4046778-4358069 GCF_022317005.1 Mycobacterium sp. IDR2000157661
GTGAGCGCATGGCCGGCGAACGTGGGGGCATGGTCGACTCCGTTGCCGCCGTTGATGTGTACCGCCACCGGCAGGCCGTGTGCGGCGGCGGCCTCCCAGATCGGTTCGAACATCGGCTTGCCGTATGGCTCGCGGGACTGCAGCGGGACACCGACCTGCACCATCTTCGGATGCCCCGCCAGCCGTTCGATCTCGGCGACGGCACCCTTGACGTCCTCGGGGTTGACCCGGATGGTGCCGCGGAAGCGGTCGGTCGTGTCGGGGTCGAGCCAGCGGTCGAGCAGCCAGTCGTTGACCGCCGCGCAGATGCGGCTGTTGAGCAGGTAGTCGGCGATGTTGCCCCGGGTCAGCGGGTTGAGGATCGCCAGGTCGACCCCGCCCTCGTCGAACAGGTGACGGGCGACGGTTTCCGGGTCCGACCCGGGATACCCGTCGCCGTACAGGTCGGACCGGTAGTCCCCGCCCGGTGCCTGGTACCACTGTTGTTC
Organism: Mycobacterium sp. IDR2000157661; assembly: GCF_022317005.1. Classification (NCBI taxonomy): domain Bacteria; kingdom Bacillati; phylum Actinomycetota; class Actinomycetes; order Mycobacteriales; family Mycobacteriaceae; genus Mycobacterium; species Mycobacterium sp. IDR2000157661. The sequence goes on from NZ_CP081006.1 coordinate 4,047,267, forward strand.
GACATCGGGGATCGCGCGCAATTTGTGCGGTGCGGAGAGATATCGGCGGATCTCGCTGTTGTACCGGAAGTGCGGCTGCACGGAGCTGTCGACCACCGGGGTGTCGATGACGGGGGCGTTCATGCGATCAGGTACACCTGTCCGTCGGTCACGTCGACCTGATAGGTGCGCACTCGCTTCGTCGGGTCGGCGACGTTCACACCGGTGGTGATGTCGAACTCCCACTGGTGCCACGGGCATCGCGCGATCTGGCCGTCGCGCACGTGGCGGATGCCGTCGGGCATCTCCGGCGCGTACTCGGTGGTGCCGCGGACGTATCCCTCGCACAGCGGCGCGCCCTCGTGTGAGCAGTAGTTCGCGATGGCATACAGGGCCCCGCCGATGTTGTAGACACCCACACCGAAGGGACCTGCCTGCACGAGCCTCATGCTCCCGGGCGGCAGATCCTCGACGGCACACACCGCTCGTCGCTGCATGGCGTCCCTTCGCGTTCCTTGACCTAGAATACCTAAAATAGTAAAGATAGCCGCAACAGAGAGCGCGCTACCTGCTGCCCGGGAGGCAAGGTGACGATCAGCACCGATTCGGACGACCAACTCGCCCCCGACGTGGCCGACGATCTGTACGCCTTCTTCGCGTACATGCGGCGAACCGAGCCGGTCTGGCGTGGCACGATCATGGACACCTCGATGGCCCCGCCAGAACTCCTGTCGGCCGACGAGTGGACGCTGTTCGACTTCGAGAGCGTGTTCGCAGCGTTCCGGGACGACGAGGTCTACGGCTCCGAGATGTACAACCAGACGATCGGCCTGGTGTTCGGTCCGACGATTCTCGGGATGCACGGCAAGCAGCACCACGACCACCGAAGCCTGGTGGCCAAGGCGTTTCGGCAGAGTGCGCTGGCGCAGTGGGAGCCTGAGGTGATCGTGCCGATCTGCGACCGCCTCGTCGACGAGTTCAAAGACGACGGTGAGGTGGATCTGATCAAGGCGGTGACCTTCGAATTCCCCACCCGCGTCACCGCGGCGCTACTGGGGCTGCCACAGGAAGACCTGGAACTGTTCCGGCGGTTGTCTCTCGACCTCATCTCGATAACCGAGAACATCGAGGCGGGCCTGACCGCGTCGGTGGAACTCGGGGCCTACTTCCAGGATCAGGTGGACCAGCGCCGCAGCGCGCCCACCGACGACATCATCGGCGACCTGGTCAGCGCGGAGATCGACGGCGAGAAGCTCACCGACGAGGCGATCATCTCGTTCCTGCGGCTGCTGCTGCCCGCTGGACTGGAGACCACCTACCGGTCGTCCAGCAACCTGCTGTATCTACTGCTCACCCATCCCGGCCAGCTGCGGGATCTACAGGACAACCGCGAGCTCATTCCCGCCGCCATCGAGGAGGGACTGCGCTACGAGACACCGCTGGTGATGGTGCCCCGCAACGTGACTCGCGACGTGCAGATCCACGGTGTGCAGATTCCCAAAGGCGCCCAGATCAACCTCTGCATCGGCTCGGCCAACCGCGACGAGAAGCGGTGGGACAACGCCGGCGCATTCGACATCCACCGGCCACGGCGCGCCCACATCTCGTTTGCCGGCGGACTGCACAGCTGCCTGGGCATGCACCTCGCGCGGGTCGAGACGCGGGCGATGCTCAACAGCATCTTCGACCGCGTGACCGATCTGCGACTCCACATCGACGATGACACCACGATTTCCGGCATGCCGTTTCGCTCCCCCAGGCACTTGCCCGTGAGCTTCCGCCCGGCCTCATGAGAAGCCGGGCGGCGATCCTGCACGACATGGGTCAGCAGTGGTCGGTCGAGGACTTCGAGTTGGATCCCCCGAAGGCCGGCGAGGTGCTCGTGCAGATGGCCGCGGCGGGGCTGTGTCATTCCGACGAGCACATCCGCAACGGTGACATGTCGGCATCCAACGAGGTGATGGAGGCCTACGGCCTGCCGTCGATGTTCCCGATGATCGGCGGCCACGAGGGCGCAGGCACAGTCCTGGACGTGGGCCCTGGGGTCAGCGAGTTCGCGCCGGGTGATCATGTGGTCACGTCGTTCGTCGCGGTGTGTGGCCGGTGCCGGTGGTGCAACTGCGGCATGGAGTACATCTGCGACATGGGGGCCCAGGTCATGATCCCCGGGATGCCGACCGACGGCACCTTCCGTCACCACACCGCCGACGGCCGCCGGCTCGGCCACCTGTCGAAGGTGGGTGCGTTCGCCGAACACACTGTCGTGTCCACCGATTCGGTCGTCAAGGTCTCGCCGCATCTACCGCTGCTGCCAATGGCACTGCTGTCATGTGGAATACCGACCGGCTTCGGCTCGGCGGAGAATCGGGCTCAGGTGCGGGCCGGCGACACCGTCGTGGTCATCGGGGTGGGCGGCATCGGCACCGGCGCGATCCAGGGCGCGCGGATCTGCGGCGCCGCACAGATCGTCGCCGTGGACCCGGTGGAGTTCAAGCAGAAATCGGCGTTGGGGTTCGGCGCGACACACAGCGCCTCGTCGACGGAGGAAGCCGCCGACCTGGTGCGCGATCTGACGGGCGGTGTCATGGCCGACAGTGTCATCGTCGCGCCGTCGCTGATCACCAAGGACGACGTGCAGGCCGCGCTCAGCCTCACACGAAAGGGCGGCACCTGCGTGCTGACCGGTATGACGAGGCAGACCACCAACTCCATCGCGATCAACCTGCAGGAGTTCATCCTCTGGAACAAGAACCTCGTCGGCACGGTGTTCGGCTCGTGCAATCCCCGAGTGGACATCCCCCGGTTCGCGCGCCTCTACGAGGCAGGCCTGTTGCGGCTTGACGAGATGATCACTCGGCGCTATCGGCTCGACGAGATCAACGGCGGCTACCGCGATCAACTCAACGGCGACATCGTCCGCGGGGTGATCGATTTCAGTCTGGGCTGATTCTCACAGGATCCGCGACATCTTGCCCTGCCAGTACCGGTCGCGGATCCTGCGCTTGTACAGCTTGCCGTTGGGGTCCCGCGGCAGGGCGGGATCGAATTCGATCGTGCGCGGGCATTTGTAGCCCGCGAGATGGTTTCGGCAGTAGTCGATCAACTCGCGCTCCAGTGCGGGGCCAGGTGTCACTCCCTGCCGGGGCTGGACCACCGCCTTGACCTCTTCGCCGTACTCGTCGTTCGGCACACCGAAAACCGCCGCGTCCACCAGTAACGGGTGCATAACCAGGAGGTTCTCCACCTCCTGCGGATAGATGTTCACCCCGCCCGAGACGATCATGAACGTCGAGCGGTCGGTGAGGTAGAGGTAGCCGTCCTCATCCAGGTAACCTACATCGCCCAGCGACCGCCACCCGTGCGCGTTGGCGACGGCCGCCGTCTTCTGCGGGTCCTTGAAGTACTCGAATTCCGGTCCGCCCTCGAAGAACAACTCGCCCGCCTCGCCGGCGGGCAGTTCGGCGCCGTCCTCACCGACGACGTGCACCGGGGTGTACGGGCGGCCGACGGACCCCGGATGGGCCAGCCATTCCTGCGGGTCGATCGTCGAACCGGCGAATCCCTCGGTACCGCCGTAGTATTCGTGGATGATCGGTCCGAACCAGTCCATCATGGCGTGTTTGACCCCGATCGGACACGGTGCGGCCGCGTGGATCACGCACTGCAGGCTCGACACGTCGTAGGACCGTCGCACCTCGTCGGGAAGCTTCAGCATGCGCACGAACATCGTGGGAACGAACTGGGCATGCGTGACGCGGTGCGTCTGGATCAGCTGCAGCACGGTCTCGGCGTCGAATTGTCGCATCAGCACCGTCGCCGCGCCCACCCGCTGCACCGCCATTGTGTAGTTGACCCCCGCCGCGTGGTACAGCGGTGCCGGCGACAGGTACACGCTGTCGGTTGTCATCTTGTATCGGTGACGCAGCGCGTTCTCGAGAAGCTTCTGCCCCCAGGATCCTTCGCCGTCGGTCGGCAGCGGCCGCCGTACCGCCTTGGGCCTGCCCGTGGTGCCCGACGAGTACAGCATCTCCGACCCGTCGCTGCGCGGTGGTGGAGGTCCGGCAGCGCCGAGTGCGTCATAGTACCCTCGCCACCCGGACAACTCACCGCCCACGCAGATCCGCAGCCCTGCGCCGTCGACGCGCTCGACCAACGCGCTGAGCGAGGCGTCAACGAACAGCGCTCGGGCTTCCGAGTCGCTGACGATGTAGGCCACCTCGTCAGGGGTCAGGTGAGTGTTGACTGCTGAGTAGTACAGCCCGGATAGCTGGCAGCCCCAGGCGATCTCGAGAAACTCGCGGCGGTTGGGCAGCAGCAGCGCGACACCGTCGCCGCGGTGCAGACCGGCGTCGTGCAGGACCGCGGCCACGCGCTGGCTACGCTCGTACAGCTCACCGTAGGTGACGACGCCGCCGTCGGCCTCGATCAGCGCCGGCGCATCCGGGTCGGTGACGCGCACTCTAGGAGGCGGCGCCGTCGGTCGAGGCGGCCGCCTGACGCTGCGCCATCTCCGACGGCAGGATCTTGTCCTTGAACACCTGCTGGATCAGCTCCTGGACGTCCTTGCTGATGGACGCAAGCGCCACAAGGTCATTGGAGCTCTGCCAGTGCACCCGCATTCCCATCAGCTCCCACGCCCGCTTGAGGTTCGCCTTGGTCGCCAACAGCGTCGTCATGGGTGCGCGGGCGATGTGCCGGGCGATCGCCTCCACGCGGTCGTCGAGGTCCTCACGCTTGACCACCTCGTTCACGAGGCCGACCTCCAGGGCCTTGCGCGCGTCGATCACCTCGGCCAGGTACAGGTAGTACGCTGCGCGGCGCCAGTTCATGAAAACCCACGGTTCGATGGAACATTCGCCCGACGGCATCCCGAACCCCTGCAAGGGTGGGTACGAGAAGTAGGCGTCCTCCGACGCGATCACGATGTCGGTGGTCAGGCCCATGTGCGTACCGCCGCCCACGCAGTAGCCGTGCACCTGCGCGATGGTCGGCTTCGCGAACTCCCACAGGTTCAGTGTCGGCTTGACGAACAGGTCCGACTGCGGCTTCCAGGGGTGGCCCATCTTCATCGCACCCTCGACGAACGCCGGATAGTCGACGGCGTTGTTGCCGATCGCGTGCCCGGAGCAGAAGCCCTTGCCGTTGGCCTTGAGCACCAGCACCTTGATGTCGTAGTCGCGGTCGGCGTCGAGCAGTGCCGCGTCGACCTCCTCGGCGAGCTTCTGATCCTGGGCGTTGGCCTTCTCAGGCCAGTTGAGGATGATGCGCGCGATCGGACCGTCCTTCTGGTAGATGATCCGCTCGCGGGTCTCGTTGAGTTCCACTCGTTGAATACCTTTCGTTAAGAGGTGATCACGCCGATCTGGGCGCCGATGTCGTAGATGGTGCCGATGTCGCCGGTCCAGTGCACAGTGCCCGAGGCGCCCGCCTCGATCTCCTGTTCCACCTTCTCGGTTGCGATCGTGTAGATGGGTGTCCCCTCGTCGACGTGCTGACCCGAATCGACGAGTAGCTCGGTGAGTTCGGCTTCCGAAACGGCGACCGACACGCGCGGGATGCGAATGACGAAGTCAGGCACGCACACCCGCCCTCTCGCGCGTGCGCTGCGCGGCGGCGACGATGCGCGCCGCCGACGGGTAGATCTGCGCCTCCAGCGCAGGCGCCGCCGGAGTGGGCACGAACCGGGCGGCAACGCGCTCGATGGGCGCGGCGAGTTCGTCGAAGCACTCGGCCTGCAACGTCGCGACGACCTCGGCGCCCGGGCCGGCGAACTGCACCGCATCGTGGACGACGACGGCGCGGCGCGTTTTGCGCACCGACTCGACGATCGTCTCGACGTCGAGCGGGACGAGCGTGCGCAGATCGACGACCTCGGCGCTGACGCCCTGTGCGTCGAGTGCGGCGGCGGCCGCGAGGGCCTCATGCACGCTACGCCCGTAGCTGATCAGGGTGACGTCCGACCCGGTCCGCTTGACGTCGGCCATGCCCAGCGGGATCGCGAACGCGGGACCCGTTGGCACCAACCCCTTCTGCGCCTGGAGCCGGATGGTCTCGACGAACAGGCACGGGTCCTCGTCGAAGATCGCCGACGTCAGCAGTCCCTTGCCGTCGCGTGGGGTGGACGGCACGATCACCTTCAACCCGGGGATGTGCATGAACCATGCTTCCAAGCTCTGCGAGTGCGTGGCCCCGGTCGCGAGGCCGCTGTAGACCTGCGTTCGCACCGTGATGGGGGCGCTCGTCCGCCCCGCCGTCATGAAGCGCAGCTTGGCCGCATTGTTGATCAGCTGGTCGGCGGCGATGCCGATGAAGTCCATGATCATGATCTCGGCGACCGGGAGCAGCCCATCGATCGCCGCTCCGATCGCCGCGCCCAGGATCGCGGCCTCGGAGATGGGGGTGTCGAGCACGCGCTGGTGGCCGTATTTCGTCGAAAGGCCGCTGGTCGGACCGGAAGCCCCGGGATCGGCGATGTCCTCACCCAACAGGAACACCCGCTCGTCGGCGGCCATCGCCTGGTCGAGCGCGAGGTGCAGCGCCTCGCGCATCGACATCTCCTTCTCCTCCACCGATGCCGCCCTCAGACCGGGTACCGGATCGCGGTGGCGTAGACGTCGCGGTCGAGCTCGTCGGCGGTCGGCGCGTCGGCGTCCAGCACGGCACGCACGGCCCGCTCGACCTCGCCCAGCGCCTCGTTCTCCACGCGGTCGAGTTCCGCGTCGGTGCACACGCCCGTCTCGATGAGGTGGCGCCGGAAGCGCGGCACCGGATCGGCCGCTATCGCGGCCTCGAGTTGTTCGGCGGGCATGTAGGGCATCCGGTCGCCGAAGTAGTGGCCGCGGAAGCGGAACGTCACACACTCCAGCAGTGTGGGACCGTCTCCGCGCCTCGCCCTTTCGAGCGCGCTCTGCAGAGCGCCGGTGACCGCGATCGGGTCGTTGCCGTCGATGCGGACACCCGGCATGCCGTATCCGGCCGCGCGGTCGGCGACCCGGTCGAGCTTCATGGTGTCGGCCGTGGGCGTCATCTCCGCGTATTGGTTGTTCTGGCAGACGAACACCGTCGGCAGGTTCCACAGCGCCGCCATGTTGGCAGCCTCGTGGAAGGACCCGGTGTTGGTGGCGCCGTCGCCGAAGCTCACCACCGTCACGCGGTCGAGGCCCTTGCGTTGGGCCGCCATTGCCAACCCGACCGCGACAGGAGGGCCCGCGCCGACGATTCCGGTGCACAGCATCACCCCGCGCTGCGGGTTGGCGATGTGCATGGTGCCGCCCTTACCCCGGCCGGCGCCGACGGTGCGGCCCATCATCTCGCCGTAGATCTCGGTGAGTGGAACGCCTTTGCCGATGAGGTCGTGCAGGCCGCGGTACGTCGTCACCAGTTGGTCGTCCTCTCGCAACGCGACGCCCATGGCGGCGGCGATCGCCTCCTGGCCGCGCGACGGCCAATAGACACACATGAACTCACCGGTGCCGATGCCCTTGCTCAACCGGTCATCGGCTGCCTTCATCAGCGTCATCAACGCATAGAGGCGGCGCTGGACGTCGTTCGGCTGAGTCATGGCTCCAGTGAACCGATCTCGCGATACACGCGGGGCACCGGCGGTGGATCCATGCTGAGGTTCTCCATACCGGTCAACCCGCCACGCGCACCGAGGTCGCCCAGTCGTGCCACTGCGGCGTCGAGATCGTCGCAGTCGAGTTCGTAGATCGCGACGAACGGGCCGACGCCGTTCGTCGGCGCGAACCGCCGTGCCGACACGACACCGTCGACCGACAGGATCTGCGCCAGGTGCGTGTCGTTGTACCAGGCGTGGTAGTCGGCTTCCTTGTCCGGTGACACCGGCATGGTCTCGACATACATGATCCCTCGCGGCACGGTCACCGTCCTTCTGTGCGCCCGACCAGTACTTCACTTCGAGGAACCCGCGCTCCTGTCCGCGTGCTGCGCCACTGATCAGCGCGACCATACCCGCCCATCATGGCCTCCTCGGTTCACGCCAACTCTAAGCCCCGCGCTCGCTATACTCACAAAAATAGATAAAACAGCTCTGCAAGCCAACAGGACCCTGGTGGACTTCTCGTACCCTCCCGATGTGGAGCAGTTCCGCAAGGATTTGCGGACGTGGCTGGCCGCGAACCTCACCGACGAGGTGGTGACGGCCAACCGGCGACGTGGGCGCGATCCGGGTGCGTTCGATGTGCTGCGGGCCTGGGACGCCACCGTGGCGGACGCGGGCTGGGGCGCGGTGTCCTGGCCGGTGGACTACGGTGGCCGCGGGGCCTCGGTCCTCGAACAGCTGGTGTACGCCGAGGAGACCACGCGTGCGCGAGCGCCGGTGCCGCTCAATGTGATCGGTATGAACAACATCGCGCCGGCGATCATGCACCACGGTTCCGAGGCGCAGAAGCGAGACCTGCTCCCCCGCATGGTCCGCGCCGACGACATCTGGTGTCAGGGCATGTCGGAACCGGAGGCTGGATCGGACCTGGCGGCACTGCGCACCCGCGCCGTTCGAGAGGGCGACCACTTCGTGGTCCACGGCCAGAAGATCTGGACCTCATTGGGGCATCGGGCCGACTGGTGTCAGCTCTACGTCCGAACCGATCCCGACGCGCCCAAGCACAAGGGCATCTCCTGCCTGATCGTCGACATGACACTTCCCGGCATCGACGCGCGGCCGCTGGTCACCCTCAACGGCGCATCCGACTTCGCGGAGGTGTTCTTCAACGACGTCCGAGTCCCCGCCGATGCGCTGCTCGGCCCGCTCGACGGCGGCTGGGCGGTCGCGACCACCACGCTCAGCCACGAACGGGCGGGCGCGGCTCGGCTGTACGCCCACCTGCAGCTGCAACTGCGGGATCTGGTGGCGGATCTGGCCGAGGTGACGGTCGAGGACCGTCCACCGCTGACCGACCGGTCCGTCCTGCGTCGTATGGGTGAGCTGTCGGTGCGCATCGACTACCTCGAAATGCTGTGCAAGCGGGCGATATCGGCCTCGTTGCACGGCGGCGACGGACTGTCTACCGCGAGCCTGGCCAAGAGCGTGTGGGCCGAGGCCGGGCAGCGGCTCGCCGAGCTTGCGTTCGACCTACTCGGACCGAGTCACCCGGACGGACGGTGGACCGATCAGCGGCTGGCGTCACGCTCGCTAACGATCGCAGGCGGAACCACTCAGATCAATAAGGGCATCATCGCCACCCGCATTTTGGGATTGCCGCGCGCATGAACCTCGAGCTCACCGACGAGCAGCTCAGCCTGCGTGACACCGTGCGTCGTTTCCTCAACGAGAAGGCATCTGTTGCGACACATGTACGGCCGATGCTCGACGACACGACCGGGACGACGGATGCGGTCTGGGCGGGGCTGGCCGGCCTCGGGGCCCTCGGCCTTCTGGTCCCGCAGGAGTGCGGCGGCGCAGGGGCCTCGATGGTCGAGGCGGGCGTCGTCGCCGAGCAACTCGGTGCGGCCGTGAACCCTGGACCCTGGATGTCGTCAGCGGTTGCAGCGCCCCGCGCGCTGCTGCGTCTCGGCGCCGATGCGGACGCCGAGCACCTGCTCCGGTCCGTTGCCGACGGGTCGACGGTCGTGACGGTGGCGGCGCTGTACGGCCCCCGTCCCCAGGTGCAAATGGGAACCACATTGCGCGGCACCGCGACCGCCGTGCCCGACGCCATCGCGGCCGGTGTGCTCCTGGTGGTAGCCGACGAAGACGATGGCTCGGCACTTTTCGAGGTCGACGCCGCAGCCGACGGCGTGACCGTCGTACCCCGCCACCACGTGGACCCGACCCGCAAGCTCGCCGACGTCACCTTCGACGGCGCCTGCGCGCGGCGGCTGGCGGACGCACCCGACGACGCGGTACAGGCCGTCCTCGACGACGTCCTGATCGCCTGCGCCGCGGACGCGGTCGGCGCTGCGCACACCGTCGCAGGCCTGGCCGTGGACTACGCCAAGGTGCGCCGACAGTTCGGCAAGCCGATCGGTGGTTTCCAGGCGGTCCAGCATCTGTGCGTGGACATGTACGAAACCGTCGAACTCGCGCGCAGCGGTGTGGCGCACGCGTTGTGGGCCGCAGACGTAGCCGAGCCCGCAGAGCGGCATCTGGCCGCCCTGCGCGCGAAAGCCTTTGCAGCCCAGCTCACCAGGGTCGGCGACACCGCGATCCAGGTGTTCGGCGGTATCGGGTTCACCTGGGAGCACGACGCACACCTGTATCTCAAACGGCTTCTCAGTTTCGCCGCCATGGCCGGCGGTGCCGACCGATACCTCGAGGAAGTCGGCATGCGGCTGGTCTCGGCGGTCACCGAACCCCGACCCGACGTAGGAGGAGACCCGCTGTGACAGGAGTACTCGACGGCGTCCGCGTCGTGGAACTGGCGTCGTGGACGTATGTCCCGTCCGCGGGAGCCGCGCTGGCGGACTGGGGCGCCGACGTCATCAAGGTCGAGGACGTCAAGGCCGGTGACCCCGGCCGTGCGCTGGTGATCGGCGGTTTCACCAAGGACAACGCCCGCGCCAAGATCGACTTCATCCTGGAGATCGGCAACCGCGGCAAGCGCAGCGTCGCCGTCGACCTCAAGTCCGACACCGGCCGCGAGCTCTTCGGCCGGTTGCTCGCGACCGCCGATGTGTTCCTGACTAATTGGCTGCCCGGGGCGCTGGAACGGGCCCGGCTGACCGTCGAGGACATCCGGTCGTTCAACCCCAACATCATCATCGCGCGCGGAACCGGCACCGGGGTGCGCGGACCGGACCGCGACAAAGGCGGCTTCGACGCCGCCACCTATCTTTCGCGGGGTGGCGTTTCCTACACCATGACGCCGTTCGGCACCGAGACGCCCGCGGTGCAGGGCCCGGGGTTCGGCGATCTGCAGGGCGGTATCACCCTGGCAGGCGGGGTCTGCGCGGCGTTGTTCCACCGCGAGCGGACTGGCGAGACGTCGATCGTCGACTCGTCGCTTCTGGCGCAGGCGATGTGGACCATCGCCCCGTCAATCTCGGTGGCCGATCTCTTCGACATCGACGGCATCCCCGGGGCGCCGCCGGGACTTGCAATCAACCCACTGGTCAACCGGTACAAGACCCGCGACGCGCGGTGGATCCAACTGGTGTTCCTGCAGCCGGACCGGTTCTGGGCGGGCTTCTGCGACCGCATCGGCCTGCCGGAACTCGCCACCGACGAGCGGTTCGTGCCGTCGAGTAACCTGATCGCCAACGCCGAGCAGGCTTGCAGGCTCGTCGGCGACCGCATCGCCGCAGAGGACCTCGCCTATTGGAAGGAAGCGCTCGCCGACGAGCCCGGGGTGTGGGCCCCCCTCGCGACCCCGCGAGAGACCCTCCGCGACCCGCAGGTTCGACCCAACGGCTACGTCGTCGGCAACGTGGACGATCACGGCAACGACTACCAGATCGTGGCCGCGCCAGTGCAGTTCAACGAGACACCGCCCGCGCCGACGCGTGCACCCGAGCACGGCCAGCACACCGAGGAGATCCTGCTGGAGCTCGACCTCGACTGGGACGACATCTCGGCGGCCAAGGACAGTGGCGCGATTCTCTAGGAGGGGCCGATGACCGAGTCCGGCAGCGAGCGGCGCATGCTCGAATCAGTGATCTACGAGCGTGAGCCGCCGATCGCCCGCATCATCCTCAACCGGCCGGACAAGGCCAACACCAAAGACGCCAGCCTGGTGCAGGAGGTCGACCAATGCCTGCACGAGGCCGACCGCGACAGGGAGATCAAGGTCGTCATCCTCAAAGCCAACGGCAAGGGCTTCTGTGGTGGGCACGTCGCGCGATGGGGTCCGGACGAGAATCCCTACCCGGATTTCGGGGACACCTTCGAGGATCTCTACAAGGGAACCGCCGACCTGTTCCTGTGGCCGACGCTGTACCTGTGGGAGTTCCCCAAGATCACCATCTCCCAGATCCACGGCTACTGCATGGGCGGCGGCATCTATCTGGGGTTACTGACCGATTTCTGCATCGCGTCCGACGACGCGTACTTTCAGATGCCGCTGGCACAGAGTCTCGGGGAACCCGGTGGGCACACCATGATCGAGCCGTGGCTGATGATGAACTGGCACCGCACCATGGACTGGCTGCTGTTGGCGCCGACGCTATCCGCCCAGGAGGCGCTGGAGTGGGGTCTGCTCAACAAGGTGGTGCCCCGCGACGACCTCGAGGCCACCGTCGAGGACATGGCTCGCCGCATCGGCACTGCTCCGCTCACCACGCTGATGGCCGTCAAGAACAACGTCAAGCGCGCTTACGAGTTGATGGGAATGCGGGTGCACCTGCAGGTCAGCCACATCCTGACCAATATGGTGGGAGCGGCCACCGACGTCCAGGACCGACGGGCTCAGCTGATCCAATCCGGTCGCACGCCAAGGGATTTCATTCAGGACGAGCAGACGTGAGAATGGCCTCCGTCACCGGCAGGCAGCGTGCCGGGCCGCGACCCAGCCGAAGATCATCGTGTTGGCGATACTCCCGCCCGCCCCTAGGTAGTTGCGACCCATCACGGTCGCGGTGATGTTCCCGGTCGCGTACAGTCCTTCGATCCAGCGGTCCTGCTCGTCGAGAACCCGCGCGTACTCGTCGGTGATCAGCCCGCCGCAGGTACCGACGTCGGCGGGAAACACTCGCGTGGCGTAGTACGGCGCCGAATTCAGCGGACCGAGTGCTGGGTTCGGGCGGTGACCGGGATCGCCGAGGCAACGGTTGTAAGCCGACTGCCCTCGGCCGAAGTCCGGATCGAGGCCGCGGGCGGCGAAGTCGTTGAAGCGCTTGACCGTGGCCTCCAGGGCGTTGGCGGGAACGTCGATCTCGCGCGCCAGGTCGGCGATGGTCGCCGCCCGTTTGACCGCTCCCTGGGTGATCAGTTCCTCGGACAGCGTGCGCTTTTTGAGCGGGTTGGCGCCCGAGACGTACCTGCCGATGTAGCCCTGATCGAAGATCTGCCAGCACGGTACGGCCTTGTTCGCATACATCGCCTTGCCGACCTCGACGTAGGAGTTCGACTCGTTGCAGAATCGCCTGCCGGACCCGTCGACGTAGATGGCACCCGGTCGTTGCCGTCCCGATCCGAGCGACGCTGCGCCCGGGTCGGCCAAAAACACCATCGGCAGCCACCACGCCTCGTCGAGGAGATCGGTTCTCGCACCGAGCCCCATCGCGGTCTGGAGTACTTCCCCGGTGTCACCGGCGTTGGCGATCGACCACTTACCGTCATTGGGCTGATCGGCGCTGTAGCGCCGGCGCATGTCCGAATTGCGGCTGAATCCGCCGGCGGCCAGCAGAACCCCTTTGCGCGCCTGGATGTTGAGCGTAGTACCGTCGCACACCACGCGCGCTCCCACAACGCGGCCGTTCTCGACAATGAGGTCCGCCATCGCCGCGTTCGTCCACACCGGCGGTTCCCCGCCGTCATCGAGCATGATCTTCAGCATCTGGCCGATCAGGGAGGCGCCGTTGGTCATCAGCTCGCGCCGCCGCAGCCTCGCGATCCTGGTGCGCGCGAAGACCCGCAGCGCGACGGCGAAGGCGCGCGGCGACCGGTTGAAGTACTGGACGGCGCGCAGTTCGTTGGTCTTGACGACGAACCCGTAGTTCTTGGCCATCGAGGGCTGCACCTTCGAGGCCCACGCGCCCAGTACGGCCGAGTCGAACGGAACGCCCTCGACCGAGCGTCCGGCGGCGTTGCCGCCCTTGAGGTTCGGGTAGTAATCGCTCCAGCCCGGACACCTCACCATCCGCACACCCTTGCGGATCAGGAAGTCGACCATGTCGTAACCTGCGCTCAGGAACATCTCGCGCCGCGCCGTCGAGGAGACCTCGCCGATGTCGCCGACGACCGCGTCGAAGTAGGCGAGGCCCTCGGCGGGTGAATCGGCAACGCCCTGCGCGCGCATCAGCGGATTGTCGGGCAACCAGATCATCCCTCCCGACATCCCGGTTGACCCACCGACCAGTTCTTGTTTCTCTACCACCAGTGGTTCGATACCCGCATCCAGTGCGGCGAGCGCGGCGACCATGCCCCCGCCCCCACTGCCCGCGATCAGCAGGTCGACGGATCTGTCCCAGGTCACCATGCCGAGACCTGTTCGTTGAGGCCGAGATCGACGATCGGCACGTCGATGGTCGTGTTGGTCTTCTGGATGGCGGGCACCAGTCGGTCGGACGGCAGGCCGGCGAGAAAACCGTCGATGACACGTTCGAAATTCGAAATGAGACCTTCGATTCGATTCGACAACCGCATGTATTCGAAGCCTCGGGCATGCAGGCCCTTCTGCTGACGTGGCAGATTTGTGAAGTCCTGGGCGGGAATCGTCGGCCAACTCGGGTCATCGGGCGGCAACGGTTCGGGCGGGAGGGGTCTACCCGGCGACCGGTCGTTCGGATACCGGGTGAGAGACCAGATCTCGAACAACGTCTCCTCGGGACCGAGGGGGCGGATCCGGTACGACGCCGCGCTGCTGTACTGCGGCAGCAGGAAGTAGTGCGGAAAGCAGAAGCCGATCGGGTCGATGACACCGCGCCGGTCAAGGTCGTTGAGGTCGGGGAAGTCGCAGCCGCGTGCCCGGTGCCACTGCGTGACACCGTCGTTGACCGCGCCGCGCCAGGCGGCCATCGCCTTGGCCGGGTCGTCAGGCAGCGCCATGTCCCGAAGGCTCTCGGCGACCCGCAGATCGTTCTCGTGCGTCATACCGCCCATGCCCGAACCCAGTGTCCGCATGAAGTACAGGCTCGCCTGGACGACCGGATGAATCGATTCGGAGTCGGGGTGAAAGGCCGACGGCAGCAGTTGCGGGTGCGTCTGTGGGACGTGATAGCCCTCCATGAACGCCGCCGTAGCCAGCTTCCAATTCACCGGCAGCAGGCATGACTTCCACCACTCGGTGTGCAGCGCCGCCACGTTCCACTCGTCGTGCCGGGACGCGAAGGGCTCTGCCCATTCCCGCAGCGGCGGGGCGTCGTCGTCGAGGTTGATCCACGCGCACCCGCCCCACAGTTCGCACCGCACGGAGGCGAGCGCGAGATCCTCGGCACAGAGGTTGTTCTCGTCGAACTCATCGGAGCGAAGCACGAAGGTGC
Source organism: Mycobacterium sp. IDR2000157661 (assembly GCF_022317005.1). Taxonomy (NCBI): domain Bacteria; kingdom Bacillati; phylum Actinomycetota; class Actinomycetes; order Mycobacteriales; family Mycobacteriaceae; genus Mycobacterium; species Mycobacterium sp. IDR2000157661. The sequence goes on from NZ_CP081006.1 coordinate 4,062,342, forward strand.
TGGCTCCGTCCAAACCCCAGCACCACCCGTGAAACGGACAGACGAAGCTGCGCCGCGATCCGCGGCCCTCGACGAGTTTCATCCCGCGGTGCCGGCACGAGTTGTAGTAGGCACGCACGTTCGACTCGTCGACCCGGACCACTATGACGGACTGGTCGAGGATCTCGTACTCGACGAAGTCTCCGGGCGTCGGGATCTCCTCGAGACGGCACGCCATCTGCCACACCCGGGGCCAGAACATCTCGGCTTCCAGCGCATAGAACTCGGAGTCGAAATAGCGCTGCTTGGGAATGCGATCGGCGGATTGGACCGCCAACGGCACCGGCAGCGGCGTCCAATCCACGTCAGGCACTGCGCTCAGCCCTCCTGCCTCAGCGTTCGGAATGCCACCAGCGAAGCTCTAAAATAGCAAAAATAGCAACTCGGCAGGAGAACGCTTTCTCATCCATGAGTCACGACAGCGCGTAGAAGCGCTGCGCGTTGAGTCCGGCGATCTTCTCGCGGCTCTTGTCCTCGATGTCGGCGCGGGTGCGCAGTGGCGCCGTGCTCTCCGGCCAATCTCCGTCCCAGTGCGGATAGTCGCTGGCGAACATGATGAAGTCGTCACCGAGGGCCTCGATCACCGCAGGCAGCTGCCCTTCGTCGGATTCGCAAGTCGCCCAGATGTTGCCGGCCGCCAGGTACTCCTGTGGTTCCCGTTGCCAGCCCTCGCCGATCCAATCACCCCGCTTCTCATAGTGCTCGTGGAGGCGCTCGATGAAGTACGGCAGCCAACCGACGCCCGCTTCGAGGAACGCCACCCGCAGTCGCGGGTGTCTGTCGAACACGCCGCCGGAGATCAGCGCCGTCATCGCGGTCATCTGGTCGAACGGAAAGCTGACGCAGTGCACCTGGATGTAGTTGGTGAACCGGTCGACGCCGATCTTCGGCAGGTGGATGCCCGGAGCGCCGTGCACACCCAGCGGCATGTCCATATCGACGGCGGCGGCGTAGAACGGGTCAAGATCGGGATGGTCCAGGTTGCGGGTGCTCAGCGCAGGCGGAATATGGGTCGCCACCAGCCCGAGATCCTTTGCCTCTCGCATGATGTCGACGGCCGTGTGACCGTGTTCGATCGGCGTCACCGCGATGCCGCGTAACCGGCCGTTCGACATCGCGCAGTAGTCGGCGACCCAGCGGTTGTAGAGACGGGCGAAACCGGCGGCCAACTCCGGGTGCCGCAGCGTCGGCGTGCACAGTCCCAGGCTGGGGTACAGCACCATGGTGTCGATGTGGTCGCGATCGGCATTGCCGAGCACACCTTCGGCCGAAAAGCAGTTCAAGCCGGGCGAGGAGGACAGCCCGTGCTCGGTCGGACACCCGGCGCCCGGCCCGGACGATTGCGGATAGTCGCGGCCCTCGATCACCAGGGCCAGGCCGTCGGTGCGTGGGGCGATGTGTTGCGGCCACCGTCGCATCGCCTCGACCGCCAGCGAGGCGCCTTCGGCGACATGCCCATCGGCATCAACGATCCGCATAGATGTTTGCCAAAACTACGCTGCCGGGCGCGATACCGCGTCGCATTCGAGGCGCGGGTCATATTCGCCGACGCGACTCGGTTCGCCGGCGGTGGCGAGCCGGATCAGAGGAAGCGAGGCGGCTAGTACTGGCCGAGTGGCCGGCAGACGTTGGAGATCGGATTCCAGTATTCGCCTGGTGCACAGGCCAGCGGGACAGTCGCCACCGGGCCTCGACACACATTGGCGACGGGGTCCCACCACCCGTCCGGGCAGTTCAGTGGCTGGGCCGAACCGGATGCCGACATCATGAGAGAGACTGCCGTGATCGGGGCCGAGGCGGCGGCGACGATCATCGACCGACGGATTGCCTTGTTCATGCCTCGAGTTTGCCCCGAAGCGGGCCGCCTTAATCAGCCCGCCCGCAGTTCAGGGCAGCACGACGTCCAGTCGCTCCCATCCCCGCACGGTCGACGTGGGCGCCAGCCTGGCGGTGTCGGTGTCGACATCCCACTCGGGCCACCGGTTGAGCAACTCGTCGAGCGCGACCCGTCCTTCGAGTCGGGCGAGGTTGGCGCCCAGACAGTAGTGCACCCCTTTGCCGAACGTGATGTGGCTGATGTTGTCGCGGTGGATGTCGAACGTGTCCGGGTTCGGGTAGCGCCGCGGATCGCGGTTGGCCGCCCCGAACATCAACAACATCGCGCCGCCTGCCGGCACGGTGCGGCCGTGGGCCTCGAAATCCGTCGTGACCAGGCGGGCCACATTGTGACCGGTCGGCTCGAAGCGCAATGTCTCATCGACCGCCCGGGGCAGCAGCGATCGATCCCGCACCACCTCGCGGCGCTGGTCGGGATGCTCGGCGAGCACCTTGGCCAGCCAGCCGATGAGCCGCCCGGTGGTCTCGTTGCCTGCGCCCGCGACGACCTGCGTGTAGTGCAGCACCTCCTTGCGGGTGAGCTTGCGCGTCACCCCGCTCTCATCGGTGAACTCGACATTGAGCAGTGCGGTCATCAGATCGTCAGAGGGGTTCTTGGCGCGCCAGTCGACGTACTCGGCGTAGATGCTGCCGTCGGCGATCTTGTCGGCCCGCACCACCTTCATCGGCGAACCGGGTTTGGTGCGCAGGCTCGCGTCATTGGCGTCGCGCACCGACACCTGCTCGGACTCCGGGATTCCGAGCAGCATGCCGATCACCCGCATCGGCATCATGGCCGCCAGCTCGGCGATGATGTCGAACCGGTCGCGGCCCACCAGCGGGTCGAGACAGTTGATGCAGTACTGCCGGATCTGGTCCTCGATCGCCGCCATCCGGCGTGGGGTGAACACGCGCGACATGAGGCCGCGCAGCATGGTGTGGACGGGCGGATCCTGCATCATCATCACGCCCTTGGGCATGTCGAACTCCGACTGGATGAGCTCGAGGATGTCGCCTCGGCTGTTGGAGAAGGTCTGCCAGTCGAGCAGCGCACGCTCGACGTCCTCATGGCGGGAGAGTGCCCAGAAGTCGTACTGCTGGTTGTAGTAGAGCGGGGCTTCCTCGCGCAGGCGGGCGTACGTCGGGTACGGGTCGGCGACGATGTCCACCCGATACGGGTCGTAGTAGACGGCGCTGTCGGTGGCACTGTGCGGGCGGACGGTCATGGTTTTCCTTCCCTGTTTCAAGCCCTGGTTCAAGCCCTATTTCAAGCAGCTGCCTGCGTCCACGGGCAGCGGAACACCGGTGACATATCGGGATTCGTCGGAGGCGAGGAACAGCACCGCGTTGCTGATGTCTTCGGCTTCCACCCACGGAATCGGCAGCATGTGGAAGCCGCGGCAGATCGGCGCGAGGTCGTCCGGGCCGGGGTTGTCCAGGTCCGGCCGGAACATCCGATAGGTCTGGTCGTTCATCAGCAGCGGAGTGTTCACGTGCGTGGGATGCACGGAGTTCACCCGGATCGAGTGCTGCCCTAGTTCGACGGCGAACGTCCGCATCAACCCGACGACGCCGTGCTTGGCCGCGGTGTAGTGCCCGGTATGGGGGTAGGCCTTGAGGCCGGCCACCGAACTGGTCAAGACGATCGAGCCGCCGCGTCCTCCGGCGAGAAGGTGCGGGACACCCGATTTGACCGACTTCCACACCCCGCCGAGGTTGACGTCGATCATCTCCTGCCAGATGTCCTCGCGGATCTTGTGCAGTTTGGTGCCGACGGTGCCGATCCCGGCATTGGCGACGATGATGTCGAGCCGGCCGAGTTGTTCGACTCCGGCGTCGACGGCGGCCTTGAGCGCCTCGAAGTCGCAGACGTCGACCTCGGCGGTCACGATGCGTCGGTCGAGGTTCTTGACCAGGTCCGCGGTGTGCGCCAGGTCCTCGGGCGTCGAACCGTCCGCCGGCGAATCCGGGAAGGCGCGGCACACGTCCACGGCGATGATGTCGGCGCCCTCCTGCGCCAGCCGCACGGCGTGACTACGGCCCTGTCCGCGAGCCGCCCCGGTGACGAACGCGACTTTGCCCGCTACCCGACCTGCCATCGACGCCGCTCCCCTCACTTGTTGGGCGATCGCCCAACACATATGCTGGCGCCATGTCTAGCAGCCCAGTTGAGGGCCGGTCAAGGGGTGGTCGCGAGTCGGCGACGCGGGCCGCGCTGATCGAAGCGACCGCCCAAGTCATGCTTGAAGAAGGCTACGCGGCGGCGACGTCTCGGCGGGTTGCAGCCAAGGCCGGCGTCAAGCCCGCGCTGGTGCACTACTACTTCCCGAGCATGGACGACCTGTTCCTGGCTGTCCTGCGTGCCGGCGCCGAGACGAACCTGGCCCGCCAGCGCGAAGCGGTGGCGACAGACCAACCGCTGCACGCCCTGTGGCAACTCAACAGCACCCACGGCGCCCGGTTGTTCATGGAGTTCATGGCGCTGGCCAATCACCGCAAAGCGATCCGCAGCGAGATCGCCGCATATGCCGAGCGCTTCGGCGCAGTGGAGGAAAGCGTGGTGGCGCTGGCGATGCGGGCCCACGGCGCCGACGTGGAGGCTTTTCCGCCGGTCGTGATGTCTATGATCGTCACGAGCCTGGCCCGTATCGTGCTGCTAGAACGCGGGCTCGGCATCACCCGTGGTCACGCTGAGGCCGAAGCTTTCGTCGAGCACTATCTGGAGCGATTCGAACTCACCGCGGGGTGACCCGGATCACACGGCCGCGGTCGTGGTGACCAGCAGCACGATGACTTGAGCTAACCTATCGCTCAGTGAGAAGTTATACGGGCTAACTTAAGCACAGCTGAATCGCGGCGGATACGAAAACTCGAGGGCGCAAGTACATGGGTGGCATTGGGTCGGGGCGGTCGGAGTGATCCGAGTCGCCAGAAAAGTGTGGATCCCGCTCGTCATCGTGCTCGTGGTGGCCATCGCCGGCTTCACCGTTCACCGGATTCGCACCTTCTTCGGTGCCGAGGGCATCATCACCACCCCCAAGGTGTTCGCGGAGGATCCCGAACCGTTCGACCCGAAGGTCATCCGCTACGAGATCTTCGGCACCGGTTCCTACGCCGACATCAACTATCTCGATCTCGACGCCCGGCCGCAGCGCGTTGACGGGGCCGCGCTTCCCTGGTCGTTGACGCTGCAGACGACGGCACCCTCGGCCGCTCCCAACATCGTGGCCCAGGGCGACGGCGGCAGCATCACCTGCCGGATCACCGTCGATGACGTAGTCAAGGACGAAAGAACCTCCACGGGCGTGAACGCTCAGACCTTCTGCTTTGTGAAGTCCGCATGAGCATTCCGACGAACGAAGCCCCCACCGACGCCTTCCCGCCCGCCCGGCACGCCAAGCGGCCGTTCGTGCCGCGCATGATCCGCATCTTCGCGGTCCCCATCATCATCGGCTGGATCGCGCTCATCGCGGTGCTCAACGTCGTCGTGCCGCAGCTGGAAACGGTCGGGCAGATGCGCGCGGTGTCGATGAGCCCCGAGTCGGCCCCGTCGATGATCGCGATGAAGCGCGTCGGCCAGGTCTTCGAGGAGTACGACTCCGACAGCTCGGCGATGGTCATCCTCGAGGGTCAACAGCCGCTCGGTGAGGATGCTCGCGCCTTCTACGACCAGATGGTCGACAGGCTCGAGGCCGACACCAAGCACGTTCAGAGCGTGCAGGACATGTGGAGCGATCCGCTGACGGCGGCAGGCGCGCAGAGCAACGACGGCAAGGCCGCCTACGTTCAGGTGTACCTGTCCGGCAACCAGGGCGAGGCGCTGGCCAACGAGTCCGTCGAGTCCGTCCAGGACATCGTCAGCAGCCTGCAACCGCCGCCAGGGGTCAAGGCCTACGTGACCGGCCCCGCGGCACTTGCCGCCGATCAGCACATCGCCGGCGACCGCAGCATGCGGATGATCGAGGCGCTCACCTTCACGGTGATCATCGTGATGCTGCTGCTGGTCTACCGGTCCCTCGTCACGGTGGTGCTGACGCTGGTGATGGTGGTGCTGCAGTTGGCCGCGGCGCGAGGCGTGGTGGCGTTCCTCGGCTTCCACGAGATCATCGGCCTGTCGACATTCGCGACCAACCTGTTGGTGACGCTGGCGATCGCGGCGGGCACCGACTATGCGATCTTCTTGATCGGCCGGTACCAGGAGGCGCGCGAGGCCGGCGAGGACCGCGAGTCGGCGTTTTACACGATGTACCACGGCACCGCCCACGTGGTGCTCGGCTCGGGACTCACCATCGCCGGCGCGACGTTCTGCCTGAGTTTCACCAGGCTGCCCTACTTCCAGTCGTTGGGTGTGCCGCTGGCCATCGGCATGACGGTCGGTGTGCTGGCCGCGCTCACGCTCAGCGCGGCGATCATCGCCACGGCCAGCCGGTTCGGCAAGCTCCTCGAGCCCAAGCGGGCGATGCGGGTGCGTGGTTGGCGCAAGATAGGCGCCGCCGTCGTGCGCTGGCCCGGCCCCATCCTGGTCGCGACCATCGCGCTGTCGCTGGTCGGTCTGTTGACCCTGCCCGGCTACCGAACCAACTACAACGACCGCAACTACCTGCCCGCCGACCTGCCCGCGAACGAGGGCTACGCGGCCGCCGACCGGCATTTCTCGCCTGCCCGGATGAACCCCGAACTGCTGATGATCGAGAGCGATCACGACCTGCGCAACCCGGCGGACTTTCTGGTCATCGACAAGATCGCCAAACAGGTGTTCCGGGTGCCGGGGATCTCGCGGGTGCAGGCCATCACCCGCCCCGACGGCAAACCGATCGAGCACACCTCCATTCCGTTCCAGATCAGCATGCAGGGCACCACCCAGCAGATGAACCAGAAGTATCTTCAGGACCGGATGGCCGACATGCTCGTGCAGGCCGACGAGATGTCCAAGACCATCGAGAACATGGAGCGGATGTCGGCGCTCACCAAGGAGATGGCGGCCACGACGCACAGCATGGTCGCCAAGATGACGGACATGACCGTCGACGTGGCCGAATTGCGGGACCACATCGCCGATTTCGACGACTTCTTCCGGCCGATCCGCAACTACTTCTATTGGGAGCCGCACTGCTACAACATCCCGATCTGCTGGGCGTTCCGGTCGGTGTTCGACACCCTCGACGGCATCAACACGATGACCGACGACATCCAGAACCTGTTGCCCGACATGCAGCGACTCGATCAGCTGATGCCGCAGATGGTCACGCTGATGCCGCCGATGATCGACACGATGAAGACGATGCGCACCATGATGCTGACCATGTATGCCACCCAGAAGGGCATGCAGGACCAAATGGCTGCGATGCAGGAGAACTCGACTGCCATGGGCGATGCGTTCGACGCGTCGATGAACGACGACTCGTTCTACCTCCCGCCGGAGGTCTTCGAGAACGAGGAGTTCAAGAAGGGCATGGAGAACTTCATCTCCCCCGACGGAAAGTCGGTGCGCTTCATCATCAGTCACGACGACGACCCGATGACACCCGAGGGCATCGCCAAGATCGAGGACATCAAGCAGGCCGCCAAGGAAGCCGTCAAGGGCACACCGCTGGAGGGTTCGAAGATCTATCTGGCCGGCACCGCGGCCGTCTTCAAGGACATGGCCGACGGAAGCCTCTACGACCTGCTGATCGCCGCGATCGCCTCGCTGGGACTGATCTTCATCATCATGTTGCTCATCACCCGAAGTGTGGTGGCGTCGGCGGTCATCGTCGGCACGGTGGTGCTCTCGCTCGGCGCCTCGTTCGGCCTGTCGATCCTGTTGTGGCAGCACCTGCTGGGCATCGAACTGCACTGGATGGTGATGGCAATGGCGGTGATCGTGCTGCTGGCCGTCGGCGCGGATTACAACCTGCTGCTGGTGTCGCGGTTGAAAGAGGAACTGCACGCCGGCATCAACACCGGCATCATCCGCGCGATGGGCGGCAGTGGTTCGGTGGTGACCTCGGCCGGCCTGGTCTTCGCGTTCACGATGATGTCGATGGCCGTCAGCGAACTCACCGTGATCGGCCAGGTCGGCACCACCATCGGTTTGGGTCTGCTGTTCGACACGCTGGTGATCCGGGCGTTCATGACACCGGCCATCGCGGCGCTTATGGGCAAGTGGTTCTGGTGGCCCCAGCGGGTGCGTGAACGACCAGTGCCCGTACCGTGGCCCAAGCCGCGGCAGATGACGCCGGCAGGTCCGAAGGGAGGCCAATCATGACTCGTGTGATCGCCGGAATAGCCTCTCTGGCAGCAGCTTTGGTGTTCGCGGTCCCGGCGCAAGCCGATCCGGACACCGACTTCGCCAACGAGTTGCACACATACGGCATATACGGGCAGAAGGACTTCAACGCCTGGATCGGCAAGATCACCTGCAAGCGGCAGCGCAACGGCCTCGACACGAGCGCCCACGAGTCGGCGCAGTTCATCCAGCATCAGCTGCAGCGCAGTCAGAACAGCACCGAGCAGGCCTATCAATTCCTGGCCGCCGCGCTGCGCTACTACTGCCCCGACCTGACGCCGATACTCGACCAGGCGCGATAGCGAGGAGTGAAAAGTGTTACGTAGAGCAGGCATAGGGTTGGCCGCCTCCGGCTGCGCGGCGATGATGCTCCTGGCGAGCCCCGGCGTCGCGGCCGCCGATGCCACCGACGACTATCCGATCCCGAACCGCATCCTGAAGACGACATGCACCGTCGACCAGTACATGGCGGCGGTGCGCGACACCGACCCGGTGTACTACGAGCGCTACATGATCGACTACAAGAACAAGCCGCCCGAGGTGCAGCAGGGCGCCCGTGACCGCATCTACTGGTTCTTCTCGATGGATTACGCCGGCCGGCGGGAATACTCCGAGAAGACGGCGACCGACGCCTTCTACGAGCAGATGGCGTGGCGGTGGCCCAACTGGGCGAAGCTGTTCTTCAACAACAAGGGCGTCGCCGCGCACGGCACCGATGTCTGCATGAACTACCCGGTCAGCGACCCCTCAGTCTGGACCTGGTAGTCGAGCGGACGACTACGGCAGTCCGCCCAAGATCGGGCTGAGCGTTGCGGTAAGCGGATCCTGCGGAAGAGGATTCGCCGGGGTGGCCGGACCGGCCGGCCCCGGTGCCGAACCCGAAGGCCCCGGCAGCGACATCGCGGTCTGCGCGCCGTGCGACGCAGGCGCCGCAGCGGCTGGTTGAACGGTGACCGGTGCCGGTGCGACCGCGACCGGTTGCGCCTCGACCGCCTCGGCCGCCGCTTCGACCGGCGCCTCGACCGCCTCGACCGGCGCCTCGACGGCAGGGACGAGCGGTTCGGTCATCGGTTCCGTGACTACATCGGGAACGACCTCCGGCGCCGCCACCGGTGCTGTGGCGACGACCGGCGAGGCAGGCCTGGCAGTCAGGGCCCGGGGCGACGGGACGGCGTGCACGCTGATCGCCGAAGTCGACGTGTCCGCGGCGGGCGCGAGGTCGGACGTGCCGGCGGTCGTCCAGTTCTGTGAGTCCGCGGGTTCGGACGGCCCGGCCGGTTCCGGGCCGACGGCGAACAACGCGAACGCGGCCGCTGCCAGGACTATGGCGGCGCGGGAGCGCGGCCCGAAGCGGTACCGGCGTGCCTGCCGATATCGGGTGCGGACCGTTGTGAGTTTCCCGACCGCCGACACCGCCGGTGCTTCTGCCGTCTTCAGCGCGGCTCCCCGCGCGAGCGCCAGCTGCGCGTCGTCTGATGCGACGACCGGAACGTGGAGCCCCTCTTCCAGCGGACCGGCGATCAGCTCGAGGTCACCGCGCGATCCGATCAGAAGCAGGCTCTGCGGCTCGGCGCGCATCTTGTCGAACGACTCGCTCAACCAGCGGCCGAGGCCGTCGGCGCTGTCGCGCATCTGGGTACGCGCCGTGCGGGCGGTGTCGTCGAGGACCGACGCGACGGTGACCGCCGCGGACTCCACCACACACACCGCGCACCGGTCCAAGCCAAGGTCCCGGCCGTAGGTTCCAGCCCAGACGCGGGCGGCTTCCGGCAGCGGTACTGGGCACACCGTCTCGAAACCCATGTCGGCCAGCGATGTCAACAACAGTGCGGCCTTTGCCTCCACGTCTTTGGTCCAGGTCACCGCGGCGGTGATCACTTCATGACCGCTGGCGGCCGCGATGGCCTGAGCACCGCGTACCGCCGACTCGTGCCTGGTGATATCCCCGTCGGTCACCGTGTCCCCGACGACGTCGAAGTGGTCATGGTCCAGGGTGGTGGCGTCGGCCGTGGGGTCGTCCAGCAGGACCCAGCTGACACTGTTCGATGTCATCGACAGTCCCAACACCGTCTTCATGCTGCCTACCTTCGTCGAGCCGTCGGATCCGGCTAGCAGTCAGCTGACCGACATAGTTTGCTCTTGGCCTCGTCACACGTCGAAGAAGCCACGTTCTTTTCGCTTGAACGGTTATCGGCTTCCTGCGACCAGTGTTACAGGAGGTACTCGTCTGGCGATCGGAATGTGATGGGCGGTGTTTTACGCCGAGCAGGAGCGCAGGTCAGCGCCGCAGTAAATGTGACGTAACAGTTATCCGTAACGGTTACGCTTACGGCCATGGTCGACGCCCGCCGAACCTGTGTTAACTGTGCTGGTGAATTCGCCGGTCGTCGAGACGCCCGGTACTGCTCCACCGCTTGCCGACAGAGGGCGTACCGCCGGCGAAACCGTAACGCACCCCCGGTTACGGCTATCACGGCGAACGGCCCGGTCACGGATGGCGATGAGTGGATGCGGGATCGCTTCGGAAACAACGAGCACACCGGCTACACGCCGATGGTCGAGCGCAAGCCCGGGGTCGTCCGTGTCGGAAGACATCGTGTCGCATATCAGGGCGACGGATCCGAAATCATCCACGATTATGTGCAGGCCATTTCCTGCATCGGCCGGCTAATCCGCGACGACACCAGCGGTACGTGGCAGCACGACCTCCGAACTCCGTTGGGTTACTCGTTGCCCGCTCAACTCGATCCAGTTGCCGCTGCCAATCTAGCAAGCCAGCTGCACGCTGCCATCCCGAGAATCGCGGAGCTGGCCGCGTTGCTGGAGGGACGTGGGCGCATGACGCCCTTGCACACCAAAGTTCCTCTCGGCCCTTTGCCCGTGTCCGGTTTCGACGGTCCAGCGCAAATAGAATCCATCGCGCCTATCTTTAGTCGGGAATGGTAAGACAGGCTGTCGAGTTCGCTGCCGACCGGTCACTGCGTTCGCTTTCGGTGGTCTCGGTCTGGTAGGACTAAGGCGGACCTAACACCGCAGGGAGGAGCTCCGCCGAGGTGACTGCCTGGTGAGCGCTCCGACCGTGGAGCCGGGCGCGCGGACCGACCACGCGAAACGATCAACACTGGCCAAGTGGATCCGGCGGCTGGCGTTGCCGATCATTGTCGGCTGGGTCCTGCTGATCGGCGTGCTCAACGTGACTGTGCCGCAGCTCGAAGTCGTCGGCCAGATGCGGTCGGTGTCGATGAGCCCGTCGGAAGCACCGTCGGTGATCGCGATGAAGCGCGTCGGCGAGGTCTTCCAGGAGTTCCAGTCCGACAGCGCGGTGATGATCGTCCTGGAGGGCGATCGGCCGCTGGGTGACGAGGCGCGCCGGTACTACACCGAACTGGTCGACAGGCTCGAAGCCGACGACCGGCACGTCGAACACATCCAGGACTTCTGGGGCGACCCACTCACCGAGGCCGGCGCGGTGAGCGCCGACGGCAAGGCCGTGTACGTGCAGGCCTACCTGGCCGGCAACATGGGCGAGGCGCTGTCCAACGAGTCGGTGGAGGCGGTCAAGCAGATCGTCGACGGCCTCGCGCCCCCACCGGGAGTCGAGGTCTTCGTCACGGGCGGGTCGGCGTTGGTGGCCGACCAGCAGATCGCCAGCGACCGCAGCGTACGCATCATCGAATACGTCACGTTCGCCGTCATCATCACGATGCTGCTGCTGGTCTATCGGTCGGTAGTGACCACGCTGATCACGTTGGTGATGGTGGTCCTGGCGCTGGCGGCGACGCGCGGCGCGGTGGCGTTCCTCGGTTATCACGAGCTCATCGGGTTGTCGACGTTCGCGACAAACCTGCTTGTGACGCTGGCGATCGCCGCGTCGACCGACTACGCGATCTTCCTCATCGGGCGCTATCAAGAAGCCCGCACGACAGGCGAGGACCGCGAGTCGGCGTTCTACACCATGTTCCGCGGGACGGCGCACGTGGTGTTGGGCTCGGGTATGACGATCGCCGGTGCAACGTTCTGCCTTTCGTTCACCCGCCTGCCGTACTTTCAGTCGCTGGGTGTCCCGCTGGCGGTGGGAATGACCACGGCCGTATTGGTGGCGCTGACGTTGGGACCGGCGATCATCTCGGTAGCCAGCAGGTTCGGCAACATCCTCGAGCCGAGGCGTGCGATGCGCATCCGGGGCTGGCGCAAGATCGGTGCCGCCATCGTGCGCTGGCCCGGCCCTGTCCTGCTGGCGACGGTCGCCCTCTCACTCGTCGGCCTACTAGCCCTGCCCGGCTACCGGCCGAACTACAACGACCGCAACTACCTGCCCCAGGACCTGCCGGCCAATCAGGGCTTCGCGGCCGCAGAACGGCACTTCTCCCCCGCGACCATGAACCCGGAACTGGTGCTCATCGAGAGCGACCACGACCTTCGCAACTCCGCTGACTTCATCGTCATCGACAAGATCGCCAAGGCGATCTTCCGCGTGCCGGGAATCAGCCGGGTGCAGACCATCACGCGGCCGAGCGGAAAGCCGATCGAGTTCAGCACGATTCCGGCGCAGCTGAGCCTCAGCGGCGTGAACCAGCAGTTGAACAGCAAGTACCTCGAAGACCGCATGGACGACATGCTGGTCCAGGCTGACGAGATGCAGACGACCATCGACACGATGACGCGCATGATGTCGCTGATGGGCGAGATGTCGGCGACCACGTCCAGCATGGTCGAGAAGACCAAGACCATGACCATCGACATCGCCGAATTACGTGATCACGTGGCCGATTTCGACGACTTCTTCCGGCCGATCCGCAACTACTTCTACTGGGAACCACACTGCTTCAACATCCCGATCTGCTGGGCGATGCGGTCGGTCTTCGACACCATCGACGGTCTCAACACGATGACCGACGACATCCAGCAACTGGTGCCCGATCTCGAACGCCTCGATGCGCTGATGCCCCAACTGATCGCGCTGATGCCCGAGCAGATCGAGTCGATGAAGACCATGAAGACGATGATGCTGACGATGCACGCCACCCAAGGCGGGTTGCAGGACCAGCAGTCGGCCATGTCGGAGAACCAGTCGGCGATGGGCGACGCATTCAACGACTCGTGGAACGACGACACGTTCTACCTGCCGCCGGAGATCTTCGAGAACGAAGAGTTCAGACGCGGCATGGAGAACTTCATCTCGCCGAACGGGCACGCGGTCCGGATGATCGTCCAACACGAGGGCGATCCGCTCAGCATCGACGGCATCGACCGCATCGATGCCATCAAGCACGCCGCCAAGGAGGCGATCAAAGGCACGCCGCTGGAGGGCTCGACGATCTACGTCGCAGGCACCGCCTCGGCATTCCGCGACATGCAGGAGGGCAACACCTACGACCTGATGATCGCGGCGATCCTGGCGCTGGCGCTGATCTTCACGATCATGCTGCTCATCACGCGAAGTGTGGTGGCGGCTGCGGTCATCGTGGGAACGGTCGTGTTGTCGCTCGGTGCCTCGTTCGGCTTGTCGATCCTGTTGTGGCAGCACATCCTCGGCATCGACCTGCAATTCATGGTGATGGCGATGGCCGTCATCATTCTGCTGGCCGTCGGCGCCGACTACAACCTGTTGCTGGTGTCGCGGCTGAAGGAGGAACTGCCGGCAGGCATCAACACTGCCCTCATCCGGGCGATGGGAGGCAGCGGTTCCGTCGTCACCGCGGCGGGTTTGGTGTTCGCGTTCACCATGATCTCCATGTCGGTCAGTTCGTTGACCGTCGTGGCACAGGTCGGCACCACCATAGGCATGGGCCTGCTGTTCGACACGCTGGTGATCCGCGCGTTCATGACGCCGTCGATCGCAGCACTGATGGGCAAGTGGTTCTGGTGGCCGCAGATCGTCAGGCCGAGACCGAAACCCGCGCCGTGGCCCGCGCCGCGACAGCCGACGCCGTGAAGAAGCCGAGCAGCGCCCATCCCGTCGCGCCGGTGAGACCGTGCTTGGCCACCAGGGTCAACACCACGCCGGCGACGACGATCAGGACCCCGGCGGTGGTGGAACGGGCACCGGTGGCCTGAACCGGCACGTCCCACCACGGCAGCCGGCGATGCTCCAGCGGCGAGAGCAGCCGGAACATCACGGCCATCACCACCGCGAACACAACTGCCCGCAGCACCAGCATGGCCCAGAAGTCGGGCGCGTTGACGTCGAAGGCGTCGCGCCCGACGGCGTGCAGGGAGAACGCCGCGATCGCGATCGCCACAATGTGCCACAGGTAGAGGGTCATGGCACCGCCGTTGCCCGTGGCGACGACATACCAGACGCGCGGCCTCTCGGCCCACCGGCGGATCGGCCCCGCTGAGGCCACGAACAGGCACGACATCCAGGTGCAGTGCAGGCCGAGCAGCAGCGTGGGCGGGGAGGTGTTCGACAGTTCCTCAATGCCGGTCACCACTAGAGCGACCTCGTACGGTCCGCTCACCACAAGCAGGATTTGGGCGGTCAGGGCGGCGAGGGCGCCGAGCAGCGCGGCCCGTACGGTGACGAGATTGCGGGCGTAGGCCACGCCGATCACCATCGGAATGAGCCATACCACAACGAAGTTCATGACCCCGAACAGGTCGTTGCCTGCGACGATCCGAAGCGCGTCGAAGGCGCCGGCGGCGGCCAGCAGGGCGGCGATGAGCGCGAGGGCCGCGCGCCCCGAGGTGAGACGGGTCAGGGCCGGCACGAACGCCAACACGACGAGATACACGCCGAGGAACCACAGCAGCGCAACCACTTCTCGGCCGAGATCGGCGGCGGATTCGGCGCCAAGCGTCAGATGGACCACCGCAAGACCGATCGACCATGCTGCCAGATACCAGAACAACGGTCGGCACAATCGCTGCGCGCGCCTGACCAACCATGTCCCCCACGCCGAGCCGGGGTGCCAGCCGTACGCGCCGGCCGCGCCGCCTGCGAAGAAGAACAGCGGCATCACCTGCAGAATCCAGGTGACGGGGGCGGCCGCGGGCAGCTCACCCAGCGAGTTTCCGATGCGCACACCGCCGTCCTCGATGGTGGCAAGCAGCAGCGCACAGTGACCGAAGATGACGACGAGCAGCGCGCCGAGACGGCCGACGTCGACGGCGCGATCGCGGTCGCCGGGGGTCGCGGCGTTGAGCTTGGCGGCGCCGGACAGGGACTTGGTGAGCGGCATGCCTCAAGGATGCCGGTCGCTGGCGTGAACCGGATGAGTAGGACCACCCGAGAGGCCGTGTCGTCACAGCGCGCCACGGCGATGTCAGGGCATATCGCGATCTGCATCGATTATGCATCGATTAGTTGCATCGATCTCGCATCGTTTGGTATATTGACATCATCGTCAGACGGTTGGTCCTCGCGATCGTTGACCAACCAACCGGATTCAGGAGTGCGACCATGGCCTTCGACACCATGAGTATCGAGTCGACGCTCCGGCTGGTGTTCATCGGCGGGTTCCTGGCCCTGCTCATTCTCAGCCTCGCGATGGACGAGGACAGCTACGCCCGCAGGTCTACGCGGCGCCGCCGGCGGGCCGGGAAAGTCCAAACGGCATCCGACGGATCCGGCGCCGAGGCTGACCGCACGACGATTGCCTCACGATCTCGGGCAGCGAAAGAGAAGGTCGGCTGAGCGGCTGTGTGACCTATAGGGCCGCACGCCGACCGGCCGTCGCGCCGCCGAACGCGGGCCGTCGATTTGCCTGACGCGGTGGTGGGTACTTAGCAGTATCCACGCATTCATTCCGGGGGAGGCAGCATCCGATGGTTGGTCAGGAAAACGGTGAAGGTGGCCGGTGGGACGTCGGCTTCAAAGGCGATGCGGTGTACCTGGAACGCCGCAGCGAGGACGACGAACAACTCTTCAGGGACAAGCTGGAACCGGAGGAAGCGCGCGAACTCGCCTCGCTGTTGAACAAATACGCCGACAAAGCGGATTCGGCCGACACAGGTGCTTCGAGCGACGACGATTCGGACGATGACTCCGACGACGACGATTCGGACGATGGCGACGATTCGGATGACGGCGGTGGCTCTCATGACGTTGACTCTGATGAGGAGAGCCGGGACCGCGACTGAGGCATACTGCCTTCCATGGGGGCGACGGTGACGCGTACAAAGCGGTTCTGGGCGGCGTGGATGGCCGCGGGTGTGGTCGTTGCGGTCGGGACGGCCGGCCCGGCGAGTGCAGACGAGATATCGGCGAACGCGGTAGGTACATACGACGCCGTGTATCCGTGGGACACGACGACGTGGGTCGTCACGCCGTGTGAGGACGATTCGGTCCAGTGCGTCCATGTGACCGAGTACGGCGCCGGCGACACCGCGCGGGAGTATCCGGGGTGGAGTGCGAACGCCTACTGGCAGGTCGGTTGGTGGATGATCCAGGGCGTCGACACACCCAATGCCCTGACATGTGAAGACGGTTCACAGCACAACCTGCCGATGAACTATGTATGGGATGCCGCGACCGGTTCCGGCGTTCGCTCCTACTACGAACCGGGGATCTGTGATGGCAACGCCTACAACGGGTTCAACGAATTGACCGTGACTAGGATCGCACCTGCGACGGCGCCGGCTTAGCGGCCGGGAATAGAACCGGGATGATCACTGGGCGGTCAGGGCCGGAAACGGCCGTTCGTCGTAGACATCACAACCAGCGCCTAACGGTGGCCGAAAACCGCGATCGCTCGCGCTCATGTCTCCTGTCGCAGGTATCCCGTCGGCCAGCCCGTAGCGTAGGTAAACCGTTCCCATAGGACTGGCGACCGGCTGACCGAGGAGCGTGAGGTTCGTGGGCACCTCGCCACCATCGAAGACTTTCTTGCCCACCCCGAGAACGATCGGATGCACCCAGAGATTGAGGCGGTCGAAGAGCTTCTCGCGAAGAAGCGTCTGGACCAGGTCGAGGCTGCCGACGACGCTGACATGCTCGTGCTGATCGCGGATCTCGCGGACGGCGCCGGGCAGATCCGGAGCGAGTTGCGTGGAGCCTGCCCATGAGAGGTCGGGCCTGCCGCGGGACGCCACGTACTTCGGGACACGGTTGAAGATGGCGGCGATCTCGTCGTCCTGGCCGCTCTGCCGATGCGGCCAGTGCGCAGCGAAGATGTCGTACGTCCGACGGCCGAGCAGCAGGGCGTCCGTGGCTTCATACGCGGCGCCGACCTGTTCACCGCAAGCCTCGTCGAACAGGGGTGCCTGCCACCCACCGAACGGGAAACCGGCCGGATCCTCGTCGGGTCCGCCCGGCGCCTGCCCGACGAGGTCGAGGGTCGCGAAGAGTTCGATGTGGACGAGGCCCATGCCTACTCCCGATGGTCGGCGATCTCGGTCAGAAGGTAGACCTATAGGTGAACTCAGATTCATCGGCGTGGCGGCGCCCGCAGGGGACGTTTTAGGTGCTCGACGTGACCCTGGTGTCGTGCGCTACGGGCACAAATTGGGCTCATTGCGGGGCATTGTCCGACGCTGCGGTATGGTTCATCGCGTCCGCCGGTTGCTTGGCGGCATTGCGGGCTGTGGCGCAGTTTGGTAGCGCACTTGACTGGGGGTCAAGTGGTCGCAGGTTCAAATCCTGTCAGCCCGACGCAATCATCGACGCATTGTGGTGGCGCTAGTCGGATGCGCAGCTGATACAGGTTGTCCAGGCTGCCGAGTCCTGGCGAGGTGTCCTCCCCGGGCGGGGTCTCGCCGCCACGTCCGCCTCTGCAAGGCGTTCGGTCTGCAAGCATGCCGACCGGCTGGCACTGGACTAGAGTCACTTCACCGGCCAACGGCGCTGGACCGACCAGCAGCCTTCACGGCCATCACCTGTCCGGCTCCACGCGGTACAAACTTTCGCCGGCCGCAGATGGTCGGCCCCTGAGTTCGAACACTGCTGCCGTCCCGTCACAGCACCAACCGCCATCACGGGGTATACCCAAGCGGTGACCGCACGCGACGACACGCCGCTCTGGCTCTTCGCCGATCAGCTCGGCCCGGTATTCCACGGCGGCGAGCACGCGCACCGCGAGGTCCTGCTCGTAGAGTCCGATGCGGCGCTGCGCAAGCGCCGCTATCACCGCCAGAAGCTGCACCTGGTCCTCTCGGGACTGCGCCACGCCGAGCGCGATCTCGGTGACCGTGCCAGCCTGCTCAAGGCCGACACCTACACCGACGCACTCGAGCGCTTCGGCCGAGCGGTGGTGGTTCATCAGCCCACCTCGCACACCGCCGAACAGTTCGTGCACCGTCTGGTGAAGCAGGGCCTGGTCGCAGATGTCCTACCCACGCCGATGTTCGCGTTGTCCCGCAAAGACTTCGAGGAGTGGGCGGGAAATCGCACCCGCTTCCGGATGGAGGACTTCTACCGCGACCAACGCCGCCGCTTCGACGTCCTGATGGACGGCCGCGAGCCCGTCGGGCGCCGCTGGAACTACGACGAGGACAACCGCGAGCCACCGCCGAAGAAGCAGTCGACCCTCGGCGTGCCCAAGCCGTACCAACCACGCGAAGACGACATCGACGAGCATGTCCGCCGCGACCTCGACGCGACGGGCCTCGACACCGTCGGCGCCGACGGCCCGCGACTGTTCGCCGTCACGCCCGCTGAGGCCCAGCGCGCGCTCAGGCGCTTCATCGACCATCGGTTGCCCACCTTCGGTCGGTGGGAGGACGCCATCATGGGCGGTGACTGGGCGATGTCGCACTCGCTGCTGTCGGTGCCGCTCAACCTCGGCGTGCTGCATCCTCTCGAGGCCGTCCACGCCGCCGAGCAGGCGTACCGCACGGGCGCCGCGCCGCTGGCCGCCGTCGAGGGCTTCATCCGCCAGATCCTGGGGTGGCGCGAGTACATGTGGCACCTGTACTGGCACTTCGGTCCCGGCTACCTTCGCAACAACAACCTGGACGCCCGTACCAAGTTGCCCCAGTGGTGGGCCGAACTCGACGCCGACGCCGTCACCGCCGAATGCCTGCGGCACGCGCTGATGGGAGTCCGCGACCGCGGTTGGACCCACCACATCCAACGGCTGATGGTGCTGGGCAACTTCGCGCTACAACGCGGCTATTCACCGAGCCTGCTGACCGACTGGTTCGCCACCGCATACGTCGACGGCTTCCGGTGGGTGATGCCGACCAACGTCATCGGCATGAGCCAACACGCCGACGGCGGCGCGCTGGCCACCAAGCCGTACTCCGCCGGTGGCGCCTACATCAACAAGATGAGCGATCACTGCGGCGACTGCGCCTACGACCCGAGAAAGCGCCTCGGCGAGGACGCCTGCCCGTTCACCGCCGGGTACTGGACGTTCGTGCACCGCCACCGCGACCTGCTCGCCCGCAATCGGCGCACCCAGCGCTCGGTGGCGATGCTGGAGCGCCTCAAAGACATCGATGAGGTGCTCGAGCAGGAGCGCACGCGGCGGGCCTATTGACACTCACCGGCGGGTGGCGACGGACTCGACGTCATCGGTGACGGGCACCGACTTCGGCGCCCGCGAGTTGCGCCACGCCAGGAGAACCAGCGAGGCCCAGGCGATCACGATCGACGAGTACAGCGCCGTCGACCACGGCCACTCGATGCCGAAATAGTGCACCAGCTTCTGGCTGTTGGTCAGCACGATCACCCCACCGACGGCGCTGCCCAGCAGCGCCGGGCTGATCCGGCTGACCAGCCAGGCGGCAATCGGGGCCGCGATGACTCCGCCGACTGCGAGGCCGAGCACGATCGGCAGGTTCTGCACGAACTCCTCGCGCAAGCCGATCAGGAACCCCAGCGACGCCGACGCCGCGACCAGGAACTCCGACGCGCTCACCGAACCGATCACCGTGCGCGGTGCGGTCTTGCCCCGCGACAGCAGCGTGCTGGTGGTGACCGGTCCCCAGCCGCCGCCACCGGAGGCGTCGATGAAGCCGCCGAACAAGCCGAGCGGGCTGAGGAACTTCGCCGAATGTGGCGTCTCCCCGTGCCGCAGCACCGGCGGATTCCGCAACGAGAAGCGCAGCAGCACATAGCCGCCGATGACCACCAGGATTCCGGCCATCAGCGGTGCGGCGTGCTCGGTCGACAGCGACGACAGCACCGTCGCTCCGGCGAACGCGCCGATCGCACCGGGTGCGCCCAGCTTCAACACGATCGACCAGTCGATGTTCTTGAACCGCCAATGCGACAGCCCGGACGCCAGCGTGGTGCCGACCTCGGCCAGGTGCACGGCCGCACTGGCCTGCGCGGCGCCGACACTGCTGAGGACCAGCAGTGTGGTGGCCGTTACGCCGAAAGCCATTCCCAGCGCACCGTCGACCAGTTGTGCGCCGACGCCGACGAGCGTGAAGATCAGCAGCGAACGCATAGGTTCTGCTTTCGGATGAGGTGGTCACCTGGTGGGACCGGACGGACGGTGGGCGCGAAGTCAGATGCGCGCGCGACACCACTCGTCGAAGGCGATGATCCGTCGCGACGGCCAGAACGGCTCGAGTGCACACAGGGCTGACGGCGCGGTGCGGAATCGGCGTTCAGCCACCCGTCTCCCCTTCCCGGTCACGACGTACCCGGCCACCTTACCGAATGGATCTACAGACTCAGCAATCGGTAGAGCCCGATCATTCCCACCACGATGATCACCGCGCGCAGGGCGTTCGGCGAGAACCGTCGTCCGTAGTGGGCGCCGAGGAACCCGCCGACCAGCGAACCGATCGCGATCAGGCCGGCCGCCACCCAACTGATGCGGTCGAACGCGACGGCCATATAGGCCGCTGCCGCGACGATGTTGACGATCAGCGACAGCAGATTCTTGGCCGCGTTCATTCGCTGGATGTCCTCCGGAAGCAACGCGCTCATCGCCGCGAGCAGCATGATGCCCTGCGCAGCGGTGAAATAGCCGCCGTAGACCCCGACGGCGAACGTCGCGACCACCAGGGCCACCATCCGCGCGGTGGACACATGGTCGGCCGACCGGCCGGCCGCCTCGGCCCGTCGCCGCGCGAACTCCTGGATCCGGGGTCCCACGATCACCAGAGCCAGTGCGGCGACAAGGAGCACCGGCACCACCTGTTCGAACACCGCCTCGGGCAGGTGCAGCAGCAGAAACGCCCCCAGGCCCGCGCCCACGAACGACGCCGGGATCTGCCACGCCAACCGATTCGCCTGGCCGCGTAGTTCGCGCCGGTAACCCCAAGTGCCCGACACGCCACCGGCGACCAGGCCGACCGCGTTGGACATGGTGGCGGTCACCGGTGGAAAGCCCAGTGCGACCAGCGTCGGGAAGGTGATCAGGGTGCCCGAGCCGACGAGCGTGTTGATCGCGCCTGCGCCCAGACCCGCCACCGCGATCAGGACCATGTCGACGATGGGCACCCGGTGAACACTACTGAGCGGCTCCGACCGACTCCCGACCGATCAGCGACGCTCAGCGCACCGCGGGCTCCCTCAACGTCGCTTGGCGCCGCGTTTCTCCCGCACCCGCACGTTGATTCGGATCGGACTGCCCTCGAAGCCGAAGGTCTCGCGCAGCCGTCGCTCCAGGAACCGCCGGTAACCCGCCTCCAGGAAGCCGGTCGTGAACAGCACGAACGTCGGCGGGCGGGCGGTCGCCTGGGTGGCGAACAGGATCCTTGGCTGCTTGCCGCCGCGCACCGGCGGCGGATGTGCCGCGACCACTTCCTTGACGAACGTGTTGAGCCGGCCCGTCGACACACGCGTGTCCCACGACTCCAGCGCCTTCTCCAGTGCCGGCACCAGCTTCTGCACCGCCCGTCCCGTCCTGGCCGAGACATTCACCCGCGCCGCCCACTGCACCTGTACCAGTTCGCGGTCGATCTCGCGGTCCAGCAGGTACCGGCGATCCTCGTCGACCATGTCCCACTTGTTGAACGCCAGCACCAGTGCCCGGCCCGCCTCGATGACCATCGACACCACCCGCAGGTCCTGCTCGGTCAGGGGCTGCGAAGCATCGACCAGGACGATCGCCACCTCGGCGGCGTCGATGGCGCCGCGCGTGCGGACCGACGCATAGAACTCGTGACCGCTGGCCTGGCCGACCTTGCGGCGCAACCCAGCCGTGTCGACGAATCGCCAGAGCTTGCCGTCCATTTCGATCAGCGAGTCGACCGGATCCACCGTGGTGCCCGCGACGTCGTGCACCACCGACCGCTCATCTCCTGACAGCCTGTTTAGCAGCGAGCTCTTGCCGACATTGGGTTTGCCGACCAACGCGACGCGGCGCGGCCCTCCCCCGCCGGAACCCAATTCCGATACCGCGGGCAAGGATTCCATCACCGAGTCCAGCAGGTCGGCAACGCCGCGGCCGTGCATGGCGCTGACCATGTGCGGCTGTCCGAGACCCAGTGACCACAGTTCGGCCGCATCGGCCTCCAGCCGTTCCGAGTCAACCTTGTTGGCCGCGAGAAAAACCGGCTTGCCCGACCGCTGCAGCAACCGAGCCGCCGCCTGATCGGCCGTCGTTGCGCCCACGACCGTGTCGACGACGAAGACGACGGCGTCCGCGGTGCGCATCGCCACGGTCGCCTGCTCGGCGACCAACTGCTGCAACCCTTTCGCGTCGGGCTCCCAGCCGCCGGTGTCCTGCAGCACGAAGCGACGCCCCGACCAGAGTGCGTCGTAGGACACCCGGTCACGCGTCACCCCCGGCACATCCTGGACCACCGCCTCTCGGCGGCCGAGGATCCGGTTGACCAACGTCGACTTGCCGACGTTGGGTCGCCCGACCACCGCGACCACCGGCGGCGGCGCGGCCGCCTCCTCGATCGCCTCAGCGACCTCATCAACTCCGATGTCCGCGCCGACGTTCCAATCGTTTTCGTCGACCCAGGTTCCATCGTCACTCACTGCTGCGCTCCCTCACGTTCCTGCACCAGGCGCAGCAGGTGTGCGATCACGTCGCGCTGCGTCATCGCGCTGGTGTCGACCACCACCGCGTCGTCGGCGGGCCGCAGCGGGGAAACCGGCCTCGTGGAATCCAGATGGTCGCGGCGCCGCACATCGGCGAGCACCGCCTCGTAATCGTCGGCCAGTCCGGATGCCACGTTCTGTTCGTTGCGCCGCCGTGCGCGCTCCTCCGCCGATGCCGTCAGGAAGATCTTGAGGTCGGCGTCGGGCAGCACCACCGTGCCGATGTCGCGGCCCTCGACGACGACGCTGCCCCGACCGCCCACCAGCGACCGCTGCACGTCGACCAACCGGGTACGCACGGCGGGCACGGCCGAGACCGCGGACACGGCCCGTGTCACCGCGTCGCCGCGGATCTCGACCGAGACATCCTCGCCGCCGAGGAAGGACCGGTCCTCCTCCGGGTCGTGGCCCACGCTCAACTCCGCCCGATTGGCCACCGCGGCGACCGCGTCTGCGTCGGACAGATCAACACCAGCGCGCAGCACGGCCAGCGTGGCGATCCGGTACATCGCCCCGGTATCGAGGTAACGCGCCCGGAGTTCGCGTGCCAAACCCCTTGACACCGTGGACTTTCCTGTGCCGGCCGGCCCGTCGACCGCGATCACCATCGCGCTCACAGTCCCACCGCCCGATACAGCTCGCCCAGTTCCTTCTGCGTCAGCACCCGGATGCTGCCCGGCCGCTGGTCACCCAGCGACACCGTGCCGATGTCGGTGCGCACGAGTTCCCGTACCGGAAAGCCCGCTGCGGCCAGCATCCGACGCACGATCCGCTTGCGGCCCTCGTGCAGCGTCACCTTCACCAGGGTCTTGCCGGGAACCTTGTCCACCACCGCGAAATCGTCGACCCGTGCGGGTCCGTCGTCCAACTCGATGCCCTCACGCAGCTTGCGGCCGAACCCGCGCGGCACCGTGCCCTCCACGGTCGCCAGATACGTTTTGGGCACCTCGAACGACGGATGCATGAGCCGGTGCGCCAGCTCACCGTCGTTGGTCAGCAGCATCAGCCCTTCGGTGTCGGCGTCGAGCCGCCCGACGTGAAACAGCTTCTTGTTCCCCCTCACCCGGTGCTCGACGAGATCCCCGAGGCACGGCCGGCCGCGGTCATCGGACATCGTCGAATGCATGCCCTTGGGCTTGTTGATGGCCAGGTGGACCAGCGTGTCGTCCAACGTGACGCGCGCCCCGTCGACGCGGATCACCGATACGGCTGGGTCGACGCGAGTACCCAACTCGGTCACCACCCGGTCGTCGACCTCGACCCGGCCGTCGCGGATCATCTTCTCGGCGACCCGGCGCGACGCGATGCCGGCCTGCGACAACACTTTCTGCAGCCGCACGCCCTCGACTTCAGCCATGCGCATCGGTGTCCACGTCGAAGGTCATCGGCTGTTCGCGAGGCGGCGCGCCACTGAGCTTGATGAAACGCGGTTCGTCGTCCAGGTTTTCGCTGAGATCGTCGATGACATCCACGTCGGGCAGCAGTGGCGCGATGTCGGGTAGGTCCGCCAGCGACGTCAACCCCAGTCGTTCCAGGAACAACTCGGTGGTCGCGAACGTCACCGCGCCGGAATCCGGGTCGGTGCCCGCCTCGGTGATCAGACCGCGGGCCACCAGGGTGCGTATGACGGCGTCTACGTTGACGCCGCGCACGGCGCTCACCCGCGCCCGCGTCACCGGTTGGCGGTAAGCGACGACGGCCAGCGTCTCGAGCGCCGCGCGCGTCAGCTTCGAGCGCGCCCCGTCGAGCAGCAACCGCTCCACGTATGGTGCGTAGCGCGCGCGGGTGTACATCCGCCAGCCGCCGCCGGCCTCGCGCAGATCGATCCCGCTGTCGCGCGCCGCATACTGCTGGGCCATCGCGGCCAGCTGGGCCGCGACCCGGTAGGGCGGTTGCTCGATGGCGAGCGCGAGTTGTTCGACCGACGCCGGGGTGTCGACCACCAGCAGCAGCGCCTCCAGCGCAGCGCCGAGTTCGGCGTCCGGCATCTCCGGAGGTTCGGCGACGTCGATGCCGAGCGCGGCATCGGTGGGCGTCTCTTCGGGGGTCTCGTCATCCATATTGGTCTTCTTCCACCGCGAGGTGTTGGTGCGTCGGCCGCTCGCCTGTCCATGAGATCTGGAGTGCCCCAAGCGGTTCCGGCTGCTCGAACGCCACTGCCCGCGCCCGGTAGAGCTCGAGCAGCGCGAGGAACCGCCCGACGATCTCGATCGGCGCCTGACAGTCGGCGACCAGGTCGCGAAACGACGCCCACTGCCCGATCCCGCGGGTCTCCAGCAGCGTCATCAGGTTACCGACCTGCTCGGGCACCGACACGGCCACGTGGTGCAGATGGTCGGTGCCCACCGTCGGTACGGGGCGCGGGGTGAGCGCGGCCGCCGCGATGTGCGAGAACGCCTCGACGTCGACGCCGATCATCACCTCGGGCAGCAGCTCGGCATACCGCTCCTCGAGGGCCACCGACCGCGGATAGCTGCGCAGCGCCGCCGCCTCCAGCTCGGCGAACATCTCGGCGACATGCTTGAAGGCCCGGTACTGCAGCAGTCGGGCGAACAGCAGGTCGCGTACTTCCAACAGCGCGAGATCCTCGTCGTCATGCACCTCGCCCGCGGGCAGCAACCGCGCGGCTTTGAGATCCAGCAGCGTCGCAGCGATGACCAGGAACGCGGTCGTCTCGTCGAGCCCGAGCTGCGACCCGATGGCCTTGGTGTAGGCGATGAAGTCGTCGGTGACCCGGTGCAACGCCACCTCGGTGACGTCGAGGCGGTGCGCGAATATGAGCTGGAGCAGCAGGTCGAACGGGCCCTCGAAATTGCTCAGCCGGACCTGGAAGCCTGCCTGCGAAGACTGGTCCGGCTCCTGCCTCGTCACGCGCCGAACCGGTTGATGACCTCGCGGGCCAACGACCGGTACGACTGTGCGCCAACCGATTTGGGCGCCCATGTCGTGATCGGCTCGCCGGCGACGCTGGTCTCGGGGAAGCGCACCGTGCGGGTGATGACGGTGTCGAACACCAGGTCGCCGAACCGCTCCACGACCCGGGCCATCACCTCCCGTGAGTTGACGGTGCGCGGGTCGTAGCGGGTGATCAGGATGCCGCTGATCGACAGCTTCGGGTTCAGCCGGTCGTGCACCTTATCGACTGTGTCGGTCAACAGGGCCAGCCCGCGCAGGGAGAAGAACTCGCACTCGGTCGGGATGATCACGCCGTCGCTGCAGGCCAGTCCGTTGACGGTCAGCAGACCCAGCGACGGCTGGCAGTCGATCAGCACGTAGTCGTAGCGGTCCAGCACCGGGTACAGCGCGCGGGCCAGCGACTGTTCCCGGCCCACCTCGTTGACGAGTTGGATCTCGGCGGCAGACAGGTCGATGTTGCTGGGCACCAGGTCGAGGTTCTTGACCCGGGTGTGGATCAGCACATCGTCGATCGACACCCGCGGCTCGACCAGCAGGTTGTGCACGGTGTGCTCGAGCTCGTAGTGCGGCACACCCAAGCCGGCCGACAGCGCACCTTGCGGATCGAGGTCCACCAGCAGCACGCGGCGGCCGTACTCGGCCAGGCTGGCGCCGAGGTTGATGGTCGACGTGGTCTTACCGACACCGCCCTTCTGGTTGCACATCGCGATGACCTTGGCGGGACCGTGCGTGGTCTTCGGTTGCGGTTCGGGAATGCTCCGCGGCGGGCGGCCGGTCAGGCCCACCTCCGGCTCGCCGCCGTCGGCGTCGGTCATGCCGGACCGTCGCTGGTCAGGCAACTCATCGGCATGGCGAGCATCCGGGCAAGTTTAACGGGACACCCCTGCCAGGTCTGCCAGACCCGCGGGCGACTTTTCGCCGATCAGCTGGCTATGGTGACGCCGTGGGATGGAAGCAACGGATGCCCCTGCTGCGGTGGTCGTTCCTTCGGATGGTGGCCGGTGTGCGCAACATCAGCACCACGGGCCAGGTCGGGGACGGACGTGAGGCGGCGGCCGCGGACTTTGTGGTGGCCCATGCGCGCCGCGGGGACGTCGACGACGTGATCGCCACCATCGACAGGTTCGCCACCGAGAAGTCGTTCCTGATCAACGTGGGCGACGAGAAGGGCGCGATACTCGACGCCGCGGTCCGGCGCGCTGACCCGCGCCTGATCCTCGAACTCGGCACCTACTGCGGCTACGGCGCCTTGCGACTGGCCAGGGCGGCACCGGCCGCGCGCGTCTTTTCGGTGGAGCTGGCGCAGGCCAACGCCGACGTGGCGCGGCGAATCTGGGCACACGCCGGCGTAGACGACCGCGTCACCTGCGTCGTCGGCACCATCGGCGACGGCGGTCGCACACTCGACGCGCTGGCCACCGAGCACGGGTTTGCGCCCAGCCTGCTCGACGTTGTTTTCCTCGACCACGACAAGAACGCCTATCTGCCCGACCTGCAGAGCATCCTGGGCCGAGGGTGGCTGCACCACGGCTCGATCGTCGTCGCCGACAACGTCGGGATCCCTGGCGCGCCGAAGTATCGGGAGTACATGCGTCAGCAGCAGGGCCGGTCGTTCACGACCGTCGAGCACAAGACGCACGCCGAGTACCAGACCCTGCTGGCCGATTTGGTGCTCGAATCGGAGTACCTCGCCGACTGACCGGCCGCGACCCGGCAGCCACATCGCGTCCTGACTAGCGGGCCCGCGGATGGGCCCCCGCCCACACCTCGCGCAGCGTGTTGACGGTGACCATGGTGTATATCTGCGTCGTGGTGACCGAGGCGTGTCCGAGCAGTTCCTGCACGACGCGAACGTCGGCCCCGCCGTCGAGCAAGTGCGTCGCAAAGGAGTGGCGCAACACATGGGGCGACACCGTCGCGGTGACGCCCGCGCGCTCGGCGGCATCCTGCAGCACCTGCCATGCGCTCTGCCGCGACAGCCGTCCCCCGCGCGCGTTCAGGAAGATCGCCGCCGTGCCTTTGCCGCGACGCGCCAGGTCCGGTCGCCCGCGCACGAAATAGGCGTCGAGCGCGGTGACCGCGGGCCTGCCGACCGGCACCAGGCGGTGCTTGCCGCCCTTACCGCGCAACAGCACCGACCGCGCTCGAGTGTCGATGTCGTCGATGTCCAGGCCGACGGCCTCGGAGATGCGTGCGCCCGATGAGTACAGCAGTTCGAGCAGCGCGCGGTTTCGCAGCGTCAGCGCGCTGTCGGCTTCGCTGTCACCGCCCGCGGCCTCCAGCAGCGCGAGCACCTCGTCGATGGTCAGGCTCTTGGGCAGCCGCCTGCTGGGAGTGGGCGGCTTGACCGCCGACGCCACGTTGACATCGGTGAGGCCTTCGGCAGTGGCGAACCGGTGCAGTCCGCGGACCGCGATCAGGGCACGCGCGGCCGAGACCGCCGACAGCGGCGTTGTGCCGGCCTGGGGGTCACCGCGGCGCAGTGCGACAAGGAACTCGCTGACGTCCGCCTCGGCCACCTTCGTCAGGTCGTCGATGTTGCGGGCCGCCAGGTGCTCGGTGTAGCGCCGGAGGTCGCGGCGGTAGGAACTCAGGGTGTTCGCCGCGACACCGCGCTCGATCGTCAGGTGGTCGAGATAACCCCGTACCTGGTCGTCGAGGGGCGCACGGACGGTTGGCGGCACCGTCACGGGTGGCCCTTGCGGCGACCGAATGCGGTCGGCCGATCCGTCCAGGGGGCGTCGACGGGACGCAGTGCCGCCGTGTCCCTGACGGCCTGAGCGGCCAAGATACCGCCTGCGGCAAGCGAATTGACGATCTCGCCGGAGAGCACCATGCGCACTGCGTCCGCGAGCGGGAACCACTTGACGATCAAGTCGGCTTCCTCGTCGCGGGCAGTGGGCCGGCCCACCTGGCTCAACCCGGTAGCCAGGTAGATGCGCACACTCTCGTCGCTGAAGCCGGGCGCCGAGTCCAGATCGACCAACACACGCCAGTCCGTCGCCGACAGCCCGGCCTCCTCCTCCAGTTCGCGGGCGGCGGTGACTTGCGGCGGCTCACCGCCGAGGTCGAGCAGCCCTGCCGGGAGTTCCCAGAGCCGTCGACCGAACGGATGACGGTACTGGTAGACCAGCGCGATGTTGCGCTCGTCGTCCATCGCCAGCACGGCCACCGCGCCGTAGTGCTCGACGACCTCGCGCCGGGCGACGTTGCCGCCGGGCATGCGGACGTCGTCGGCGCGCAGCGCGAAGATCTTGCCGACGTAGATGGTTTCCGATGAGACCGTCTCGAAGTCGTGCTCAGCCACGGGTGGCGGGCTCTTGCAGCAGTTGCCCGACCTGGTCGGGATGCTCCACCCCGTTCGACCGCTGTTCGGGAATGTCCATCCCCGGCAATCGCTCCTCGGCTTTGTAGGTCAGCGCCGCACCGACGAACGAGACGAACAGCGGATGCGGCCGGGTGGGCCTGCTCTTGAGTTCGGGGTGCGCCTGCGTGCCGACGATGAACGGGTGCACGTCGTCGGAGTATTCGACGAACTCGACGAGGTGGCCGTCCGGCGACGTCCCGGAGAATCGGAGACCGCTCTCGGCGATGCGCTCACGATAGAGGTTGTTGACCTCGTAGCGGTGTCGGTGCCGCTCGGACACCTCCGTCGTGCCGTAGGCCCGTGCCACGATCGAATCCTCTTCGAGCACCGCCGGATAGGCGCCGAGCCGCATGGTGCCGCCGAGGTCGGCCTCGCCGGCGACGGCGTCGCGCTGGTCGGCCATCGTCGAGATCACCGGGTCGGGGGTCTGCGGGTCGAACTCCGCGGAGTTGGCCTCGGTGATGCCCACCGACCTGGCCGCCTCGATGACGATGCACTGCAGCCCCAGGCACAGCCCGAGCACCGGCAGCCCCCGCTTGCGCGCGTACTGGATGGCCCCGATCTTGCCTTCGATGCCCCGGATGCCGAAGCCGCCGGGGATCAGCAGGCCGTGCACGTCGGACAACTCGGCGGCGGCGGCGGTGTCGGTTTCGCAGTCGTCGGAGGCGACCCAGCGCATCTCGACCTTGGCGCGGTGCTTGAACCCGCCGGCGCGCAGCGCCTCAGCTACCGACAGGTAGGCGTCGGACAGGTCGATGTACTTGCCCACCAGCGCGATTCGAACCGTCTCGTGCGGTTCGTGCACCCGCTGCAGCAGATCGTTCCACTGCGTCCAGTCGACGTCGCGGAACGGCAGGTTGAGCCGGCGCACCACGTAAGCGTCGAGTTCCTCACGGTGCAGCACCCTGGGGATGTCGTAGATCGACGGCGCGTCCGGGGTGGAGATGACGCCGTCGACGTCGACGTCGCACATCAACGCGATCTTGTTCTTCAGCGGTTCGGGAACGTCGCGGTCGCAGCGCAGGATCAACGCATCCGGTGTGATACCGATGCTGCGCAGCGCGGCCACCGAGTGCTGCGTCGGCTTGGTCTTCAGTTCGCCCGAGGGCGCCATGTAGGGCACCAGCGAGCAGTGCAGGAAAAAGCAGTTCTCGCGGCCGACCTCGTGGCGCACCTGGCGCGCGGCTTCGAGGAACGGCAGCGATTCGATGTCGCCGACCGTGCCGCCGATCTCGGTGATCACCACGTCGGGGCGGTGACCGTCGGCGTCGGGGGCCGCCATCGCCAGCACGCGGTTCTTGATCTCGTCGGTGATGTGCGGGATGACCTGAACAGTGTCGCCGAGGTACTCGCCGCGGCGCTCCTTGGCGATCACAGACGAATACACCTGACCGGTCGTCACATTCGCCGATCCGGACAGGTTGCGGTCGAGGAAGCGCTCGTAGTGGCCGACGTCCAGGTCGGTCTCGGCGCCATCCTCGGTGACGAACACCTCACCGTGCTGGAACGGGTTCATGGTGCCGGGGTCGACGTTGAGGTAGGGGTCCAGTTTCTGCATCGTCACCTGCAGGCCCCGCGCGGTCAGCAACTGTCCCAGGCTCGACGCGGTGAGCCCCTTGCCGAGTGAGGAGACCACGCCGCCCGTCACGAAGAGGTGCTTGGTGGCCGTTTGCGGGTGCTTGCGTAGCGGCTTCATGTGGCCGGGCAAGGGCAACCTCCGTGACGACGGGCAGGGCTTACTTTTCTAGGCCGGTTCCTAGCTTCGGGGCCTGCCGACCCACGGAACCCCACCCTAACACCGACACCGACAAGGCGTCGGTGCCGCGCCGTGCGGCCCGCACGGGGCAGGTTCTCAGCGGAACCCTACTGGGGGACCGTCACCGACGTCGCACCCTGCCCGATGCCGTACTTGCCGGGCTTGCCGCCGTTGATCAGGTCGCTCAACGCCAGTGCCGCGGTGATGCGGCCGGACTCGATGCCGACGTCGTCGACGGTGCTGACCGCTGAGGACAGCGCGGCGTCCGATCGGGCCACCGCGACCGCCGCGGTGCCCGAGGCCGAGCCGTCACGGCCGGCCAGCACGGTGCCGGACCCGTGCGGCGCCATGCCCACGGCGAACCGCGCGACCGTGGACCCGCGATTGCCGGCATCGTCGCCGAGCGCCCCACCGGTCACGATCAACGCGGTGTTCGCCGCCCCCACCCGCTGGTCGCCGTAGGCGATGAAGCCCGTATCTCGCAGGGTGGCCAGCACGGTTTCGCGCTGCACGTCGTCGACGCCCTGTGCCTTGGGATCCTTGTCGATCAGCAATGCGATGCCCAGCAGGTCGCCGGCCTGCGAGCCCTGATCCACCGATGTCGTGCTCAGCTGCTTGCCCGCGGGCACGATGGGCGAGTTCACCACCGACAACAGCTTCTCGGCGGCATTGGCGTCGACGAACTGCTGGGTCAGCTCCACCGTTCCGGTCACCGTACCGCCGGCCTGCCCGACCAGCCGGGTCATCGCCTCGACGTCATCGTCGGCGGCATCCGGAGTGCGGAACAACACCACCGATTTGTCCACCAGCGTCTCGCGCAGAATCCGGGGCGCCATCTGGGCATCGAATTCGTCTGCTGCGGTCAACTTCTCGTTGAGCGCGTTCTTGTCTTCGGTCAGGGTGTTGATCTGATCCTGCAGTTGGTGCTTGTCGTCGCGTAGCCCGGACAGCACGGTGTTGGACAACATGCCCGACCCCAATGCGACGCCGATGGCCAGGGCAAGAAAGACCGCAGCCAGCGAGATCGCATGTGTGCGTAACGAAATCATGTGCTCAGCCCCTACGGCCTAGGTGACCCAGCCCTGGACCCACAGCGAGAAGCGGTTCCAGTAGTCGACGACCCAGTCGAGCAACGTCGCATCCACGCGTGCCACCCACAGCGCGACGATCACCGCCACAAGCATCGCGAGCACCAACAGTGCGATCGCTCCTCCGGAGACCCGGCTGCGGTACAGCGTCGCAACGGCTTTCGCATCGACGAGTTTCTCGCCGACCTTCAGCCGGGTAAGGAATGTCGACGGGTTGCTCTGCTGGCGGGATCGGTCGAAGAACTCCTCGATGCTGGCGGTGTGGCCGGCGGTTACGATCAGCGACGCGCCGTGGTGGTCGCACAGCAGCAGGGCAAGATCGGCAGCCGAACCGGCGGCGGGGAACGTCATCGCGCCGACACCCAGGTCCTGGATTCGTTCCAGTCCGGCCGCATGCCCGTCGGCGTCGGCGGGCAGCACCACCTGCGCACCGCAGCGCAGCACCTCCGCGCTGATCTTGTCCGGGTCACCGACGATGAGCTGCGGGCGGTAGCCGGCCTTGCGCAGCACGTCGGCACCGGTGCCCACGCCCACCAGCACCGGCTGATACTCCTTGATGAACGGCTTGAGCGCTTTGAGGTCGACGGCGGCGTTGGCGTCCTCGGCGACGATGACGACGTGACGGCGGTTGAGGTCGATCTCGATGTCGGGGATCCCGATGCCGTCGATGAGCAGCGGGCTCTCGCTGCGGATGAACTCGATGGTGTTGCCTGCGAACGCCTCGAGATGCGCGACCAGGCCGCTCTTGGCCTCGTGCATCAGCTCGTGGATCTCGTGGTCGGTGCGTTCGACGCCGGAGATCAGGCGTCGGTCCCCGGAGTAGACGCCGCCTTCGTGCAGGCGCACCCGCGCGCCGTCCTTGACCTTCTTGAACAACTCCGGACCGGTGTCGTCGATCAGCGTGATGCCGTTGGCGACGAGCACCTCGGGGCCCAGGTTCGGGTAGCGCCCCGAGATCGACGGGGAGGCGTTGACGACAGCCGTGACCCCGGCTTCGACGAGCGCATCGGCGGTGATCCGGTCGAGGTCCAGCGCGTCGATCACGACGATGTCCCCTGGGCTGATGCGTCGCAGCAGCCGATCGATGTCGCGATCCACACGGGCGGTGCCGGTGATGCCCGGCCGTGAATTGGCATTGCGGGAGAGCAGTGCTGACATCTTCATGCCGCGATTTTGTCGAGATGAGGCCGTCAACCGGTGGAGGCGCGCCGTAACAGGAGCCTCAGAAGTATCAGCTGTAACATCTGCACCAGGTACTGGGGACCTCTGATCTGGGCTCAGGCGCGATCGGTGTGTGCCTCGAACAACTCGACGAGGTTGCCGGACGGGTCGAGCGCCAGTGCCTGTCGGCCGCCGCGCCCGGTGATGACTTCGCCGCGAAATGGCACACCCGCCTCGGACAGCGCTGCGACCGAATCGTCAAGGTTGTCGACCTGCAACTGGATTCGATTCCAGCCGCCCGGGATCGGCTGACTGCCGTCGCTGACGGTCTGCCCTGCGCCCCCGCCACCGCCGGGCGAGTTGACCAGCAGGCGCAAGGGTCCTCGGCGCAGCATGGCAAATCCCGGCCCGGGTCTCATGGCCACTTCGAAGTCGAGCAGTGAGGTGTAGAAGTCGACCGCAGCGTCGACGTCGTCGACGATGTAGCGGACGCTGAAGCGGGACATAAGCGCACCTCCTGCGAGTTATGATACATCTGTGTCCCAGACTTGTCAGCGCGATCCGCGCGCCGAACACTCACGACGGGCCATCTGCCGTGCGGCCCTCGACGAGTTCGCCGAGGTCGCCTACACGGGCTTTCGCATGGAGGCGGTCGCCGCGCGCGCCGGTGTCGGACGCAGCACGCTGTACCGGCACTGGCCGGACAAGGTGGCGTTGGTCGCCGATGCACTCGAGACGTTGAACGTCCAACCGGATCCCGGTCGTGCCGTGACCACGGCGACTGCCCGTCAGCAGGTCGAGGTGCTGCTGCGCCACCTCGCTGGGGCACTGACCGATTCCCCTGTCGGACGGTGTATTCCAGCGTTGATCCACGCAGCCGAAGCCGAACCGGCCGTCCGGGATTTCCTTCGCGCCTACTCGGCACAGCGGCGTCAGCGATTGACCGACACGATCGCCACCGGTGTCGCCTGCGGCGAGTTTCCGCAGGATGTCGACCCCGATGCGGCGGCTACCGCGCTGTCTGGCGCTCTGTTCTACCGGCGAGTCGTCACGGCGCACGCTGTGGACGCGGAGTTCCTGCGCCAGCTGATGGACACCGTGCTGGGACGTTAGCGGCCTTCGGTGCGGTCCGCCCGGGCCGCGTCGAGGAGTTCGCGCGCGTGGGCCCGGCCGCTGTCGGACTCCCCCAGGCCGGCCAGCATCCGCGCGAGTTCGGCGACGCGTTCGTCGTCATCGAGGCGACGCACGCCGCTGGCCTTGCTCTTGCCGCCGCTCGTGACCGCCAGATGGACATCGGCGTAGGCGGCCACCTGCGGGAGATGAGTGACCACGATGACCTGATGCGTTCGGGCCAGTCGAGCCAGGCGGCGCCCGATCTGCACCGCCGCCCGCCCGCCCACTCCGGCGTCGACCTCGTCGAAGACCATGGTCGTACCTTCGGCCGACGCGGCGAGGACGACCTCGAGGGCAAGCATGACGCGCGAAAGCTCACCACCGGATGCGCTCTTGTTCAGCGGCAGCACATCGGTGCCGTGGTGTGCGGCGAAGCCGAACTCGACGCTGTCGACGCCGTCATGGCCGGCGTGCACGGCTTCGCCGGAGGCGATCTTGACCGGTGCGGAATCGTCGGCCCTCGCATATAGCGGGCCGACCGACACGGTGAACTGGGCGTCGGCCATGGCCAGGCCAGCCAGTTCGGCGGTGACGGCTTTGGACAGCCCCTTCGCTGCTTTGGTCCTGGCCTTGGTCAGATCGGCGGCGGCGGCGACGACCTTGCTTTCCAATTCGTCGACGCGGCGGCCCAGTTCGGCGAGGGTCTCCTCGGACACGTCGAGCTGAGCCAGACGATCCCGCGACTGACCAGCCCACGCGAGGACGCCGTCGATGTCTGGCGCGTACTTGCGGGTGAGTGTGCGCAGCTCGGCCTGTCGGGCCAGCTTTGTCTCCAGCGCGCTCGCGTCGCTGGGCAATCCGGACAGGAACGCCCCGAGGTCGCCGCTCACGTTGCCGATCACGGCGAGCGCCTCGGTGAGTTGTTCGGCCATCGCCGTGAGTGCGGTGTCCCTTGCCGATTCCAGCGCGGACTTCGCTTGGGCCACAGCGTGAGCCGCCGAGGCCGACTCGGGTGACGGGTCGTCCGGGCCCGCCAGCGCCGTCCGGGCGACATGCGCCGCTTCACGCAACGCGTCGAGCTCGGACAGCCGCCGGATCTCGGCGACGAGCGCGTCGTCCTCGCCGGGTTGCGGCGCCACGGCGTCGATCTCGTTGAGTCCGAACTTGAGCAGATCAGCTTCCTGGGTCAGCTCCCTGGCCCGCTGTCTGCGGTCGAGCAGGTCGCGACGCGCCGCGAACCAGTGCTCACGTGCGGCCCGGTACCTCGTGAGCTGTGTCTCCACGTCGGCGAATCGGTCCAGCGCTCCGCGTTGTTCGTCGGGGCGCATCAACCTCAGCTGGTCGTTCTGGCCGTGCACCGCCAGCAGTTCGGCGGTGAATGTGCTCAACGACTTCGCGGGTACGCTACGCCCGCCGAGGTAGGCGCGCGAGGGGCCGTCGCGGCTGACGGAGCGGGCGGCGATCACGCTGCCGTCGTCGTCGCGGTCGGCACCCGATGAGTCGAGGATCTCGTCGATGACCGATCCGCCGTCGAGTTCGGTTGTGGTGAAACGACCTTCGACGACCGCGCGGTCGGCGCCCGAGCGTACCCGGCTTGCGTCGGCACGCGCTCCGCCGAGCAGATGCAGGCCGGTGACGACCATGGTCTTGCCCGTGCCGGTCTCACCGGTCAGCACCGTGAAACCGCGGTCGAACTCGGCCGTCGCGGTGCTGATCGCGCCCAGGGACTCGATGCGGATCTCGGATAGCACTACTGTCCGCGCCACCCCGTGACCGGCAACCGGAACTTGCGCACGAGGCGGTCGGTGAACGGCGCGCTGTCGAGCCGGATCCACTTCACCGGGGTGCCGCAGCGCGTCACCTCGAGCCGGCCGCCCGCGGGCACGGTCATCTCCCGTCGGCCGTCACAGAACACCAGCGCATCATGACCGTCGGCTTCCACCTCGATCGCGATTGCGGCGTCGGGACTGGTGACCATCGGCCGGGCGAACAGGGCGTGCGCATTGTTGGGCACCACCAGGATCGCCTCCAGGTCAGGCCACACGATCGGTCCGCCCGCGGAGAACGCCCAAGCGGTAGATCCGGTAGGCGTCGCGACCAGCACGCCGTCACATCCGAATGACGACACCGGCCTGCCGTCGACCTCGAGCACGGCGCCAAGCACGCCCAGCCGCGGGCCCTTCTCCAGGCTGGCCTCGTTCAACGCCCAGCCACGGTCGACGATAGAACCCTTCACGCGCACGACCACGTCGAGCGTCATGCGTTCCTCGACGCGGTAGTCCCGGTTGACGACGTGGTCGAGCACGGTGTCGATCGAATCGGCCTCGGCCTCGGCGAGAAACCCGATCCGTCCGAGATTGACGCCCAGCACCGGGATTTCGACATTGCGCGCCAGTTCGGCCGCCCTCAAGAAGGTGCCGTCGCCACCGAGCACGAGAACCAGCTCGCAACCCTCGGCGGCCTGCTCGTCGGCGTCGACCACCTCGGTTTCGACTCCCAGCGCCCGCACATCGTCGGGTGAGAGGCGCACCGGACCGCGGTCGACCGCTTCGGCCGACAGAACTCTCAGCCGAATACCGTTGTCCTCGAGTACCTTCTGCACTCGTCGAGCCACCTCGGTGGCTTCCTCGCGGCCGGTGTGCACCACGAGCAGGATGGTGCGATCGGCGGTCATTGCGGTCCCTCCGCGACCGCGCGGCGCACCGCCTGCTCGAGCGCCTCGCCCTGCGCAGGCGTCTGGGTGCGCGCACGCAGTCGCAGGAAGTATTCGACGTTGCCGGACGGTCCGGGCAGCGGACTCGCGGTGACGCCGACGGTATGCCAGCCCAGTGCTGACGCCCGCTCCGCCACCGTGTGCACGGCCTCCGCGCGCAGGTCCGGAGCGGAGACGACGCCACCGGCGCCGACGCGGTCCTTGCCGACCTCGAACTGCGGCTTCACCATCGGAACGATATCGGCGTCCGGTGATGCGCATGCGATCAGCGCAGGCAGCACCGTGGACAGCGAGATGAACGACAGGTCGGCGACCACGAGATCCACCGGCCCGCCGACGGCTTCGGCGGTCAGATCGCGCACATTGGTGCGCTCCAACACCGTCACCCGCGGGTCGGTGCGCAGCGCCCAGGCGAGTTGGCCGTACCCGACATCGACGGCTACCACCTCACGCGCGTCCCGGTCGAGCAGGACTTCGGTGAACCCGCCGGTCGAGGCCCCGGCATCGAGACAGCGCCGCCCGTGCACCGTCAACGCGAAGGCGTCCAGCGCACCTATCAACTTGTGTGCGCCCCGAGACACCCAGGAGCGTTCGTCGGCGCCCTCGACGGTCAGCGCCGCCGTGACCGCGACCGCGGTGGCGGGCTTGGCCGCAGGCATCCCGTCGATGTTCACCCGGCCGGCGCCGATCAACTCGGCGGCCTGCTGACGGGAGCGGGCCAGACCGCGCCGCACCAGTTCGGCGTCCACTCTCGCGCGCCGCGCCACGAATCAACCCTTCTCGACCGACTCGAGTGCCTGCACCAGCACGTCGTGGGCTTCCTCCAGTCGCGCCGCGATGATCTCGATCTCGGCGTCGGCCAGGTCTTCGAACCCTGAGCCTTCCTGCGCGGGGTCGGGCAGATCAGCCAACAACTCCGCGATGCGTGCGCGAATCTGTTCGGGGTCGGTAGTCATATCGGTGTTCACGCTAGTCGATTGGGCACGTCACGCACCGACCACCGCTGTAAGGCCTGTTGGGCGGTGTGGTCACCGGCGCGCAGGATCAACGCCGCGGCGTCGCCGCCGGCGCTCCAGACGGCGCTGGCCGTGGCGCGCACCACCGACATCGGATCATCGGCGTGCTGGCCGGTGGAATGCACAACGGCCGTCTCTCGATCGACCTCGACGTGCCAGGCCGGATGCGGGCCGATGCGAAGCGCCTCGGCCGGTGCGTACAGGGACCGCAGATCGGCGGCCACGTAGGTCGGTCGCTCCGATGCCGCGGCGCGGATCATGTCCTCGGCGGTGCTCACCCCGGTGAGCACCAGCAGGCTCGGGAGCCCTGCGGCGTTGGCGCCTGCGATGTCGGTGTCGAGACGGTCACCGACCACCAGCGGAGCGCCGAACCGACCGCGCGCCAGCGCGTCGTTCAGCAGCGTCGGCTGCGGCTTGCCGGCGACCTGCGGCTCACGGTCGGTCGCGGCACGCAGGGCCGCCACCATCGAGCCGTTGCCGGGCAGCAGTCCGCGCTCCGATGGCAGGGTGCGGTCGACGTTGGCCGCCACCCAGAGGGCGCCGTTTCGGATCGCCAGCGCCGCTTCGGCGAGGTCCGCCCAACCGGTCTGCGTGGAGTGGCCCTGCACGACGGCGACGGGCTCCTCCGACCAACGTCTGACGGGTTCGAGCCCGACCCGCACGACCTCGGCGGCCAGCGCATCGGTGCCGACCACGAGCACCACCGACGCGGCCGGTAACTGGGCGGCAAGCAGATTGGCGGCGCTCTGCGCGCTGGTGACCACGTCGGCGGGCTCGGCGGTGAACCCCAACGTGTGCAGATGTTCGGCAACTTCAGCCGGTCCGCGCGAGGCGTTGTTCGTGACGTAGAGCGTGCGGGCGTCGATGGTCGCCAACGTCTCGAGGGCACCGTCGGTGGCCTGTTGTCCGCGAAAGACCGTCCCGTCGAGGTCGAGCAGAAGGCAATCGTGTTGTTGCGCAAGCGTGCTCACCTCAGGTGAGCTCCGTGATGCGCTCTTCGGCATCGGTGACGCCCTCGACGTCGGCGGCCGCGGCGTTGAGGAACCACTGCAGCGCGTCCTGACCGCGACCCAGGACAAGCAGGGTTTCGGCGTAGGCGTAAAAGAGCCGGGCGGCCGTCTGGCCGGTTCGTCTCGGATCCAGCTGCGGCGTTGACAGGACGGCCAGCGCCTGCTCGTGCTGGCCCAGGTCGGAACGGGCGCCGGCCACCACCATCCGTAGTTCGTCGGCGTCATCACCGGTGAGCTGCGCGGCTTCGGGACTGCGCGCCAGCTCGACCGCCCGTTCGGGACGGCCGACGCCGCGCTCACAGTCGGCGATCAACGCCAGCAGCGACGACTTGCTGCCCAGCCGGCGGGCGGCGCGCAATTCGGCGAGAGCCTGCGCCCAGTCGCCGCACTGATAGGCGGCGATGCCAACGGCTTCCCGCACGGCGGCGATCCGGCCCGACCGCGCGCGAGCGGCTCGGGCATGCTCGAGCGCGGCCTGAGGATCGTCGTCGATCAGCTCACCGGCCGCGACCAGATGCTTGGCGACGAAGTCGGCCGTGAATCGGTCCAAGGTGGTGAGCTCGCCACGGATGTCAGGTGAGAGTTGCTTGGCCTCAACGCCTTCCGGCAGCGGCGGGCCCTCAAGCTGTCGCGCCTCGGTAGCGGGTTTCGGCTGCGACCGGCGAGCCCGGTTCGGACCCGACGAGCGCGGCGCCGAACGCTGCGGGCGGCCGTCGTCGCCGCCCCTTCTGTCCTGAGCCACATCTGCCTTTCTACCCCATGACGCGACAGGTGAGAATTCGAATTGAATTCACGCCAAATAGAATTACCCCCCACGAAATTGTGGGGGGTAATCCTAATGTGTGTTCGGCGGTGTCCTACTTTTCCACCCGGGTTGGGTAGTATCATTGGCGCTGGCAGGCTTAGCTTCCGGGTTCGGGATGGGTCCGGGCGTTTCCCTGCCGCTATTGACCGCCGTAACTGTATTCACTTGTTTTCAAGTGCCCACCTTTGTGTGTGGTGGGGGGTTTTGTGTGCCCTGGTGTTTCGATGGTGGTGGGGTGTGGGTTTGTGTGGGTTGTGGTTGCGGTGTTTGTGGTAAGTTTTCGGCCGGTTAGTGCCAGTTCCCTGCGCCCATTGCTGGGTGTGTAGGTCTGGTCTATCGATCCCGTGTTCTGCGGGGGGCCTTATCCCACTTGATGGGTGAGAAGCCTGGTCTTGGAGGGGGTTTCCCGCTTAGATGCTTTCAGCGGTTATCCTGTCCGAACGTGGCTATCCAGCGGTGCCCCTGGTGGGACAACTGGTGTACCAGAGGTTCGTCCGTCCCGGTCCTCTCGTACTAGGGACAGGTTTCCTCAAGCTTCTGACGCGCGCGGCGGATAGAGACCGAACTGTCTCACGACGTTCTAAACCCAGCTCGCGTGCCGCTTTAATGGGCGAACAGCCCAACCCTTGGGACCTGCTCCAGCCCCAGGATGCGACGAGCCGACATCGAGGTGCCAAACCATCCCGTCGATATGGACTCTTGGGGAAGATCAGCCTGTTATCCCCGGGGTACCTTTTATCCGTTGAGCGACACCCCTTCCACTCGGGGGTGCCGGATCACTAGTCCCGACTTTCGTCCCTGCTTGACGTGTAGGTCTCGCAGTCAAGCTCCCTTGTGCACTTACACTCAACACCTGATTGCCGTCCAGGTTGAGGGAACCTTTGGGCGCCTCCGTTACTTTTTAGGAGGCAACCGCCCCAGTTAAACTACCCGCCAGGCACTGTCCCTGAACCGGATAGACGGTTCGAGGTTAGAGGCCCAATACGATCAGAGTGGTATTTCAACAGCGACTCCACCCACACTGGCGTGCGGGTTTCACAGTCTCCCACCTATCCTACACAAACCGTATCGAGCACCAATACCAAGTTGTAGTGAAGGTCCCGGGGTCTTTTCGTCCTGCCGCGCGTAACGAGCATCTTTACTCGTAATGCAATTTCGCCGAGTCTATGGTTGAGACAGCTGAGAAGTCGTTACGCCATTCGTGCAGGTCGGAACTTACCCGACAAGGAATTTCGCTACCTTAGGATGGTTATAGTTACCACCGCCGTTTACTGGGGCTTAAATTCTCCGCTTCACCCTCGAAAGGGTTAACGGGTCCTCTTAACCTTCCAGCACCGGGCAGGCGTCAGTCCGTATACCTCGTCTTGCGACTTCGCACGGACCTGTGTTTTTAGTAAACAGTCGCTTCTCACTGGTTTGTGCCACCCCCTGCCGCTGCCGGCCGCGAAGGCCTTGACGGTGTGGGGGTCCCCCTTCTCCCGAAGTTACGGGGGCATTTTGCCGAGTTCCTTAACCATAGTTCACTCGTACGCCTCGGTATTCTCTACCTGACCACCTGTGTTGGTTTGGGGTACGGGCCGTGTATGCGCTCGCTAGAGGCTTTTCTCGACAGCATAGGATCACCGAATTCGCCTCACTCGGCTATGCATCACCTCTCAGGATATGTGAAACCCGGATTTGCCTAGGTCTCTCCCTACAGGTTTGCCCCAGTATTACCACTGACTGGTACGGCTACCTTCCTGCGTCACCCCATCGCTTGACTACTACCCACACGGGTCCCACGCAGCGGAGAAACCCCGCACCCCGAAGGGATTGGTGGCTTCTCGTTTGGGTGGTTAGCGGTGTGGATTCGTCAGGGACGCTCATACACGGGTACGGGAATATCAACCCGTTGTCCATCGACTACGCCTGTCGGCCTCGCCTTAGGTCCCGACTCACCCTGGGCGGACTGGCCTGGCCCAGGAACCCTTGGTCTTCCGGCGGGCAAGGTTCTCACTTGCCTTATCGCTACTCATGCCTGCATTCTCACTCCCCCACCCTCCACAGCCAGATCACTCTGCTGCTTCGCTAGATGAGGGACGCTCCCCTACCCAACCCCATGTCATGCATGGAATTGCCGCGGCTTCGGCGGTGTGCTTGAGCCCCGCTACATTATCGGCGCACAATCACTTGACCAGTGAGCTATTACGCACTCTTTCAAGGGTGGCTGCTTCTAAGCCAACCTCCTGGTTGTCTTCGCGACTGCACATCCTTTTCCACTTAGCACACGCTTAGGGGCCTTAGCCGGCGATCTGGGCTGTTTCCCTCTCGACGCACGGAGCTTATCCCCCGCCGTCTCACTGCCACACTTTCACTTGTCGGCATTCGGAGTTTGGCTGACGTCAGTAACCTAGTAGGGCCCATCGGCCATCCAGTAGCTCTACCTCCAACAAGAAACATGCGACGCTGCACCTAAATGCATTTCGGGGAGAACCAGCTATCACGGAGTTTGATTGGCCTTTCACCCCTACCCACAGCTCATCCCCTCAGTCTTCAACCTAAGTGGGTTCGGGCCTCCACGCGGTCTTACCCGCGCTTCACCCTGGCCATGGGTAGATCACTCCGCTTCGGGTCCAGAACACACCACTACACACGCCACTGCTGACGTGATACGCCCTATTCAGACTCGCTTTCGCTGCGGCTACCCCACCCGGGTTAACCTCGCGACATGTCCCTGACTCGCAGGCTCATTCTTCAAAAGGCACGCCATCACCCCACCCCGAAGGGAAGGCTCTGACGGATTGTAGGCACACGGTTTCAGGTACTCTTTCACTCCCCTCCCGGGGTACTTTTCACCATTCCCTCACGGTACTAATCCGCTATCGGTCACTGGGAAGTATTCAGGCTTACCGGGTGGTCCCGGCAGATTCACAGCAGATTCCACGGGCCCGCTGCTACTCGGGGACACTGTGACAACAGATGATGAGTTTTCGTCGACGGGGCTCTCACCCTCTACGGCAGACCATCCCAGGCCACTTGAA
The DNA here is from genome assembly GCF_022317005.1 of Mycobacterium sp. IDR2000157661. Taxonomy (NCBI): domain Bacteria; kingdom Bacillati; phylum Actinomycetota; class Actinomycetes; order Mycobacteriales; family Mycobacteriaceae; genus Mycobacterium; species Mycobacterium sp. IDR2000157661. Next base: position 4,105,382 of record NZ_CP081006.1, read on the forward strand.
CTAACACACCATTTTCTCACTGCTGCTCTCCTCGGCGGAGGAAAGAACACAGACCCCACAACACCGCACACACAACCCCGCCGGGTATCACATGCACACGGTTTAGCCATCCTCCGCTTTCGCTCGCCACTACTCACGGAATCACAATTGTTTTCTCTTCCTACGGGTACTGAGATGTTTCACTTCCCGCGTTCCCCCAACGCCTATACATTCAGCGTTGGGTGACACGACATCACTCGTGCCGGGTTTCCCCATTCGGACATCCTCGGATCCACGCTCGGTTGACAGCTCCCCGAGGCATAACGCAGCCTCCCACGTCCTTCATCGGCTCCCAGTGCCAAGGCATCCACCATGCGCCCTTAAACACTTACACACAAACATTTCTAGAAGAAATTGCAAAGACACGACACCACAGCAACCCCGCCACCAAAAGCAACGGAGCCCTCCGGCATCTGTCTAGATGCTCGCAACCACTATCCACAAATCAAACACCACACCCCACCACCAAAGACAGGGCGACAACCAGTCCCATCTCCGGTTTCCCACACTCGGGACGAAGAGATAGCGGGCTTGTTGTCTCAAAGCCCAATAGTGTGTCTGGCAACCCCTCACCGGCTCGATCACTCGAAACCCATAACCGGCGAAACTGTTTGTCGTGCACCCAGCCGGCGCCACTACAGCCACCGACTCCTCACGGCTCGACCAGAACCCAATGTCCCGATCTTTTCGTGGTGCTCCTTAGAAAGGAGGTGATCCAGCCGCACCTTCCGGTACGGCTACCTTGTTACGACTTCGTCCCAATCGCCGATCCCACCTTCGACGGCTCCCTCCCACAAGGGGTTAGGCCACCGGCTTCGGGTGTTACCGACTTTCATGACGTGACGGGCGGTGTGTACAAGGCCCGGGAACGTATTCACCGCAGCGTTGCTGATCTGCGATTACTAGCGACTCCGACTTCACGGGGTCGAGTTGCAGACCCCGATCCGAACTGAGACCGGCTTTGAAAGGATTCGCTCCACCTCACGGCATCGCAGCCCTTTGTACCGGCCATTGTAGCATGTGTGAAGCCCTGGACATAAGGGGCATGATGACTTGACGTCATCCCCACCTTCCTCCGAGTTGACCCCGGCAGTCTCTCACGAGTCCCCGCCATAACGCGCTGGCAACATGAGACAAGGGTTGCGCTCGTTGCGGGACTTAACCCAACATCTCACGACACGAGCTGACGACAGCCATGCACCACCTGCACACAGGCCACAAGGGAACCGACATCTCTGCCGGCGTCCTGTGCATGTCAAACCCAGGTAAGGTTCTTCGCGTTGCATCGAATTAATCCACATGCTCCGCCGCTTGTGCGGGCCCCGTAAATTCCTTTGAGTTTTAGCCTTGCGGCCGTACTCCCCAGGCGGGGTACTTAATGCGTTAGCTACGGCACGGATCCCAAGGAAGGAAACCCACACCTAGTACCCACCGTTTACGGCGTGGACTACCAGGGTATCTAATCCTGTTCGCTCCCCACGCTTTCGCTCCTCAGCGTCAGTTACTGCCCAGAGACCCGCCTTCGCCACCGGTGTTCCTCCTGATATCTGCGCATTCCACCGCTACACCAGGAATTCCAGTCTCCCCTGCAGTACTCCAGTCTGCCCGTATCGCCCGCACGCCCACAGTTAAGCTGTGAGTTTTCACGGACAACGCGACAAACCACCTACGAGCTCTTTACGCCCAGTAATTCCGGACAACGCTCGCACCCTACGTATTACCGCGGCTGCTGGCACGTAGTTGGCCGGTGCTTCTTCTGCTACTACCGTCACTTGCGCTTCGTCGTAGCTGAAAGAGGTTTACAACCCGAAGGCCGTCATCCCTCACGCGGCGTCGCTGCATCAGGCTTGCGCCCATTGTGCAATATTCCCCACTGCTGCCTCCCGTAGGAGTCTGGGCCGTATCTCAGTCCCAGTGTGGCCGGACACCCTCTCAGGCCGGCTACCCGTCGTCGCCTTGGTAGGCCATCACCCCACCAACAAGCTGATAGGCCGCGGGCCCATCCCACACCGCAAAAGCTTTCCCTACCCAGCCATGCAACCAGGAAGGTGTATTCGGTATTAGACCCAGTTTCCCAGGCTTATCCCAAAGTGCAGGGCAGATCACCCACGTGTTACTCACCCGTTCGCCACTCGAGCACCCCCGAAAGGGCCTTTCCGTTCGACTTGCATGTGTTAAGCACGCCGCCAGCGTTCGTCCTGAGCCAGGATCAAACTCTCCAAACAAAACCCAAACAAAATGAGCCATTCAGAACAATCCGAACCAAGCAACCAGCACAAAACTGGTCAAAAAAACATCACACCCCTAAACGGGAAAAAGAGGCGCAACAAAAAAACAACAAACAAAAACCACCAAACACACTATTGAGTTCTCAAACAACACACCCGCGCAGCCGCGCCACCAAGCCCGCGGCCAATGGCCGCGTCTTCGTAGTGCGGACGCTCGGGAACCCACCGAAGTGGGGTTTCCCTCTGGGACGCCGCCGCGCTCTTCGGGCTGGGCCCGTGTCGCAGCGACTCCGATAAGTTACGTGAGGGATAACTTGGAGTCAAATGGGCTGCTGGTGCGGGTTTTTCGGACCCGGCACCGATCATGCGCACCAGGGTGCGTTGACTCCAACAGAACCTCCAACGCGATGCCGCTCGGGTTTGTTCCCGAACTCAGCCGACGCGTTCGATCCCGGCGATGCTGCGCTTGCCGCGCCGCAACACCAACCAACGGCCGTGCAGGAAGTCGGAGGCTTGCGGCGCCCAGTCGTCGCTGTCGATCCGAACATTGTTGACGTAGGCGCCGCCCTCGCCGACGGTCCGCCTGGCCGCGCCCTTGCTCGCCGAGAGCCCGCTGGCCACGAGCAGGTCGGTGATCGTCTCGTGGCCGCCCGGCTTGAACTCTGCGACCGCCGCTTCGCGCAGGGCCGCACCGAGCGTCGGCTCGTCGAGCTCGGCAAGCTCTGCGCGGCCGAACAACGCCTGGCTGGCGTACTCGACCGATCGCGTCGCCGATTCACCGTGCACCAGCGTGGTCAACTCGCGTGCCAGCCTGCGCTGCGCGGCCCGTTCGTGGGCTCGCTGCGTCGTCGCCTCGTCCATCGCGGTGAGCTCGTCGGGCGTGAGAAAAGTGAACCAGCGCAGGTAGCGCACCACGTCGGCGTCCGCGGTGTTGATGAAGTACTGATACCAGGCGTACGGGCTGGTCATCGCGGGGTCCAGCCACAGGCTGCCGCCACCGGTCGACTTGCCGAACTTCCTGCCTTCCGAATCGGTGACCAGCGGTGTCGTCAGCGCGTGCACCGTCGCACCCGCCTTCTGACGCACCAGCCGGACGCCGGCGATGATGTTGCCCCACTGATCGGACCCGCCGATCTGCAGTGAGCACCCGTACCGCTGGTGCAGCTCGACGTAGTCGTTGGCCTGCAGCAGCATGTAGCTGAACTCGGTATAGGAGATGCCCTCACCTTCGAGCCGGCGGCGGACGGTGTCACGGTCGAGCATTACGTTGACCGAGAAGTATTTGCCCACGTCGCGCAGGAACTCGATCGTCGACAGCGGTCCGGTCCAGGACAGGTTGTTCTCCACCACTGCGCCGGTGGGCGAACTGTCGAATTCGACGAACCGCTCGAGCTGACCGCGAATCCGGCCGGCCCAGTCAGCCACAGTGTCGGCCGTGTTCAGCGTCCGCTCCCCCGTGTCGCGCGGGTCGCCGATCATGCCCGTGGCGCCGCCGGCCAGCACGATCGGACGATGGCCGGCCTGCTGAAGGCGGCGCAGGGTCAGCAGCGGGATCAGGTGTCCGGCGTGCAGGCTCGGGGCGGTGGGGTCGAAGCCCGAATACACGGTGACCGGACCTGCGGCCAGTGCTTCGGCCAGCGCGTCGCGGTCCGTGGACTGCGCGATCAGCTCGCGCCACTCCAATTCGTCGAGGATCGACGTACCCATGTCCGCGATCTTTCCGTACTAGTCGCTGGCACCGGGAACCGGTGCCCGCGGGCTACGCCGGTACACCGAGACCTCAGGTCGCCCAGCCAGCCAGAACCGCCACGGTCGGTCGGCCGCCTTGCTGACCCCTACCCGCGGTCCCTCCTCGGCGGGCTGCCGTTCACCCAGCATCAGCTCGATCGGGCCCGCTGAGTCGAACAGGTCGAGTCCGTTGTCGTCCATCGTGATGCCCAGCGCCGAACACAGATTGCCGGGACCCCTCGCCAGCCCCGCCGGGCGAACCGTCTCACCGCGGCGGGCCAGTGCCGTGTCGAGACCGGCCTCGACGGCGGCGGCTCGCAGCAGCACCGCTCCTGCGATGCCGTCGGTCGCGCATGCGACGTTGGCACAGACGTGGATGCCGTGGCTGCGGTAGGTGTAGAGCCGACCCGGCGGCCCGAACATCACCGAGTTGCGTGCGCTCGGCCCGCGGTAGGAATGTGCCGCCGCGTCCGGCCACGGACCGTCGGCAGGGCCGCCGTACGCTTCGACCTCGACGATCAAGGCGCTCACCCCGCGAGCGGTGAGGGTCGCACCCAGTAGCCGGCGCGCCGCGGTCAGCGGATCGACCGACAGCGGCTCGGCTGTCACCGTCAACGACCGAAGGGCGCGGCGAGCGCCTTGGCGACCAGGTCGTAGGCGACCGCCTCCTCGGGATGCACGCCCGGGAAGAAGTAGAAGCCGTGCGGCATTCCGGCCGGGAAGTAGTCGACGGTCTCCCCGCCGGCGGCTCTGATGCGCTGCGCGAAGGCCTTCGCCGAATCGACGATCGGGTCGTGGGTGCCGGCGACCACCACGGCCAACGGGTAGCCGGTCAGGTCGCCCTCGATCGGACTGACCCAAGGGTGGTCCCACGGCGTCGCGCTGACGTAAGCGCCGCGGATGAAGCCCGCGAACGGCATGTCGTAGACGATGCCGCGAGGAGCCAGATCCAGAAACGACGGCCATCGCTCGAACTGGAAGTCGGCGAACGCACCGAGCATCACCACCGCGTCGGGTATCCGTACGCCCTCGTCACGCGCCCGCAGCGGGATCGCCGCCGCCAGGTTCGATCCCGCCGAGTCGCCGGCGACGGCGAGTCGCGATACGTCCGCATCGATCTCGTCGCCATGCTCGACAATCCAGCGGTACACGTCGTAGGCGTCGTCGAGCGGAACCGGGAAAGCGAACTCGGGTGCCGACCGGTAGTTGGCCGACACCACCAACGCGCGGTTGGTGAAAGCGAGCTTTCGGGCCAGAAAGTCGCAGTCTTCGGACGACCCGACGGTGAAGCCGCCGCCGTGGAGATAGAGGATCACAGGCAGCGTCCCGTCCGGGACGTCGGCGGGCCGGTAGAGCTGGCACCGCGCCACCCCGTCGCGCACCGGCAGGTAGACCTGGTCGACTGCGACGTCGGGCACCGCCTCGGCGCCGGTCGGCGGCACCAGCGAGGGGTCCGGTTGCCGCCCGTCACCGATGTAGCCGGAACGCACCGGCGCAATCATCAAGTCGCGCAATGCAACAGGTTGCCGGTTGTTGGCGATCACGCGATACATCGGCATCGCCGGATCATCAGGATCGATATAGCTCAGCCCGTCGATGGTCACCGGCAACGTGACGTCGACCTGGCCGTCGGGAACTGTGCGCAGATATTCGCGGACCATCGTCGGCAATCCTACGGCCGGCAGTCGGCCGGCATTGACATCGGCGGCCTTGGCGAGTCATATTCATCATATGATGACTTCATCGGCAGATGAATTCTCGCGCGACCGGAGTCAACCGGCCATCGACATCCGCGGTCTGCGGGTGGTGCGGGGCAACCGCGTCGCCCTCGACGACATCACGGTGCAGATCGCCCAGGGCACGACCACCGGCCTGCTGGGACCCTCCGGGTGCGGCAAGACGACGCTGATGCGCAGTGTCGTCGGCACCCAGATCATCAGCGAGGGAACCGTGACCGTGCTCGGTAGACCCGCGGGGTCGGCCGACCTGCGGCACCGCGTGGGCTACGTGACCCAGGACCCGACCGTCTACGACGACCTGCGCGTCATCGACAACGTGCGCTATTTCGCGGCGTTGTACGGCACGGACGCTCAAGCCGCCGATGAGGCGGTCAACGCGGTCGGCCTCGACGACCACCGAACGGCACTGTGCCACAACCTCTCCGGTGGTCAGCGCACCCGTATTTCACTGGCCTGCGCGTTGGTGTCGCGCCCGGATTTGTTGGTGCTCGACGAACCCACCGTCGGACTGGACCCGGTGCTGCGCGTGGATCTCTGGGAACGTTTCCATGAGCTCGCCCGCCGAGGCACGACGCTGCTCGTCTCCAGCCACGTCATGGACGAGGCCGACCACTGCGGGGACCTGTTGCTCATGCGCGAGGGTCGCCTGCTCACCCATACCACGCCGAGCAAGTTACGAGAGGACACGGGATGTCAGTCGCTAGAGGAAGCGTTTCTGTCCGTCATCCGGCACAGCACCGCAGCCGGAAGAAGCCCAGCCGGCTGAGCGTGCGGCCATACCTGGCCACGACCACGCGGATCCTGCGCCAGCTGCTGGCCGATCACCGCAGTGTCGCGATGATTCTCGTGGTGCCCGTACTGATCATCACGCTGATGTACTTCATGTTTCAGAACGTCCCGACCCGGCCCGGCGCACCCGATCCGTTCAACAACGCGGCCCTGGTCGTGCTCGGGCTCTTCCCGTTGTTGGTGATGTTCTTGATCACCGCGATCACGATGCAGCGCGAACGGGTCTCCGGCACGTTGGAGCGCATCCTGACCACGCCGCTGCGCCGACTGGATCTGCTTGCCGCCTATGGCAGCGCGTTCTCCATCGCCGCTGCGGCGCAGGCTTCTGTCGCGACCGTGGTGTCGTTCTGGCTGCTCGGCTTCGAAACGGCCGGTAGCCCCGGGTGGGTGTTCGTCATCGCGATCGTGAATGCGGTGCTGGGAGTCGGGCTGGGCCTGCTGGCGAGTGCGTTCGCGCGCACCGAGTTTCAGGCGGTGCAGTTCATGCCGCTGGTGATAGCGCCGCAGCTGCTGCTGGCCGGGGTGATCGTCCCTCGTGCGCAGATGCCGCAATGGCTCGAGTGGATCAGCAACGTGATGCCCGCCAGCTATGCGCTCGAGGCGCTGCAGGAGGTGGGCAGGCATCCGGAGCTGACCGCGGTCGCGGTTCGTGACATCGTTGTGGTGATCGGATGCGCGGTGCTCGCGCTCGCTCTGGCCGCAGCCACGCTACGACGAAGGACTCCCTGATCACTTGACGACCAACGCAGAACGCAAACGGCCCGGCCGACCGCCGGGGACGTCGGACACCCGGGAGCGCATTCTTGCCAGCGCGCGTGAATTGTTCGCGCGCAAAGGGATCGACAGAACCTCGATCCGCGCGATCGCCGCCGATGCAGGGGTCGACCCGGCGCTCGTGCATCATTACTTCGGCACCAAGACGCAACTGTTCGCCGCAGCCATCCACATCCCGATCGACCCCATGCAGGTGATCGGACCGCTGCAGGAGATTCCGGTCGAGGACATCGGCCGGACACTGCCATCGATCCTGTTGCCGCTGTGGGAGTCCGAGCTGGGCAAGGGCTTCATCGCGACGCTGCGGTCGGTCCTCGCGGGGAACGACGTCTCGCTGGTGCGGTCCTTCTTCCAGGAGATCATCGCCGCCCAGATCGGCGCCCGCGTCGACGACCCGCCCGGCACCGGCCCGGTCCGGGTCCAGTTCGTGGCCTCACAGCTGGTCGGCGTGGTGATGGTCCGCTACATCCTCGAACTCGAGCCGTTCAAGTCGTTGCCCGTCGAGCAGGTGGCCGAGATCATCGCTCCCAACCTGCAGCGCTACCTGACCGGCGACCTACCCGACCTGTCCTGACGCAAGATCGAGCATCCGCTGGTGTTCGCCGTCATCGGTGACCGCGACAGCCTCGTCGATCAACAACACCGGAATCCCGCCGTCGATGCGGTAGGCGCGGCGCAGCCGCGGGTTGTAGAGATACTCGTCCTCGACGAGCAGCAACGGTCCGCGATCCTGCGGACAGACCAGGATCTCCAGAAGCCTGGCGTCCAGAGCCATCCGCGTCAGCCGACCGGATTGAAGCCCATGCCGGGGAGCACCGGCACGGGACCGGCGATCGGCCCTTGGGCCGCGGCCGATTGCTGGGCTCGCAGCTGCAGCTTGCGCTGGTAGGCGATGGTCTCCTTGAGCGCCTCGACCAGCGGGGTCTGGTTCGGCCGTTTGTCGAGCGCCTCGATGAGGGCGGTGGCGTTGGCCCCGGACGGGCGGAACCCCTGTCTCCGCAGGAGCATCGCGTCGTCGATCAGCTTGGAGATCTGTCCGCCGCCGTCGCCCTGCGCGTACTCGGCGTGGATGGACTGCAACACCTGGTCGGCTTGCCGGGCCCGTTGGGCGGCCGCGACGGCCTCCTCATCGACCCGGTTGCAGTCGTCACCGGTGCACGGCTTCTTCGGGCCGTCGGCCTCGGCGGTAGGGGTCGGCGCCTCGGTGGTCGTGGGCTGGGCGGGCTGCGCGGACGCGGTCGGCGCGCCATTTTCTGTGAACAGGGTGGCGGCCAGCGCGGCGCCGGCGATGCCGCCGATGACGACGCGGCGCCAGGCCTCGCGATCACTACCGGTCTGCAGCGAGAACAAGGTCATCATTCCTCCAGCTCGGTGACGCGACTGCCCGACGCGGCGGCGTTCGACCACCAGCGGGGAGCCTAACAGCGACCGCCCGAGGCGGCACGGTCATCCAGGCTGGCCCTCGGCGATCTCGGTACGCACCGCAACGGTCAACCGCTTGTACCGATTCGTATCGGGGTCCAGGTACCAGGCGTTACGCGACGGCTTCGGGAGGCCCTCGGCGCGCAGCGGGCTGATCAGGGGTCGGTAGGAGGCGCTGAGTGCCATCTTCGAGACCACGTGGACGATGTCGGGTGGGCAGCCGACGGGAAGGTCGGACAGCGCCTCCGACAGATCGGCCGAGGGGATGCTGCCGCCGGGGCGCAGGGCGAGCGCGGTCACGGCCAGTTCGTGGCCATTCACCTCGACCCCGTAGGTCACCGCGAGGTCGACCGCCCCGAGATGGCCGACGGCGTCGTTGACAGGTGCGGAGAACACGCAGCCCCGTGCGGTGCGGATGACCAAGCCCCGGTTGTCGACGAGCCAGTAGTCCCCGTCTTCGTCGCGGCGGAACAGGTACTCGGTGGACACCCAGGTGTCGGCCGGGGCGAACACACCGCGCTTGATCGAGGCGGTGGGGTCCACTGGTCCACGGGGATGGGCGAGCAAGACGCCGACCTCGTTGTCGTCGGCCCGGCGCACGAAGCCGTCGTCGTCCTCGAGGATCAGGTCCTCGTCGGGGTCGTAGGCGGCCAGCGCGACCTCGCCACCGCCGGGCAGCTGCCTGCCCTTGCTGCCGATCTTGGCGCCGGACACGTTGGCCAGCACGGCCTGACCGTCGGTGGTCGCGAAGAACTCGACGATCTGGGCGGGCGCGAACACCTCGACGACGCGCTTCCACAGTCCGGTCGGCATGCCCGAGCCGATGAACAACCGCACGGGATGGCTGCCGACCAGCGAGAACGACGGGTCGTCGATGACGTCGCGCAGCATGCCCCACGTGTAGGTCACGACGGTGACGCCGTACTGGCGGATCTCTTGGACGAACCGGTCGGGCCGGGGGCCGCGCGACAACGCGATCCGTGACCCGCCGACGACGGCGCCACCGAGTGCCACCAGCAGTCCCGACTGGTGGTGCAGCGGGGTCAGGCAGTACACGGTGTCGTTTCGGCTGAGGTTGGCGGCGGACGCCGTGCCGAACGCCGAGAGCGCCCAACGGTAGTTGGTGATCTGCCGGGCGTGGAGTTCGCCGCCGACGGTGCTGAAGGCGACGAAGGCCAGATCCCGGGCCAGTCCCGGATTCGGTCGGTACCAGCCCGGCAGGTCCACGACCTCGGGATCGATCTGTTCCATGTCGACCACGCCTGCGTGCTCAGGCAGGTGAAGGTCGCGGGACTCGCCGCCACCCAGGATGAGCACCCGGGTGCCCAGCCCCCGCGCCGCGTCGAGGTGGGTGGGGTCGGCGATGATCTCCGACACCGAGCCCAGGCGCACGGCGGCGGCCAGGTCGACGTCGGGCGGCATCAGGACCGCCACCGCCCCCAGCCGGGACAGTGCGGCGATCGCGACCAGGGCGCTGGGGCGGGTCTCCATCAACACGCCGACGTGCGCCCCCTGGCGCACCCCGACTTCGATGAGCCCGCGAACGACGTTGTCGATGCGTCGGTCGACCGCCTCGTAGGTGTGCACTCGGCCGTCGAACAGCAGGGCTTCGCCGTTGGGTGCGTCCCTGGCCTGTTCGCTCATGATCCGCCCGAGCGAGATGCGGGTGTGGTCGTTGATCTGGCCGAGTCGCGCCAGGCGCGGCAGCGTTCGGGCCGTCTCGACGGCCAGCGCACGGGCGGATTTGTTGGCCGACACCAGCGCGCCCGCGGCGGAGCGTGCGAAGCTGAAGACCATCTCGGTGGCCGCCCCCGCCCCGTGGGCCACCCGGGAGCTCAGCGAGACACCGCTTTCGCTGTGCTCCTGCGGCAACAGCGCCATCGGGTTCACGTCCCCGGGCAACTCGCCGGTGCCGTCGAGCCACTTCACCCACTGTGCGACCGTCGGCCACGTCTGGTCGGCCGCCTTGGAGCCCACGACCAGACCGAAATGACCTGCGCGGATCAGATACTCATAGACATCGGCCTTCGGGGCAGCGCGCTTGATGCCGCGCACGGACGCGGGCTGTCCGATGTCGTCCACCTCGCCGACCACCGCGAGCACCGGGCAGTCGATGTCGGAGAGCGTGACCAGGTCGCCGTGAATGTTGAAGCCGCCGCTCATCATCCGGTTGTGGGCGATGAATTGCTTGAGCAGTTCGGCGATGGCCGGTCCCGACCAGGCGATCCACCCCTCGGAAGCCAGGAAGCGGCGCTGCTGCTCGCGCGGCAGCAGCGCCTCGCGGTCATGCAACTGGCGCAGGAAGTCGATACGCGACTGTGCGGTCTTGAGCGGATCGAGCATCTGAAACCCGGTGCGGGCCAGCCAACCGGGGATGTCGATGCGGCTGAACACATGGTCGGCCATGAAGTCCGCCGCGGCGGGCGCGATGCCGGGCGGCAGGTTCATCGGCAGCGCGGCCAGGGTATCGACCGGCGAGCCGAACGCGATGATGCTTGCCAGGTCCTTGGATCGGCGGTAGGCCGCCGACTGGTAGGCGAACATGCCGCCCTGCGAGTAGCCGGCCAGGTGCACGTCGCGGCCGGTGACCTCTTTCACGGTGTCGATCGCCTCGCTGAGCGCGACGACGTGGTCCGCGAGGGTGCGTTCCATGCCGCCCTCGACCTTGTCGGGTGCGCCGAAGTCGATGACCCACGGGTCGATGTCGACCTTGTGCAGGATGCCGACGGCGCCGTCGTCGCGGGTCACGTCCCACATGTCGGCCGACATCATCATCGGGTGCACCATCAGCACGGGTGGGCCGGGTTGCCTGGCGCCGGGCCGCGTGTCCGGCGGGAAGTACCGACGCAACCGGTACATCGGCACGCTCTGGATGATCTGAAACGGCGAAGGCACCGCCCCGGTCTCCAGTCCGCCGTAGCGCAAGACCTCCAGGCCATTCTGAGCAGTGGCCACCAGTCGGCCTACGGGCCTGGTTATCGCCGACAAGTCCACCACCGCGCTCCCCTTTATGCGACCTCGCGTTCCCCCGAGTAACGGGGCAATCATGGCACAGCCTGTGCCGCGGAACGGTCGACCTATCATCGGCGGTCGTGGCGAACCTGATCAACGTCGAACGCGTGACGGTCAGCTACGGCACCCGTACGCTGCTCGACGCTGTGAGCCTGGGCATCGACGACGGCGACGCGGTCGGCGTCGTCGGACGCAACGGCGACGGCAAGACGACCCTGCTGCAGATCCTGACGACGGCGCGCGAACCCGACTCCGGTCGGGTGACTCACACGTCCGGGCTGTCGGTCGGCTACCTGCACCAGAGCGACGACTTCGGAGCCCAGGCCACCGTCCGCGAAGTGATCGTCGGCGGCAGGCCCGACCACGTATGGGCTGCAGAACCGCACACCCGCGACGTGGTCTCGCACCTGCTGGGCGGCGTGGACGTGGACACCACCGTCGGGCACCTGTCCGGCGGTGAGCGGCGGCGCGTGGCGCTGGCCACCGTCCTCATCGCCGGCCACGACGTGCTCGTGCTCGACGAGCCGACGAACCATCTCGACGTCGAGGTGATCGGGTGGCTCGCCGGACACCTCAACGCTCGGCCTGCCAGGGCGCTGGTGGTGGTCAGCCACGATCGCTGGTTCCTCGACGCGGTGTGCACCAGGACGTGGGAGGTGCACAGCGAATCTGGGAAAGGGCGAGTCGACGGTTACGAGGGGGGCTACGCGGCCTACGTGCTGGCGCGCGCGGAGCGGATGCGGCTGGCGGCAGGCGCCGAGGCGCGCCGCCAGAACCTGATGCGCAAGGAACTCGCGTGGCTGCGGCGGGGTCCGCCGGCGCGCACCTCCAAGCCCAAGTTCCGGATCCAGGCGGCCAACGAGTTAATCGCCAACGAGCCCCCGCCGCGCGATTCCCTGGTGCTGCAGAGCTTTGCGACCACCCGACTCGGCAAAGACGTGTTCGACCTGCACCGCGTCCGCCTCGAGGCGGGCGACACCGTCGTGCTCGACAAGATCGACTGGTCGATCGGGCCGGGCGCACGCATCGGCCTGGTCGGCGTCAACGGCACCGGCAAGACGACGGTGCTGCGGCTGCTGGCCGGCGAGCTGGCCCCCACGGCCGGCACGATCAAGCGCGGCGCCACGCTGAAGATCGGTTACCTCAGTCAGGCGCTGGCCGAACTCGGCGGCGCCGAGCGGGTGCTCGACGCGATCGAGAACCGCCGTCGAATCACGGAACTGGCGGGCGGACGGGAGATCAGCGCCGACACCCTGCTGCGAGACTTCGGATTCACCGGCGACAAGCTGACCGCGCGGGTGGCGGAGTTGTCGGGCGGCGAGCGGCGCAGGCTGCAGTTCCTGCGCATGCTGCTCGACGAACCGAATGTGTTGCTGCTCGACGAGCCGACCAACGATCTCGACATCGACACGCTGACTGTCATCGAGGACTACCTGGACGGCTGGCCCGGCACCCTGATCGTGGTCACGCACGACCGCTACTTCCTCGAGCGCGTCACCGACGTCACCTATGCGCTGACCGGCGGTGGTCGCTGCGACCTGCTGCCCGGCGGCATCGATCAGTATCTGGCGCAGCGGGCCTCCGCGGCGCCGTCGAGTGCTCGACCGGAACCGCAGAAGGGTGAGTCGGCAGCGGCGCGCGAACGGCGCACCGGCAAGGAGATGACCCGCATCGAGGGTCAGTTGGAGAAGCTGGACCAGCGGATCGCCGCACTGCATCAGTCGATGGCCGAGGCGGCATCCGACCACGTCCTGCTCGGTCGGCTCAACGACGAACTCCGCGAGCTGGCGCAACGCAAGGACTCGCTCGAAGAGGCGTGGCTGGCCGCTGCCGAGGACTGACCGGCGCAGATCACCGCCGCAGCCGCAGGCGCAGGTCGTCGACCGCCCCGCGCACCACCCTCAGTTGCCTGGCCACCTGCACGGGTGCCGTGCCTCCCCTGGCGTCGCGGGAGTTGACCGATCCGTCCACGGTGAGCACTTCGCGCACCTGCGGCGAGAGCTCCGGGTGGATGCCCGCCAGTTCGGCGTCCGCGAGGTCTTCCAGGCCGACGCCGCGCACCTCGGCCGCACGCACCGCGGCACCCGCCGCCTCGTGCGCGACGCGGAACGGCACTCCCCGTCCCACCAGCCACTCGGCGACATCGGTGGCCAGCGTGTAGCCCAGCGGGGCGAGCTCGGCCATCCGGTCGACGTCGAACCGCAGCGTCGCCACCAGGCCCGCCATCGCAGGCAGCAGCAGCTCCAGCTGGGCCACCGAGTCGAACACCGGTTCCTTGTCCTCCTGCAGGTCGCGGTTGTAGGCCAGCGGTTGCGCCTTGAGGGTGGCCAGCAGCCCGGTCAGGTTGCCGATGAGACGGCCGGACTTGCCCCGCGCGAGCTCGGCGATGTCGGGGTTCTTCTTCTGCGGCATGATCGAGCTGCCGGTCGACCAGGAGTCGTGCAACTCGACATAGCCGAATTCGGTCGTGCTCCAGAGGATGATGTCCTCGGCCAGCCGGGACAAGTCGACGCCGATGATCGAGAAGACGAATGCCGCCTCGGCGGCGAAGTCCCGGGAAGCGGTGGCATCGATCGAGTTGTCGGCCGCCGCGGCGAATCCGAGGTCGGCGGCGATCGCGTCGGGATCGAGGCGCAGCGACGACCCGGCGAGCGCCCCGGATCCGTAGGGCGACACGGCCGTGCGCTTGTCGACGTCGGCGAGCCGGTCGACATCGCGCAGCAGCGGGTGGGCATGCGCCAGCAGGTGATGGGCGAGCAGGACGGGTTGCGCCGACTGCAGGTGCGTCTTGCCGGGCATGATCGCCGTCGGGTGGGCTGCGGCCTGGTCGGCGAGTGCGGACGCCACCTCGAGCACCCCGTCGGCGACCCGCCGGATCGCATCGCGAAGCCACAGCCGAAACAGCGTGGCCACCTGATCGTTTCGCGAGCGGCCCGCGCGCAGGCGGCCGCCGAGTTCCGCGCCGACGCGGTCGATCAGGCCGCGTTCCAGCGCGCCGTGCACATCCTCGTCGGTGACGAGAGGCCCGAAGCCGCCGTCGGCGACGTCGGCGGCCAGGCTGTCCAGGCCGACCAGCAGCCCGTCACGCTGCTCCTCGGTCAACAGGCCGGCCGCAAACAGGACGCGCGCGTGCGCCTTCGACGCTCGGATGTCGTAGGGCGCCAACACCCAGTCGAAGTGCGTCGACTTCGACAGCGCCGCCAGCGCATCGGACGGTCCGCCGGAGAATCGCCCACCCCACAGCGAGCCTTCGTTGGTGCTCACTTACCGGCCAGATCCCGGCGGGCCGAGATGCTCGACGACAGGCCGTGGATCTGCACGAAGCCGCGGGCCGCGGACTGGTCGAACGTGTCGCCTTCGTCGTAGGTGGCGAGGTTGAAGTCGTACAGCGACTCTGCGCTGCGGCGACCGTTGACCGCGATGTGCCCGCCGTGCAACACCATTCGGATCTCCCCCGAGACGTGCTCCTGGGTACTGGCGACGAACGTTTCCAGCGCGGTCTTCAGCGGCGAATACCAAAGCCCGTCGTAGACGAGCTCGCCCCATTTGCGGTCGGTGCCCCGCTTGAAGCGGCCGAGCTCGCGTTCGAGGGTGACGTGTTCGAGCTCGGTGTGCGCGGTGATCAACACCATCGCCCCCGGCGCCTCGTAGATCTCGCGGCTCTTGATGCCCACCAGGCGGTCCTCGACGACGTCGAGCCTGCCGACACCCTGCTCACCGCCGCGCCGGTTGAGCTCCTCGATGGCCTCCAAGACGCTCACCGGCCTGCCGTCGATGGACACCGGGACACCGCGCTCGAAGCCGACGACGACCTCGTCGGGGACCCCCCAGTTGACCGTCGGGTCGACGGTGTAGTCGTAGACGTCCTTGGTCGGCGCGTTCCAGAGATGCTCCAGGAAGCCGGTTTCCACGGCGCGGCCCCACACGTTCTGGTCGATGGAGAATGGGGAGCGCTTGGTGACGTTGATGGGAATCGCGTTCTCTTCGGCGAATGCGATGGCCTTCTCGCGGGTCCACGCGTAGTCGCGGACCGGCGCGAGCACCTGAAGATCCGGGGCCAGCGAATTGAACCCGACCTCGAAGCGCACCTGGTCGTTGCCCTTGCCGGTACAACCGTGTGCGACGGTGCCGCCGCCGTGCTTGCGCGCCGCGGCCACCAGGTGCTTGACGATCAGCGGCCGGCTCAGTGCGGACACCAACGGGTAGCGGTCCATGTAGAGCGCGTTGGACTGGATCGCGGGCAGGCAGTACTGCTCGGCGAACTCGTCGCGGGCGTCCACGACGACTGCCTCGACCGCCCCGCAGTCGAGCGCGCGCTGCCGGATGACCTCCATGTCCTCGCCGCCCTGTCCGAGGTCGATCGCGACGGCGACCACCTCGCGTCCGGTCTCCTTGCCGATCCAGCTGATCGCCACCGAGGTATCCAGACCTCCGGAGTACGCCAGGATGACGCGTTCGCTCATCGGTTACCAGTCTCCTTCTGTTGGATGCCTTCGAATTTCGTCGCCAGTTCCGCGCCGGTCATCGGCTCGCGGGCGACGACCAGGATGGTGTCGTCGCCGGCGACGGTGCCCACGACGAACGGCAGCGCCGCCCGGTCGATCGCGCTGGCGAGGTAGTGGGCCGCGCCCGGCGGGGTGCGCAGGATCGCGAGGTTGCCACTGGCGTCGGTGGACACCAGTAGCTCGGCCAGCAGCCGTGACATCCGTTCCGTGCCGCCGGAGACGCCGCGCACCGGACTGCCGTCCTCGGGCACGACGTAGACGCCGACGCCGCCGTCTGCCCCACGCAGTTTGACCGCGCCGAGTTCCTCGAGGTCGCGCGACAGCGTCGCCTGGGTGACATCGATGCCCTCGCCGGCCAGCATCGCGGCCAGCTCACCCTGGCTGTGTACGGACTGCGTCGACAGGATCGACACGATGCGCGCCTGCCTGCCCGCCCTGGTCGCCGCTGAGGTCACTGCTCGACTCCCGCTCGCTCCAACAGCCACACCAGCAGCGCCTTCTGCGCGTGCAGGCGGTTCTCGGCCTCGTCCCACACCGCGCTGTGCGGCCCGTCGATCACGTCGTCGGTGATCTCATCACCACGGTGTGCGGGAAGGCAATGCAGGACAACGGCTTCGGAGTCGGCAAGGGTGACCAAGTCGGAGTTGACCTGGAACGGGCGGAACGGGCCGACCCGATCGAGGCCGTCGTCCTCCTGTCCCATGGAAGTCCAGGTATCGGTGACCAGTACGTCGGCGCCCTCAGCGGCTGCCCGTGCGTCGGCGGTCAGCGCCACCGTCGCCCCGGTCTGTGCGGCCCGCTTCTTGGCGGCGGCAACGAAATCCGGGTGCGGTGCGAAGCCGTCGGGGGCGGCGATCGTGACGTCGATGCCCGCGGTCACGCCGCCCAGCATGAGCGAGTGCGCCATGTTGTTGGCGCCGTCACCGAAGTAGGACATCCGCAGGCCGGCCAGCGCGCCTTTGCGTTCGGCGAGCGTCTGGAGGTCAGCAAGCACCTGGCAGGGGTGGAACTCGTCGGACAGCGCGTTGACGATCGGCACCGTCGACCCTGCTGCCATCGCGGTCAGCCGATCCTGAGCGAACGTGCGCCACACGATCGCCTTGACGTAGCGGGACAACACCCGGCCGGTGTCTTCGAGCGTCTCGTCGCGGCCGAGCTGAGTACTGCGACCGTCGACCACGACGGCGTGGCCGCCCAGTTGGGCGATGCCGATCTCGAACGAGAACCTTGTCCTGGTCGAGTTCTTGTCGAAGATGACCGCCACGCCGCACGGCCCCTCCAACGGGCGGTGGCCGAACGGGTCGTTCTTCATTCGCGCCGCCAGCGCCAGCACCTCGGCCTGCTCGTCGGGGGTCAGGTCGTCGTCGCGCAGGAAGTGGCGGATCACTGCGCGGCGCCTCGGTCGAGAACGCCAGGCAACGCGGCCAGAAAGGCATCGACCTGGGCCTCGCTGATGATCAGCGGCGGGGCCAGCCGGATCACGTTTGGTGCGGCGGCGTTGATGAGGAAACCCGCCTCACGCGCAGCGGATTCGACGGGCTTGGCCTTCTCGGCGGTGAGCACGACACCGCGCAGCAAGCCCCGGCCGCGGACGTGGTCGACGAGCGGATGGCCCAGTTCTTCGATGCCGGTCGCCAGGGTCTTGCCGAGGGTGTCGGCTCGGCTGATGAGGTCGTCGTCGGCGAGCACGCGCAGCACGGCGAGCGCAGCCGCAGTGCATACCGGGTTGCCGCCGAACGTGCTGCCGTGCAGGCCTGGGGTGAGCAGGTCCGCCGTGTCGCCGACGGCTATGCACGCCCCGATCGGCAGCCCCCCGCCGAGTCCCTTGGCCAGCGTCACGATGTCGGGCGTCATCCCGTCGTGCTGGTGGGCGAAGAACGCGCCGGTGCGGCCCATTCCGGTCTGCACTTCATCGAGGACTAGCAACGCGCCGTGCCCGGCGGTGATCTCGCGCGCCGCGGTGAGGTAGCCGGCCGGCGGGACGACGACGCCGCCCTCACCCATGATCGGCTCCAGGAACACCGCGGCGGTCTCGTCGTCGACGGCGGCTCGCAACGCTTCCACGTCGCCGTACGGGACATGGGTGACGTCGCCGGGCAGCGGCTCGAACGGCGCCTGTTTCGAGGGCTGGCCCGTCAGCGCCAGTGAGCCCATCGTCCGGCCGTGAAAAGCACCCTGTGCCGCAACCAGTTTCGTGCGTCCGGTAAGGCGGGTGATCTTGAAAGCAACCTCGTTGGCCTCGGTCCCGGAGTTGCAGAAGAACACCTTGGCTGGAAGATCCGGGCCGCCCAGCGCCCCGACCAGCGCCTCGGCGAGCGCGACTCCCGGCTCGGTGGCGTAGAGATTGGAGGTGTGCCCCAATGTGTTGAGCTGGCGGGTGACCGCATCGATCACCGCGGGGTGGCGGTGGCCCAGGATGTTGACCGCGATGCCGCCCAGCAGGTCCACATAGGACTTGCCGTCGGCATCGGTCACGACGGCGCCGTCGCCGGTGGCCAGCGCCAGCGGCGGGGTGCCGTAGTTGTTCATCATGACGGCCTGCCAGCGATCCAGGAGTGTCATGCTTCGCCCTTCTTGTCCGACTCCTCGCCGAAGCTCGTACCTCGCTGCGTCATCGTCGTCGGACGGACCACCTTCGTGCCGGTGCCCTCGTCGGTGAACAGTTCGACCAGCACGCAGTGCTCGATGCGGCCGTCGATGACGTGCGCGCTGGGGACGCCCCCTGCGACGGCCCGCAGACAGGCCTCCATCTTGGGCACCATGCCGGTCTCCAGCGTCGGTAGCAACTGGCTCAGTGCGGCCGCGTCGATCTGGCTGACCAGCGAGTCGCGGTCGGGCCAATTGGTGTAGAGGCCTTCCACATCGGTCAGCACCACCAGTTTCTCGGCGCCCAACGCCTCGGCGAGCGCGGCCGCGGCCGTGTCGGCGTTGATGTTGTGCACCACGCCGTCGACATCCGGGGCGATGGTGGACACCACCGGGATGCGGCCCGCGGTGATGAGGTCGCGCAGCGAGTCGGCATCGACGCTCTCCACATCGCCGACCAGGCCGATGTCGGTGTCCACGCCGTCGACCATGACACTGCGCCGCACCGCGGTGAACAGGTGCGCGTCCTCGCCTGTGACGCCGACGGCATACGGTCCGTGGGCGTTGATCAGGTTGACCAGCTCGCGGCCGACCTGACCGAACAACACCATGCGCACGACGTCGAGCACCTCGGGCGTGGTCACCCGGAAGCCGCCCTTGAAATCGCCTGCCATACCGAGTCGTCGGAGCATGGCGCTGATCTGCGGACCACCACCGTGCACCACCACCGGATGGATGCCGCAATTGCGCAGGAACACCATGTCGGCGGCGAACGCGACCTTGAGGACGTCGTCGGTCATCGCGTTGCCGCCGTACTTGACCACGACGATCTTGCCGTGCAGCTGCTTGAGCCACGGCAGCGCTCCGGCAAGTACCTTGGCCTTGACCGGAGTCACGGCGGAGCCGCCGCCGGCCACCTCGGACGACGTCATGAGCTGTAGGCCGAGTTCTCTTCGACGTAGCCGTGTGAGAGGTCGGTGGTGCGGACCGCTGCACACGCCGTGCCGACGCCGAGGTCGATGGTGACGTCGATGTCGGCCCCGGAGAGGTCGACCTCGCGGGCGCCCGGCGCGCCGACGCCGTCGCTGCAGACGGCGGAACCGTTGAACGACACGGAGATCCGGTCGGGGTCCAACTCGACCGGCGCCATGCCCACAGCCGCCAGCACGCGGCCCCAGTTCGGATCCGACCCGAACAGCGCGGTCTTGACCAGGCTGTCGCGGGCGACGACCCGGGCCGCGGTCAGTGCGTCGTCCTCCGAGGCCGCACCCGACACCGTGACCACGATGCGCTTGGTCACCCCTTCGGCGTCGGCCTGCAGTTGCGCGCACAGGTCGTCGCACACGCTGCGCAGCGCGTCGTCGAGTTCGCGCTGAGTCGGTGTGATAGCGCTGGCGCCGTTGGCCAGCAGCAGCACCGTGTCGTTGGTCGAACAACTACCGTCAACGTCGAGGCGGTCGAACGTCATCGCCACCGCCTTGCGCAGCGCCCGGTCCAGCGTGGCTGCGTCGGCGACCGCGTCGGTGGTGATCACACACAGCATCGTCGCCAATGACGGGGCCAGCATGCCTGCGCCCTTGGCCATCCCACCGACCGTCCAGTTGCCGGCGTGGTGCAGCGCAACCTGTTTGGGCACCGTGTCGGTGGTCATGATGGCGCGTGCGGCCTCTTCACCGCCGGTCAGCCCGCCACCGAGTTCGTGCACGATCTCCTGCACCCCTGCGAGCACCTTGTCCATTGGCAGCAGGTCGCCGATCAGCCCCGTCGAGCACACGGCGACTTCGATCGCGCCGGTCTCGGTGCCCCAGTCCGACAACGCGGCGGCCAGTGCCTCGGCGGTGGTGTGGGTGTCCTGGAAGCCCTGCGGGCCGGTGCAGGCGTTGGCGCCGCCCGAGTTGAGGATCACCGCCCGCAGCCGGCCGGTGGTGAGCACCTGCTGCGTCCACAGCACCGGCGCGGCCTTCACCTTGTTGCGGGTGAAGACGCCTGCGGCGGCGTAGTCGGGGCCTTCGTTGAACACCAGCGCGAGATCGAGGGCGCCGGAGGCCTTGAGGCCCGCGGCGATCCCGGTCGCCCGGAAGCCGGCGGGAGCGGTGACGCCCTGGGTGCGCACGAGGCGGCTCTGCGTCGCCGGAGCAGCCTGGCCGGCGACATCAGCTCCGGTCACGGCGCCACCCCCACGACCGAAAGCCCTTCGGTCTCCGGCCAGCCCAGCGCCAGGTTCATCGACTGCACGGCCGCTCCACCGGTGCCCTTGACGAGGTTGTCGATCGCGGCGATGCCGATGAAGGTCCTCGCATCTTCATCCACGGCGACGGCCAGCTGGGCGGCGTTGCTGCCGAGCACCGCCCCAGTCTTCGGCAGCTGTCCTTCCGGCAGTAGGTGCACGAATGCTTCGGCGTCGTAGGCTTTTTCGTAGGCGGCACGGATCTCCGACAGTGGCGCGGCGGTGCGCGCGGTGCAGGTGGCCAGTATGCCGCGTGAGGTCGGTATCAGCACCGGGATGAAGGAGACGGTGACATCGCGGTCGGTCAGCGCACGCAGACCCTGAGCGATCTCGGGGGTGTGCCGGTGCTTGCCGCCGACGTTGTAGGCCCGCGCCGATCCGATGACCTCGGCACCGAGGAGGTCGACCTTGGCGGCCCGGCCCGCACCGGAGGCGCCGCTGACCGAGACGATGGTGATGGCGGGCTCGATGAGGTCCTCGGCGATCGCCGGCCACAGCGCCAGCAGGGCAGCTGTCGGGTAGCAGCCTGGCACGGCGATGCGCTTGGCGTCACGCAACCGGTCGCGTGCGCCGGGCAGTTCGGGCAACCCGTAGGGCCAGCTGCCGGCGTGCGCCGAGCCGTAGTAGCGCTCCCACGCGGTGGCATCGGTCAGGCGGAAGTCCGCACCGCAGTCGATGATCAGCGTGTCGGGCCCGAGTTGATCGGCCAGCGCCGCGGAATGACCGTGCGGCAGGCCGAGGAAGACGACGTCATGGCCTGTCAACGTGTCCGCGTCGGTCGCGTCCAGCACGCGGTTGGCCAGCGGCAGCAGGTGCGGGTGGTGTTCGGACAACACCGTGCCCGCGCTGGCCGCGGCCGTCAGCGCACCGATGGTCAGCCGACCGTCCGAATAGGCCGGATGGCCGAGTAGGAGGCGCAGGATCTCGCCGCCGGCGTAACCGCTCGCGCCCGCCACTGCCACAGAAACCATGCGGCCGATTCTGCATGGTTATGCAAGCAGGTGCAAACTCATATGAAGTCAGGCCATGGCAACCGGAGCGCTCGGCCTTCGGCTGCCGTCGCCCTCCATGACCTCGCGCGCAGCTCGTTCACCCGAGCGGATGGCGCCATCGACAAACCCCATCATGACGTGTGACGACTCGGTGCCGGCCCAGTGGACGCGACCACACGGCTCGCGCAACGCATGCCCGAACTCGGTCAGTACACCCGGCGGCGTATGGCTGATCATCCCGCCTCCCGAGTACCTCTCGACGGTCCAGTCCTGTTCGGTGTAGTCGGTGGGCGAGTTCGCCTTGGCGCCGAACCGCTCGGTGAGTGCGGCCAACACAGCCGATCGCCGGTCGGCCACCTCCATCCGGGAGAGCTCACGAGCCCCCGGCCCTTCCGCCACCACGCACAGCAGGCCCGGCCGACCGACGTCGGTGCACGCATCGATGGTCACCGGCGCGGCGGTTCCGGGGGCTGCGGACTGTCCAGTCAGTCCGTCGGTGCGCCAGAAGGGCTCGTCGTAGACGACGTGGCTCTTGAGTACCGAACCCGACGGCCCCCTCTGGTGCAGCATGGACCGGTCGATCGGGAGCATCGGCTCGTAAATGATGTGGCCGGCGATCGCGAGCGGCACCGCGACCACCACCCGGCTCGCCCGAACCGTCATCCCCTCGGCGCGGACCGTCACCCCGTCGGCGTCCTGCCGGATGACTCGAACCGGCTGCTCGAGATGAACGGATCCGGCCACTTCTGCCGCCATGGCGTCGTAGATCGCCCGCATGCCGCCGACCGGCCGTGCGTCCTCGGCGGCGTCCTTGACGCCGAGCACGAACTCCGGTCCACCCGCGGACGCCAACTGGAACAGCACGTAGAGCATTGACAACTCGGAAGGCGCCGAGGTGTAACTGCCGGACAGCGCCATGCCGAGCAGTTCGTGGGCCTGCTTGGCGGGCAGGTGATGGTCGAGCCACTGCGCGAGGGTCATGCGGTCCCATTTCGCAGCCTTCGGCGCCGACCAGGGCGCCTCCAGGGGAATGGACTTGCACATGCGCTTCAATTCGAGAAACGCGGCACCCAGGTTCAGCGAGGTCAACGGGTTCATGGTCCAGGGGATCTGGCCGCGGTAGCGGTACTGCTTCCCGTCGACGACCATCATCGCCTCGGCGTCGGTGAACTGTTTGTAGGTGGCGATGCCGAACTCTTTCATCAGCGCGTACACGCGGTCCTGGCCGGGGCCCACCCAGGTGCCGCCGTGGTCGATGTATGTGCCGTCATCGCGCAGCTCGGTGAACGTCCGCCCACCGATGCGGTTCCGCGCTTCGAGCACTGTCAGCGAATGGCCGGCTTGTTTGAGTCGCAGCGCCGCCGCAAGCCCGGCGAAGCCGGCTCCCACCACGCAGTAATCAACGTCGACGTCTGACATGGTCGCCCCCTCGAGTGTTCAGGGACGCTACGCCAATATTGCCGAGAGCGTCAATGATCTGCGCTCAGCGACGCTGTTCGGCGCCGACCCGCTGTGCGGCGGCCTGCACGGCCGCGTCCCGCGCGGCGCTGGCCTCGTCCTCGGTGAGGGTGCGGTCGGCGGCGCGGAACCGCAGCGCCAGTGTCAGCGACTTGCGGCCCTCACCGATCTGCGGGCCCGTGTATACGTCGAACAACCGCACGTCCTCGAGCAGTGTGCCCGCCCCGGACCGGACGGCCGCGATGACGTCGGCTGCGGCGACGTCATCGGCGACGACAAGGCTGACGTCCTGGAACACCGCGGGGAACGGCGAGACCGCCGGGGCGGGCAGCGCCTCGACGATCGGCACCGCGTCGAGATCCAGTTCGACGGCGCAGGTGCGCTTCGGCAGCCCCGAGCGTTCGACGACGGCCGGATGCAGTTCTCCCGCGTGCCCGACCACCGTCTCACCCAACAGCACCTCGGCGCAGCGACCCGGATGCCACGGCAGGTATTGGGCGGGGCGAAACGTCAGTTCGACACCGGCGGCGCGGGCGACGACCCGCACCGCCTCGAACGCGTCGCTCGCCTCGACCCTGCGGCCGGGTCCCCACGGCCCCGCGGTTTCGCGCAGGCCGGTCAGCACGATGCCGACATGCTGTGGCTGGCGTGGCAAGGATGCGTCGAGGTCCGCGATCTCCGTGTCGGTCGGGCGTCGGTCGGTCGGGATCGGCTGGACCGCGCGGGTCTCACTGGTCGGCTCGACCACCTGCTGGACCGCGAACAGTGCGACGTCCACTGCGCCGCGAGACACGTTGCGACTCAGAGCCTCCAACAGACCCGGCAATAGCGTGGTGGCCAGTTGCGGCCGGTCGGCCTCCAGCGGGTTGAGCACCTGTGTGGTGGTCCGGCGGCTGTCGTCGGCCGGTAGCCCCCATTGGTCGAACACGCCGGCGGGCAGGAACGGCGTCGGCAGGATCTCGACGTAACCGTTGAGCGCCAGCGACTTTCCGATCGCGCGGCGGCGCTTCTGTGCCGGGCTCAGGCCGCGGCCCGGCGGGGCCAGCGGCAACACCGACGGGATGACCTCCAGCCCCTCCAGGCGCAGTACCTCTTCGACGAGGTCGGCGGGCTGGCGCAGGTCCGGCCGCCAACTGGGCGGTGTGGCCGTCACCCGACCGCCGCTGACGTCGACGCGCGCACCGATCTGAGCCAGTCGACGTTGCGTCGTCCCGTCGGGGTAGCCCACCCCTGCGGTCCGGTCGGGCAGGTCGACGGCCATGCTCACCGCAGCGGGCGACCAGTCGTCGCGTGCAGGACTCCCGCGCCAGTCGGTCAAGCTTGGTTCGACGCTGCCACCGGCGATGTCGGCGAGCAGGGTGGCACAGCGATCCAGCGCGGCAACCGAGATGGCGGGGTCGACGGTGCGTTCGTAGCGGCGTCCGGCCTCGCTGTAGAGGCGCAGCCGCCGCTGGGTGCGCGACACCGCGGCCGGGTCCCAGACCGCGGCTTCCAGCAGCACGTCGACGGTGGTGTCGCGCACCTCGGTGGTCCCTGCGCCCATCACGCCGCCGATCGCCGCGGTCGCAACGTCGTCGACGATCAGAACGTCGGTCGGGTCAAGGCGCCGCTCGACATCGTCCAGCGTCACCACGGTCTCCCCCGGCGTCGCGAAGCGCACGGTGAACCCGCCGGTGATCAGGCTCCGATCGTGGGCGTGCATCGGATGGCCCAATTCGAGCATCACGTAGTTGGTGACGTCGACCGCAGGCGAGATGGCGCGGATACCGCATAGCAGCAGTCGGCGCTGAAGCCACCACGGCGACAATGCTTTCGGGTCGATGCCGATGACGGGTCGCAGTCCGAATCGCTGCACGCCGGTACCGGGTTCGACGGTCAACGGCAGCGCCTCACCGTCGGCGGGCAACGCCGCGACGTCGGCCGGATCGATGAAGTCCAGGTCGTAGGCGTTCGCGATCTCGCGCGCCATCCCGCGCACCGACAGGCAGTAGCCGCGATCGGGGGTGATAGCCAGGTGGAACACGACGTCATCGAGACCCAGCAACTCGGCGGCCGGATGCCCCGGTTCCGCCGTGCCGGGAGGCAGGACCAGGATGCCGGAGTGGTCGGTGCCCAGGTTCAATTCGGCCGTCGAGCAGATCATCCCGTCCGACGTCCGGCCGTAGGTCTTGCGGCTCGAGATGGCGAAGTCGCCCGGCAGGACCGCGCCGGGCAGTGCCACGACCACCAAATCGCCGACCGTGAAATTCGTTGCACCACAGACAATTTCATGCGGCTCGACATCGCCAGCCTGTGAACCCAAGTCGACCTTGACGGCCCGGATCGGCTTCTTGAACTCGGTCAGCTCCTCGATATCGGCGACCCGGCCCACGGTCAGCGGACCCGTCACCGGCCCGACCGGGATGACCTCCTCGATCTCGTGGCCGATGCGGATCAGCGCCTGCTCGAGCTCGGAAGGACCCGCGTCCCAGCCTGGAGCGCCGGCCTGCACCACCTCGCGCAGCCAGCTGTACGGCAGCCGCATCAGGCCCCTACTCCGAATGGGAGCGAAAACCGCACGTCACCCTCGACCATGTCGCGCATGTCCGGAATTCCGTTGCGGAACTGCAGGGTTCGTTCCAGGCCCATGCCGAAGGCGAACCCGGAATACACCTCGGGGTCGATACCGCAGGCCCGCAGCACGTTCGGGTTCACCATGCCGCAGCCACCCCACTCCACCCAGCCGGGGCCGCCCTTCTTGTTCGGGAACCAGACGTCGACCTCGGCCGACGGTTCGGTGAACGGGAAGAAGTGCGGGCGGAAGCGGGTGCGGCCCTGCGGACCGAACTCCGAGCGGGCGAACGCGTCGAGCGTCCCGCGCAGGTGCGCCATCGTCAGCCCCTTGTCGACCGCGAGGCCTTCGACCTGGTGGAACACCGGGGTATGGGTGGCGTCGAGCTCGTCGGTGCGGAACGTGCGCCCGATCGAGACGATGTAGACGGGAAGGTCGCGTTCCAACAGCGTCCGGATCTGCACGGGCGAGGTGTGTGTGCGCAGCACCTGCCGCGACCCGTCGGGGGCGATTTGGAACGTGTCCTGCTCACTGCGGGCGGGGTGGTCGGGCGGGAAGTTCAATGCGTCGAAGTTGAACTGCTCGGTTTCGACCTCGGGGCCCTCGGCCAACTCCCACCCCATCGCGACGAAGGTGTCGGCGATGTGCTCCGCGAGGATGGTGATCGGGTGGCGCGCCCCGATCGGCTGACGTGTCGACGGCAGCGTGACGTCGATTCGCTCGGCCACCAGCACGGCCGCGTCGCGTTCGGCGCGCAGCGTTGAAAGCCGCTCGTCATACGCGTGCTGAACGTCGCCGCGGGCCACGTTGACGCGCTTGCCCGCATCGGCCCGGTCCTCCTTTGCCAGCGAACCCAGCGCCTGACGAGCCAGCGCGATGGGCGAACGGTCGCCGAGGTGGTCGGTCCTGGCGCGCGCGAGCGCATCGAGGTCGGTCGCCAGGTCGAACGCATGCCGAGCCGCACTGACCACCTTGGTCAGCGCTTCTTCCGAGAGGTCTACGGGCTGATCAGCCACCCGGCGATCATAGGTGATGACCGGAACGCCCCTGGAACGGATATCGGCGCCCTACTCGTCTTCGCCGTCTCCGGATTCCTCCTCGTCCGCCGCCGGCTTTCGGTTACGCAGCCGGTACATGACGAAGTCGGTGGGCACCCCGTCCTGCTTGGAAGCGAACACCTGCCTGCGCAGCCGCTTGGCGGTGACCCCCATCGCTTCGAAATCCTCTTCCGGAATCCGCTCCAGCGTGGCCGCTGAGACCACCAACTCCCCGCGGGTCGCGCGGGCCATCACACGGGCGGCGATGTTGACGTCGACGCCCAGCCAGTCCGAGCCGAGGCGCTGCGGATGGCCGGTGTGCACACCGACCCGCATCCGCGGCGTGTAGCCGTCGATCTCGACGGTTTTCACCGCCTCGCGGGCGGCGATGGCGGCCCCTACCGCCGTCGTCGGATCGTCGTACACCGCCATGAGGCCGTCGCCCATGCGCTTGACGATGCGCCCGCCGGCACGCAGCAGGGGCGGCTCGATGACCTGCGACACCCGGCGCAGCAGTCGCAACGTCGCGTCGTCGCCTGCGTTCAACGACCAGGCCGAGAACCCGACCAGATCGGTGAACACCAGCGTCGCCTCGCGATTGGCGGGCTTCCCGGACACCCGCTCGGTGAGGGCCTGCCACACCTGCAGCGCGCCGAGGCTCACCTCACGCGTGGCGGCTTCGCGCTCGAGGATCCGGTCCGCGGCCCGGGCAGCTGCACGAGGCCCGCCGACGCCGGCCGTCGAAAGCGGGTCACCGAAATCCGGGTCGCCCGGCAGGGACCGTCGCGCACGCCGGAGAAAGGCGATGACGTCCGGGTTGTGATTCCTGCCCTTGAGCCAGCTCAGTGGGCCGCGTGGGCGGCGCGGGTCGGAATCGCGACGCGACTGTGGGTCGAGTTCTCCTATTCCACCGGACCCCTCGTGGAACGGCTCGACATTCACGTCACCAGCCTATGCGCGTCTGTCGGAGCCGAGCAATTGAGCGATGCTCGACAGCGAGCCAGAGCACGACCGACCCCCAACTGAAGGCGCTGGTCACAGAGGCATGGCAGCACCGTTGCCGATGAATAACAGTGCGGTCGGACCGCCCCCGCAAAGCGTAGACAACACCCGTTGTCAACATTATCGTGAATTTCACCGTCACTTCAGCGAGGAATTGATGACCGCGAGACCCACCTCCATCCGATCGCAGATACCCGAGGACGCTCCCCTCGGACCCGACTCTTTGACATGGAAGTACTTCGGCGATCTGCGCACCGGCCTGCTCGGGGTGTGGATCGGCGCGGTGCAGAACATGTACCCCGAACTCGGCGCGGGCGTCGAGGACCATTCGATCCTGCTGCGTGAACCGCTGCAGCGGGTGGCCCGCTCGGTGTATCCGATCATGGGTGTGGTGTACGACGGCGATCGCGCACCGCAGACCGGGGCGCAGATCAAGGGGTACCACGCCACCATCAAGGGCACCGACGCCGAAGGCCGTCGCTACCACGCGCTGAACCCCGACACGTTCTACTGGGCCCACGCAACCTTCTTCATGCTCATCATCAAGACGGCCGAGTACTTCTGCGGCGGGCTGACCGAGGCCGAGAAGCGCCAACTCTTCGATGAGCACGTGCAGTGGTACCGGATGTACGGGATGAGCATGCGGCCGGTCCCCGAGACCTGGGAGGAGTTCACCGAGTACTGGGACAGCAAGTGCCGCGAGGAGTTGGAGATCAACCGCGCGACGCTCGACATCTTCTCCATCCGCATCCCCAAGCCGTGGTTCGTTCTCATGCCGACCCCGGTGTGGGACCAGATCTTCAAGCCGATGGTCGGCGCTCAGCGCTGGATCGCGGCCGGGCTGTTCGACGAGGCGCTGCGCGAGAAGGCGAACATGCGGTGGACCCCCGGTGACGAGGTGCTGCTGCGCTTGCTCGGCAAGTTCGTCGAGTTGCTGTTCGTCGCCGTGCCCGACGAGATTCGGCTGCATCCGCGGGCGCTGGCCGCATACCGGCGGGCCGAGGGCCGCCTCCCCGCCGACGCCCCGCTGGTCGAGGCGCCGGCCTTCATGGCGCCGCCCAGCGACCGCCGCGGCCTGCCAATGCACTACGTTCCGCCGCGCAAATCGCTGCTCGGCCGGGCAGGCTCGCTGGTGCACACGACGTTCTCGTTGGCAGGGCTGCGTCCGGCGCGTGGACGCAGTAGGGCAGCCTGAAGGAATGCTCGAATGGTCTGATGTCGATCTCGCCGTGCGCGATGCCGTCCGTGAATTCGTCGACAAGGAGATCCGCCCGCACGTCGACGCACTGGAAAGCGGCGAGATGGAGCCGTACCCGATCGTCCGCAAGCTTTTCGCGGCGTTCGGCATCGCCGACATGGCCCGCGACTCGCTGAACAAGCGCCTGGCGCGATTGCGCAACAGCGGTGAATCGTCGGACAAGCCGTCGGGCGGCGGGATGTTCGGCGACGGCGCAGGCGGCATGGGGTTCGTCGTCATCAGTGAGCTGTGCCGGGTGTCGATGGGCGTCGTCACCGGAATGGGCGTCAGCCTCGGCCTGACGGTGCCCACCATCATGAGCCGCGGCACACTGGCTCAGCAGGAGCGCTGGCTGCCCGACCTGGTCACCTATGACAAGGTCGGCGCCTGGGCGATCACCGAGCCGGATTCGGGCTCGGATGCGTTCGGCGGCATGAAATCCTACGTCGTGCGTGACGGAGAGGACTACCTGCTCAACGGCCAGAAGACGTTCATCACCAACGGGCCCGACGCCGACGTGGTGGTCGCATACGCCAAGCTCGACGAACCGGGGGTCGAGAAGCGCGACCGCAAGGTGCTGACGTTCGTGCTGGACCGCGGCATGGAGGGCTTCGTGCAGTCGAAACCGTTCCGCAAGATGGGCATTCACAGCTCGCGTACCGGCGAGTTGTTCTTCAACAACGTGCGGTTGGGTCGCGACCGCCTGCTCGGAGAGACCGAGGACGGGTCCGCGGGAGACGGGCGGGCCAGCGCGCGGTCGAACTTCTCCGCCGAGCGCATCGGCGTCGCGGCGATGTCGCTGGGCGTCATCGAGGAGTGCCTGCGGCTGTCGGTCGAGTACGCCAAGAGCCGCAAGTTGTGGGGCCAGGAGATCGGGCAGTTCCAGTTGATCCAGCTCAAGCTGGCCAACATGGAGGTCGCCCGGATGAACGTGCGCAACATCCTGTTTCGCGTCATCGAGGCGGCACAGACCGGTACGGCGATCTCGCTGCCGGAGGCCTCGGCCATCAAGTGGTACTGCTCGCAGGCCGCCACCGACGTCGCGATGGAGGCCGTTCAGCTGTTCGGCGGCAACGGCTACATGACCGAGTACCGCGTCGAGCAGTTGGCGCGCGACGCGAAGTCGCTGATGATCTACGCCGGCAGCAACGAAGTGCAGATCACCCACGTGGCACGCGGTCTGCTCAGCGGATAGATGCGCCGACTGTAACGTCAGGGCGCGATTTGCCTCGATTCCGCGCCACCACGTTGCACTCGCGCCGCGCGTGCGCTCTGGTAGAGGCAGATCGCCGCGGCCGAGGCGACGTTGAGGCTCTCGGCGCTGCCCGGCATGGGAATCCGGATGCGATGAGTCGCCGACGCGGCCAACTCGGTAGGCAGGCCGTGCGCCTCGGGGCCGAACAGCCACGCCGTCGGCGCGGCCAGCTGTGCGTCGTCGAGCGAGATCTCGCCGTCGACAGCTGTGGCCAGCAGCTGCAACCCGGCCGCGCTCAGCGCCGCCACAGCGGCTGCCGAGTCCGGTTCGGACACAACGGGAATGGTGAAGATACTGCCGGCCGAAGCGCGCAGGCACTTGCCGTTGTACGGGTCCACGCTGTGCCCGGCGAACACCACCGCGTCGGCGCCCATCGCGTCGGCGATGCGGATCAGCGTGCCGGCATTTCCGGGTTCGGAGATCTCCACCGCGACCGCGACCAACCGCGGCGCGGCCGCGAGCACGTCGCTCAGCGATGTCTCGGGCAGCGTGCAGACCGCGACCAGGCCGACCGGCGTCACCGTCTCGGACAACGACTTCGCGGCCCGCTCGGTCACCAGGTGCACCGGGACGCCGGTCAGCATCGCACCGAACCGGTCCCACGCGGGTTCGGTCACGAAGACCTCGGAGACCAGTCCGCGCCGCAGCGCTGCCTCGACGAGGTTGGGCCCCTCGGCCAGGAAGCGCGCGGCGCGGCGTCGTCCGGTGTGGCGGTGCAGTTTGACCGCCGCCGCCACCCGGGCGGAGCGTTCGGTGAGCGTCAGGCAGCCTCGCCGGGGCCTGATGTCGCCGGCCTTCCGGCTCCGGCAGGCGCGTTCACGTCCTCGGGCAGCGCACCCTTGGCGACCTCGACCAGCGCGGTGAAGGCGGCCGGGTCACTGACCGCGATCTCGGCGAGGTTCTTGCGGTCCACCTCGACGCCCGCGGCCTTGAGCCCCTGGATCAGCCGGTTGTAGGTGATGTCGTTGGCTCTGGCCGCGGCGTTGATGCGCGAGATCCACAACTTGCGGAACTCGCCCTTGCGGGCACGCCGGTCGCGGTAGGCGTAGTTCAGCGAGTGCAGCTGCTGCTCTTTGGCCTTGCGGTACAGCCGTGAGCGCTGCCCCCGGTAGCCCTTCGAGGCCTTCAGGATGGTGCGCCGCTTCTTCTGGGCGTTGACTGCGCGCTTGACGCGTGCCATGAGAGTGTTCCTATTCGTTCAGGTCGTTCGAGTGGTGAGCTGGCTCAGCCGTTCAGCAGCTTCTTGACGCGGTCCTTGTCGGCGGCCGACACGCCGGTGCGGCCTTCCAGGCGCCGGGTCCGGGTGCTCGGCTTGTGCTCGAACAGGTGACGACGGTTGGCCTTCTGGCGCATGATCTTGCCGGTCCCGGTGCGCCGGAACCGCTTGGCAGCGCCGCTGTGGGTCTTGGCCTTGGGCATGTGTCCTCAGTTCTTCGGTGTGTCGGTCTGTGCTTCGCTGGGCTCAGCGCTCGCGCGCTGTGCAACGGGTGCATCCGCATCGTGCGCCGCCTTGGCGCGGGTCTTCGCGCCGCGGTGCGGAGCCAGCACCATCGTCATGTTGCGGCCGTCCTGCTTGGCCGACGTCTCGACGAAGCCGTAGTCGGCGACGTCGGCGCCCAACCGTTGCAGGAGCCGGTAGCCCAGTTCGGGCCGCGACTGCTCGCGTCCGCGGAACATGATCGTCACCTTGACCTTCGACCCCGCTTGCAGGAAGCGCACCACGTGGCCCTTCTTGGTCTCGTAGTCGTGCGGGTCGATCTTGGGTCGCAGCTTCTGTTCCTTGACGACGGTCTGCTGCTGGTTCTTGCGAGACTCGCGTGCCTTCTGCGCCGTCTCATATTTGAACTTGCCGTAGTCCATGATCTTGCAGACCGGCGGCTTTGCATCCGGGGCAACTTCGACAAGGTCGAGATCGGCATCCGCGGCGACGCGGAGAGCGTCTTCGATGCGCACAATGCCTACCTGCTCGCCACCCGGTCCGATCAACCGGACTTCGGGTACTCGAATGCGCTCGTTGACGCGGGTCTCAGTGCTGATGGGGCCTCCTACTGTTGTCCGTCGAGGAGGCCCACTGCCGTCGGCGCTCTGCTCCAATGAACAGAACGGCCCTGCTCGCAGCAGGGCCCGAAGCCGACCAGGACAGGCACCGAATGCCTGTGACCGGACCGCTGAGCCTTCGGAAACTCCGGTGGCCAACGGTGGGAGCGGGACTCCACTTGCTGTCCCTGGCGGTCGCCGGGACGGTCGCGCATGCCACTCTAGCAGGCATGACCGAGTTTCCCGAATCCCGGCCGACGGTGCGCGAGCTCGCCGAGATCCCTGCCGTCGAGGTGATCACCCGCGCGGCGGTCATGCTGATGAGCGCGGCGGCCGAGAAGCTCGGCCTGTCCGACGACGATCCCGACGACAGCCCCCACCGCGACCTCGACGAGGCACGCCGGCTGATCACCGCGCTCGCCGGTCTCGTCACCGCGTCGGCCGAGTACCTCGGCCTGCACGCCGGCCCGCTGCGTGACGGGCTCAAGTCGCTGCAGCTGGCGTTCCGCGAGGCGAGCGCGGCACCGGATGAACCGGGCAAGGGGCCCGGAGAGAAACACACCGGGCCGGTCTGGTAGTCAGTCGCCACCCATTTGACGGGTGGAGCGAATACTGTCGCGCCCTATGACGGTTGTGAGTCCTGTCGGCATTCGCCGCAGGTCGAGGTACTGGTGGGTGCCCGCGGCAGCGGGGTGGACCGTCGGCGTCATCGCCACGTTGTCGCTGATCGCCAGCATCTCGCCGTTCGTCCGTGCGCTCATCCGGATGCCGCGCGAGTTCGTCAACGACTACATCTTCAACTTCCCCGACACCAGCTTCGCGTGGGCATTCGTGCTGGCGCTGCTGGCCGCCGCGCTGGCGGCGCGCAAACGCATCGCCTGGTGGATCCTGGTCGGCTACATGGTCGCCGCGGTCGGCTGGAACGTAGGCGACCTCCTCACCGGTGACGAGACGGTCGTGCAGGAGATCGGCGAGGTGATCGGCCTCGTCTTCCACATCGCCGCGATCCTGTTCCTGGTGCTGGCCCGCGGCGAGTTCTGGGCCAAGGTGCGCCGCGGCGCGCTGGTGAAGGCGGCCGCCACCCTGGTTGCGGGGATGGCGGTCGGCACGCTCACCGGATGGGGCCTGCTCGAGCTGTTCCCCGGCTCCCTGGCCCGTCCGGACCGGTTCTGGTATGCGCTGAACCGGGTGAGCGCCTTCGCCGGAGCCGACGCCTCGATCTTCTCCGGCCATCCCCATGTCTTGGTCAACGCGTTGCTCGGCCTATTCGGAGCACTGGCGCTGATGGTCGCCGCCATCGTCCTGTTCCAGTCCCAGCGCGCAGACAACGCGCTGACCGGCGAGGACGAATCCGCGATCCGCGGGCTGCTGGAGCTGTACGGCAGGAACGACTCGCTCGGTTACTTCGCCACTCGCAGGGACAAGGCGGTGGTGTTCGCACCCACCGGGAGGGCGGCGATCACCTACCGCGTAGAAGTGGGTGTCTGCCTGGCCAGCGGCGACCCCGTCGGTGACCCCCAGGCATGGCCAGCCGCCATCGACGCGTGGCTGGCGCTGTGTCAGACCTACGGCTGGGCGCCGGGCGTGATGGGTGCCAGTTCGGCCGGTGCCGAGGCGTTCCGCGTGGCCGGGCTCAACGCGCTGCAACTCGGCGACGAGGCGATCCTGCATCCAGACACCTTCCGGTTGTCGGGCCCCGACATGCGTGCCGTGCGCCAGGCCGTCACCCGGGCCCGGCGCGCAGGTGCGAGCGTGCGCATCCGCAGGCACCGCGAACTCGGCGCCGACGAGATGGCCCGGGTGATCGAGCGCGCCGACGCCTGGCGCGACACCGACGACGAACGTGGCTTCTCCATGGCGCTGGGCCGGCTCGGCGACCCCGCCGACGGGGACTGCCTGCTGGTCGAGGCGGTGCAGAACGAGCAGACGGTTGCCATGCTCTCGTTGGTGCCGTGGGGCGCCAGCGGCGTCTCGCTGGATCTGATGCGACGGTCCCCGGGGTCACCCAACGGCATGGTCGAACTCATGGTCAGCGAGTTGTGCATGCAGGCCGAGACCATCGGTGTCGCCCGCATCTCGCTCAACTTCGCGATGTTCCGGTCGGCATTCGAGCAGGGCGCCCAGCTCGGCGCCGGTCCGGTCGCCCGGCTGTGGCGCAGCCTGCTGGTGTTCTTCTCGCGCTGGTGGCAGCTCGAGACGCTGTACCGCTCGAACATGAAATACCAGCCGCAGTGGGTACCGCGCTATGCCTGCTATGAGGACGCGCGCCTCGTCCCGCGGGTCGGCGTGGCGTCGGTGATCGCCGAAGGCTTTCTCGTGCTGCCGTTTTCGCGGCGCCACGAACAGCCGCACACGGGACACCACATCGCGGTCCCGCAGGACGTGGTCGCGACCGGGCTGCTGCATCACGACGGCACGGCGCCCGATGTCGCCGGTTTGCAGGCCGGCCTGTCGGATGGCGATGAGCTGGCGCGGCTGCCCGAACAGGTCCGGGTGCGGATGGCCAAGCTGAAGTCCCTGCAGGACAGCGGAATCGACGCCTACCCGGTCGGCGAGCGGCCCTCCCACACCATCGCCGAAGCGATCGACGCCGCCGACGACACCGCGGTGACGGTCGCAGGCCGGATCCTGCGCATCCGCGACTACGGCGGTGTGCTGTTCGCGCAGTTGCGCGACTGGTCTGGCGAAGTGCAGTTGCTGCTGGACAATTCGCTTCTTCGGGCGGGTACGACGGCCGAATTCACCCGAGCCATCGATCTCGGAGACCTCGTTCAGGTGTCGGGCACCGTTGGCTACAGCAAGAAGGGCACCCGCTCGCTGCTGGTGCATGGATGGCGCCTGATCGGCAAGTGCCTGCGACCGCTGCCCGACAAGTGGAAGGGGCTCACCGATCAGGAAGCCCGGGTCCGCGCTCGCTATATCGACCTGGCGATCAACACCGAGGCCCGTGACCTGATCCGCGCCCGCAGCGGTGTGCTGCACGCGATCCGCGAGACGTTGGTGGGCAAGGGTTTTCTCGAGGTCGAGACGCCCATCCTGCAGCAGATCCACGGCGGCGCCAACGCTCGGCCGTTCCAGACCCACATCAACGCCTACGATCTCGACCTCTATCTGCGCATCGCCCCGGAGCTGTACCTCAAGCGGCTGTGTGTGGGCGGAGTGGAACGGGTCTTCGAGCTGGGTCGCGCATTCCGCAACGAAGGTGTGGATTTCAGCCACAACCCGGAGTTCACGCTGCTGGAGGCCTACCAGGCGCACGCCGACTACAACGTCTGGATCGACGGGTGCCGCGAGCTGATCCAGAACGCCGCGCAGGCGGCCAACGGCGCGCAGGTCTTCCTTCGTCCGGGTGCCGACGGCACGCTGCAACCGGTGGACATCTCCGGTGAATGGACGGTCAAGACCGTGCACGGCGCCGTGTCGGAGGCGCTCGGCGAACAGATCGCACCGGACACGGAGTTGGCGACACTGCGCAAGCTGTGCGACGCCGCCGACATCCCCTACCTGACGCACTGGGACGCCGGCGCGGTGGTGTTGGAGCTCTACGAACGCCTGGTCGAGGACCGCACCCAGGAGCCGACGTTCTACAAGGATTTCCCCACCTCCGTCTCGCCGTTGACGCGGCCTCACCGCAGCATCGCCGGCATCGCCGAGCGATGGGACCTGGTGGCGTGGGGAGTCGAGTTGGGCACTGCCTACAGCGAATTGACCGATCCGGTCGAACAGCGCAGGCGGCTGCAGGAGCAGTCGCTGCTCGCGGCAGGCGGTGACCCCGAGGCGATGGAACTCGACGAAGATTTCCTGCAGGCCATGGAGTACGCAATGCCGCCCACCGGTGGCCTCGGCATGGGCGTCGACCGGGTCGTCATGCTCATCACCGGGCGCAGCATCCGCGAGACGCTGCCCTTCCCGTTGGCCAAACCGCGTTAGCGCGCGTGGTGCACAGCCTTCATCGCAGCACAGCGCGGGGGTACCGTGAGCGACATGCCGGACGAATCGACTCCCGAGCCGGAGCCCGCCGTCGAAGCCGAGGTCGTTGAGCCCAAGCCCGAAGCCACCACCCCTGTCGAGCCCGTCGACACCGGGTACACACCCGGCGGTGTGCCGACATTCGACTCGGTGCGCGAGAAGATCGAGACCCGGTACGGCACCGCGATCGGCGCGGCGGAGCTTGCCGAGGAGACGCCGGAAGGCCGTAGCGTCGCCGAGCAATACGACGAACGACAGCGTGCCGCCGCCGAGCGGCTGGAGCAGATTCGCGCGCAGATGCGAAAGCAGTCCGGCGACTCTCGGTAGTTCATCGGTCCTTGCTTCGTTTCGTCGGTCGCCGCAGGTACGGTTCGCAGGCGATGCGCAGCTTTTCGGTCGACCAACGCCGTGCCCGACTCGCCCGTCGGCACTTCCTGTCCGAGTCCGCGCCCTCGGTGCGCGACGTCGTGGCCACCGTTGTGGGCCTGCACGCCACCGATCCCGCCACGCCCTACCTGTCGCTGTGGGCTCGCGTGCCGCAATTCACGGTGGCGGAGCTGGATTCGTTGATGTACCGGCAGCGCACGCTGGTCAAGCACCTCGCGATGCGCCGCACCCTGTGGACGGTGCGCGACGAGGACCTGCCGATGATCCAGGCCGCCGCCAGCGACCGCGTCGCCGACAATGAGCGCCGCCGACTCGTCGCCGACGCGGTGCGCGCAGGGCTCTGCACCGACGGTGAGGCCTGGCTCGCAGGCGCCCGCGCGGCGGTGCTGCGACATCTCAGCGAAGAAGGTCCGGCCAACGCGACGGAACTCCGTGCCGCAATCCCCGAGCTCGCCGGCACCTACGACCCTGCGCCCGGTAAGCGGTGGGGTGGTCCGACACCGATCGGGCCGAGGGTCCTCACTGTGATGGCGGTATGCGGGGACATCGTGCGCGGGCCGAACGACGGTGGGTGGACGGCGTCGCGGCCGCGATGGGTCGCCGCCGCGCAATGGTTGACCCCGGCCGACCCCGTCGATGGGGACATGGCACGGGCCGACGGGGTGCGCCGGTGGCTGCGGACGTTCGGCCCGGCGACGCTGACCGACGTGAAGTGGTGGTTCGGCACCACGTTGACCTGGGCGCGGAAGGCGCTGCGCGACATCGGCGCCGTCGAGGTCGATCTCGACGGCACCCCCGGCTTCGTCCTGCCCGACGACCTCGACGACGAGCCGTCGCCGGGAAACTGGTGCGCGCTGCTTCCGGGGCTCGACGTCACCACGATGGGCTGGTTCGACCGGGACTGGTATCTCGGCGGGCACCGCAGTCACGTGTTCGACACCAACGGCAACGGCGGTCCGACCGCATGGTGTGACGGCCGGATCGTCGGCGCCTGGAGGCAGGACGACCGCGGGCGCGTCGAGGTGCGGCTGATCGAGGACGTCGGCCACGCCGCTCGGGAGGCCCTGCAGCGCCGCGCCGACGAACTGACCGAGTGGCTCGACGGTGTGCGGATCAGCCCGCGGTTCCCGTCGCCTCTCTCGAAGCGTCGTGTCTAGGCGCTGACCTTGCCGCGCTTGCGGCCGTTGGCCTTCCGCCGCGGCACGCCCAGCGCTTCGGCGAGAAAGTGTCCCGTGTAGCTGTCGGGGTTGAGCGCGACGTCCTCCGGGGTGCCGGTCGCGACTACCGTGCCGCCCCCGGCACCGCCGTCGGGGCCCATGTCGACGATCCAGTCCGACGTCTTGATCACGTCGAGGTTGTGCTCGATGACGATCACCGTGTTGCCCTTGTCCACCAGACCGTTGATCACCTTGAGCAGCTTGCGGATGTCCTCGAAGTGCAGACCGGTTGTGGGCTCGTCGAGGATGTAGACGGTGCGGCCCGTCGAGCGCTTCTGCAGTTCGGAGGCCAGCTTCACCCGCTGTGCCTCACCGCCGGACAGCGTCGGCGCGGGCTGGCCCAGGCGCACGTAGCCCAGGCCGACGTCGACGAGCGTCTTGAGGTAGCGGTGGATCGAGGTTATCGGCGCGAAGAACTCCGCCGCCTCCTCGATCGACATGTCGAGCACCTCGGCGATGGTCTTGCCCTTGTAGTGCACCTCGAGCGTCTCCCGGTTGTACCGCGCGCCCTGGCACACTTCACACGGCACATACACGTCGGGCAGGAAATTCATCTCGATCTTGATGGTGCCGTCGCCCGAACACGCCTCGCAGCGGCCGCCTTTGACGTTGAACGAGAACCGGCCCGGCTGATAGCCGCGCACCTTCGCCTCGGTGGTCGCGGCGAACAACGTCCGGATCTTGTCGAACACACCGGTGTAGGTGGCCGGGTTCGACCGCGGCGTCCTGCCGATGGGCGACTGGTCGACGCGCACCAGCTTGTCGAGCTTGTCCAGGCCGGTGACCCGCGTGTGCCGGCCGGGCACCTGGCGGGCGCCGTTGAGTTTGTTGGCCATCACCGCGGCCAGGATGTCGTTGACCAGCGTCGATTTGCCTGAACCCGACACGCCGGTGACCGACGTCAGCACGCCCAGCGGGAACGTGACGTCGATCTCTCGCAGGTTGTGCTCCCTGGCGCCGACGACAGTGACCTGCCGCTTCTTGTCGACCGGGCGCCGGATCGCCGGGACCTCGATTTCCTCCTTGCCCGAAAGATAAGCGCCGGTAAGGGATTCCGGATTCTTGAGCAGCTCCTCGTAAGGGCCGCTGTGGACGATCTGCCCGCCGTGTTCCCCGGCCGCCGGGCCGATGTCGACCACCCAGTCGGCATGGGCGATGGTGTCGAGGTCGTGCTCGACGACGATCAGCGTGTTGCCCAGATCCCGCAACCGCACGAGCGTGTCGATGAGCCTGCGGTTGTCGCGCTGGTGCAGGCCGATCGAGGGTTCGTCGAGCACATAGAGCACGCCGACCAGCCCGGAGCCGATCTGCGTGGCCAGCCGGATCCGTTGTGCCTCACCGCCGGAGAGCGTCGCCGCGGCCCGCGACAACGACAGGTAATCGAGGCCGACGTCGAGTAGGAAGCCCAGCCGCGACTGGATCTCCTTCAGCACCTGACCGGCGATGGCCTGCTCGCGTGGGCCCAGCGTCAGCGCGTTGAGGAACTGTGAGCAGTCCGCTATCGACAACTCGGCGACTTCGGCGATGGACCGCGGCCCGAACTCCCCCGCCGTCAACGTCACCGCCAGGATCTCGGGCTTGAGGCGCGAGCCCTCGCACTCGGGGCAGGGCACGTCCCGCATGAAGCCCTCGTAGCGCTCCTTCATCTGCTCGGAGTCGGTCTGCTCCATGCGGCGCTGCAGGAACGCCATGACACCTTCGAAATCGGCGTAGTACGAACGCGTTCGGCCGTAGCGGTTCTTGTACCGCACGTGCACCTGTTCGTCGCAGCCCTCGAGAATCGCCTTGCGCGCCTTGGCAGGCAACTTCTTCCACGGCGTGTTGACGTCGAACCCGAGCTGGTCGCCGAGCCCGGCCAGCATCCGAGTGAAGTAGTCCGCGGTCTGCCCCATCGACCACGGCGCGATGGCGCCCTCGGCCAACGTCAGCTCGGGATCGGGCACGACCAGCTCGGGGTCGACCTCCTTGCGGACACCCAGCCCCAGGCACTCGGGGCAGGCGCCGTAGGGCGAGTTGAACGAGAACGACCGCGGCTCGAGGTCGTCGACGGCAAGCGGGTGACCGTTCGGGCAGGCCAGCTTCTCGGAGAACCGCTGCTCCCGGTGCGGATGGTCGTCCTCGCGATCGACGAACTCGAGCACCACGATGCCGTCGGCGAGGTTCAGCGCCGTCTCGATCGAGTCGGTCAACCGCTGCTTGGCACTGGCCTTCACGGTGAGCCGGTCCACGACGACCTCGATGTCGTGCTTCTCCTGCTTCTTGAGCTTGGGCGGATCGGTCAGCGGATGCACCACGCCGTCGACCCGGACGCGGCTGTAGCCCTGCGTGTTCAACTTGTCGAACAGGTCGACGAACTCGCCCTTGCGGGTGCGCACCACCGGGGCGAGCACCTGGAACCGCAGGCCCTCGTCCATCGCCAGCACCTGGTCGACGATCTGCTGGGGGGTCTGGCGGGCGATGCGCTGCCCGCAGACCGGGCAGTGCGGGGTGCCGGCGCGCGCGTAGAGCAGGCGCAGGTAGTCGTACACCTCGGTGATGGTGCCGACCGTCGAGCGCGGGTTGCGGTTCGTCGATTTCTGGTCGATGGACACCGCAGGCGACAGACCCTCGATGAAGTCGACGTCCGGCTTGTCCATCTGCCCGAGGAACTGGCGCGCGTACGCCGACAGCGACTCGACGTAGCGTCGCTGGCCCTCGGCGAAGATCGTGTCGAAGGCCAACGACGACTTGCCCGATCCCGACAGTCCGGTGAAGACGATCAGCGCGTCGCGCGGAAGTTCAAGATCAACGCTTCGCAGGTTGTGCTCCCGCGCACCCTTGACGACAAGGCGGTCAGCCACGCCCACCCTCTTTCACAAGATCAAGTCCTGCCTCAGGACAGAGTTGAAACCCATGCTATGTGCCGTGTCCGACAACTCCGGGGCCACGCCCCAGCCGAGCCGGATACGGTGAGCACATGACCGTCGTCCAGGACAACTACACCGGCCATGTCGACCCCGGGACCGCGGCTCGGCGCACGCTTCCGGGTGCATCGGTCGTGAAGGTCTCGGTGGGACCGATGGACAACAACGCCTACCTGATCACCTGTTCCCGAACGGGCGAGACACTACTCATCGACGCCGCCAACGACGTGCCCGTCCTACTCGAGCTAATCGAGAAATGTGCACCGAAGCTCTCGCTGATCGTCACCAGCCACCAGCACTTCGACCACGTTCAGGCGCTCGAGGAGATCGCGAAGGCGACCGGTGCGCCGACAGCCGCGCACCGACTGGACGCCGAGGCTCTGCCGGTCCAGCCCGACCGGGTCCTGGAACACGGCGACACGATCAAGATCGGCGAGCTGACGTTCGACGTGATTCACCTGCAGGGCCACACGCCCGGCTCGGTTGCGCTCGCGCTGGACGGGGCCGACGAGGCGACCCACCTGTTCACCGGCGACTGCCTCTTCCCGGGCGGTCCTGGACGTACAACAC
Source organism: Mycobacterium sp. IDR2000157661 (assembly GCF_022317005.1). Taxonomy (NCBI): domain Bacteria; kingdom Bacillati; phylum Actinomycetota; class Actinomycetes; order Mycobacteriales; family Mycobacteriaceae; genus Mycobacterium; species Mycobacterium sp. IDR2000157661. Next base: position 4,147,046 of record NZ_CP081006.1, read on the forward strand.
ACCCGAACGATTTCGACTCGCTGATGAGCGGCCTTGAAACCAAGGTATTCGGCCGCTTTGACGACGCCACGGTCGTCTACCCCGGCCACGGCGACGACACCACCCTTGGCGCCGAGCGTCCATACCTTGCCGAGTGGCGCGATCGCGGCTGGTAGCCGTCGAGCGCGCCGACATATGCGCGCGCTGCGACATATGTCGGTATCCAGCATTTGCACTGTTCACGACATATGTACGACTTCCCTTGCAGCCCTTGGCAATTCGTAATCCGTGGGGTTAGCTTCGGTGCATGACACCTACCGATGCGATCCTCGCGGACCTCGACGCCGACGGCGTGCTCACCGGCTTGCCGGCCGACGACGCCGAGCTCCTGGTCGCCGCGCTGAGTTACGACGTCTGCCTGCGGAGCGATCCGGCCCGTTCGATGAGGTCCCGCGCCGCGGCGGTGCGTGCCGGCCGGTGGCCGTGCGAGGACCGCTCCGGCGTGGCCCAGGCGCTCGACGCCGCCGCGGCCCTGCTGGACGTGCTGTGAGCGGGCCGGCGCCACGACCGTTCCCGCCGGCGTGGGCTGGCCTGGTCGACGCCTACCTAGCGGCTGAGCGCGGCGCGGGCCGGTCGCCGGCCACCATCGCCACCCGGCGCGGGCACCTGGCCTTCATGGCGCGCGGGCTCCGCTGCGGACCGGCGCGGGTCACCACGGCCGGGATCCTGGCGTGGTTCGGCCGGCAGACGTGGAGCATCGAAACCCGGCGCAGTCACCGCAACACGGCCGTGTCGTTCTTCGGGTGGGCGCATCGCGCCGGCCACCTGTCGACGAACCCGGCCGCGGACCTGCCGGTGATGCGCGCCGCGGCGCCGGCGCCGCGGCCAGCCCCCGACACAGCATGGTCCGCCGCGATCGCCGGCGCGGATCGGCGGGTGCGGCTGATGCTGCGGCTTGCCGCCGAGGCGGGCCTACGGCGCGCCGAGATAGCCCGCGTGCATCGTCGCGACCTGACGTGTGGGCCGGCCGGCGCCGAGCTCCTAGTCCACGGCAAGGGCGGAAAGCTGCGCGTCGTCCCGATCGGCGACGACCTGGCCGTCGCGATCGCCGGCGCCGACGGGTTCCTGTTCCCAGGCGACGAGGACGGTCACCTGTCGCCGCGATGGGTCGGCAAGCTGATGGCCGGCGCACTTCCCGACCACTGGACCGCCCACACGCTGCGCCACAGGTTCGCCACCAGGGCGTACCGCGGGAGCCGCAACCTGCGCGCGGTACAAACCCTGCTCGGCCATTCCAGCGTTGCGACTACCGAGCGTTACACCGCGGTCGACGACGATGAAACACGGGCTGCGATGCTCGCCGCTCAGTAGGCTCACAGTCCATGCGGGGGAGTCTTGTGGCGTTGGCCGGTCTGTTGATCGTGCTCGCCGGGTGCGGTGACCAGGACAGCGGCAGTGAGCCGAGCACCAGGGCCACGTCGGCGATCACGGCGCCCGACCCCGGCACCGCGCGAATACCGCCGATGCCAATTCCGTCGTCGGGCGCACCGGCATCGCCGCCACCAGCCGCCGCGCCGGCCGGCTGCGATGACGCGCCCGCCAAGATCGTCGGCATCATCAACGCCACCACAGACAACGCGGTCAGGTCAGTTCGAGCCGGCGCGGGCCCGAGCCCGTAGATACTTCTGTCGCGCCGGCGTCGCTGCCGTGCGGATCGTGAGCATGGTCTGATAACCGCGCTGCCAGCACTTCGCCAGCGCCAGCGACTTCCCGCGGTACGGGTTCATGTCGCCGATTTCGGCGTTCTGGCCGGCCCGCAGCGCCGCTACGGCGTCCTCGCGGAACGTCACCCGGCAAGCATGAGTTCACGCGGGCCCGCAGCTGCGGATCCCACGCCGACGCCGGTGCTACAGGATGACGGCTTCTCGGGCACCCGTCCGGCGCCCATACGGTCGCGCCGGCCGGACGCAGCTGACTCCCCACAGCGCCAGCGACACCGCGATCAGCGCCGACGAACCCGGTGCCTTGCGGTCCCAGCCGAACGCCTGCCCGCCCAGCATCGGCCGCTGCTTCGCCGAGAGCACACCGCGCGACAGTTCGACCTGCCCGCGGTGCGCCAGCGCGCCGTCGGCGACAGCATCGACGAACTGGCCCGCAGCGATCGCGACCTCACGGTGCCCGACCAGCGTCGGACGTACCCGCGGGCCGGCCCAGTCGAGTTCGGCCAGCGCGCCGCGCTCGTCGACGACCACGGCGCGCACCCGCGGCCCGATATGCGCGGCGACCCATCCGGGTAGCCACGTCACACCCGGCCCGGTCTCGTACCACTCGACATGCAGCCGGCCATCCGCGCGCCGGCCGGCCACACACACCGTCGCCGCGTCCCGCGACGGCCCAGCATCCACGCCGATCGCGACGTCCGCCACCGGCACCGAGCCCGATTCGGTGAGCGCTTCCCACACCGCGGCGTCGAACACCGCATCACCGGCAGCGCGCGGCACCCACATCGACAGGCGCTCAGCGCGGAACGTGTCCGGCGGCAACACCGCGCGGTCGTCGACGATGGCCTGCAACGGAACCCGGCCGGTCGCCACGGCCGGATTCGTGCGGGTCCACACCGCCTGGTCGTCGATGTCATCGCCCCACTCGGCGCACCACTCCCACCACGCCAGCCGCGGATTCAGACCGTCGTGCGCCGACTGGCGCATCGACGAGAACGCCTCGGAGTCGTGCATCGGCCCCGGCGCCGTCCCGAAGAACAACGACTGTGCGTGTGGGCGGCTGTAGACGGTGGGTTGCAGCGCGCCGACCTCCGCGGCGGGCAAGTCTTCGGCTTCGTCGACGATCAGCCGGTCGATCGTCAGGCCGCGGCCGGCCGACGCCGACCGGGTGGTGAACGCGATCCGCGCGCCGGTGTCCAGTTCGACGTACTCCGCGCCAATCATCTGCGAATGCCGGCGCACCCGGCGCGCAAGATCTTCGTCGGACTGAATCACTTCCCACAGTCGGCGAAACGCGTCGCTGCTGGTCTTCACAGCGTGCGCGGTGTGCAGGATCTGCTCGTCGAGTTCGTAGAGCCCGAACAGTTCCAACGCCAACAGAATCTGGCCCTTGCCGGACTGGCGGGCCACCACAACCCCGGCCTGCGACACCGACCACGTACCGCCGGACTCGCGCAGGATGCCGCGCACAATGTCGGCCTGCCACGGATCCAACGGGACACCGTAGGCGGCAGCAAGTTCGACGCAATCCCGGCCGGTCGCCTCGTTGCCGTCGGGCACCCGCGAGAACGTCGGCGCCGTCGCCCTCGCCCTGTTCCTGGCGCTCATCGCGCCGCGCGACGGCGCCGGCGGGCCGCGATTTCGTCGAGTTTCGACACACCAGCCGGGGGCGCCGCCTTGCCCAGCGCCGCGACGACGATCCGGTACTCACGCGACGCCGACACAACGTCACGCGGCGACGTCTGCGGATCGTCGATGATGCCAGCCAGCCGGTCGCGCAACGCCTCCAACCGGCCGCGATCGGTCTTCGGTTTCGGCTTCCTGTTTGCTCGGGTCACTTGGGGCTCCAGATGTTTACCTATGCCGGGGGGCGTCGCGCGGATCGGTGCTGATGGGTACCGCCCCCTGGTCTGTGTTGTGGCTGGTCAGGGCGGTTCATCCGAGTACGCCTGAGTTGCGGCCGATGGTGCCGTCGGGTTGGTTGCTGCGGCGTTCGTTGCATTGCTTGTGGGCGGGCCTTAGCTGGTCGTGGCCGTGGTCGTCGCCGCCGCGGCTGGTGGGGGTCTGGTGGTCGACGACGAAGGACCAGGGGTCGGGCCAAGGCACTGTGAGGTCGATGGGTTGGCCACAGAAGCAGCAGGGTTCGCCGGCGCGGACGCGGTGGGCGATGCGCTTGCGTGCTCGGTCGCGGATGGCTTTGGTGGCGAACGGCATGGGGTCAGTTCTGCTCGTCGTCGCGATCGTCGTCGCCGCTCGGTCCCCACGCCCTGCTCGTCTCGAATGTGCAGCCGGGTCGCGGGTTGTGGATGCCGTTGCATCGGGTGCAGTGTTGGCCGTCGGGTGCGTGCTCTTGGTTGGTGGTCATGTCTGCTCGGTCCAGGTCTGTAGGGGCTTGCGGTCTCGGCCGGATGCGGTGGCTGTGAAGTAGCGCCGCGGCGGTGGTGCTGTCTTACCTGGCGGGTAGAGTCCGACGTCGGCCCATTTGGCTTCGGTGTCGTTGAGCCCGTCGGGCTTGGCTCTGTTGTCCCACTCCTCTTGCGTGTAGGGCGGATAGCCTATTTCGCATGGGACTGCGTACTTTTCGCTGAACTTTGCGCGGAGTTGTTCGGCGTCGCGAGTGACGCGGTTTGACAGGTAGAGCGCTTCGAGTAGCGCTGTACCCGCGCGCCAGCACGGAAGCTGGTCGGGGTTGTCGGGTGGTCGTTGGTGGCGCACGACGTTGAAGGCGCGGACGCGGCCAATGACGACGTCGTACTGCTGGTAGTAGCTGGCTTGTTCTTCGATCCACGGAACGCGGGCGTCGATGAAGCCGTCTTTTTCGGGGATTCCGAGGGTGCCGTGCCGGCCGAGGTTGGCGATCCGTTGGTATTCGTCGGCGGCGTAGTAGTGGGTGGCTGATGCGAGTTGGATGTCGACGGCTTGCATGACGTAGATGCCGCAGCTGCATCCGGGGTGCGGCGGTGTGTGCTGCGGGTTGTGGCGGCAGACGGCGTGGTTGACGCCGCGGCCCCACACTGTCTGGTCTTTCGGGTTGACATTGCGCAGGTCTCTCCGCTGGCCGAGCCGCGCGGGAAGGTGCCAGTAGCGCCATGCGGTGAGTGTGTCGATGACGGGTTCGTCTTCGGCGCTGTTGGTGGTCACGTCCTGGTCCTCGTCGTCGTCTGGGTGCCTCGCGGCGGCGCTGCCGGTCGACCGGGAACTCGATGGCGCGCCGGCCGCGAGGCCGTCTGTGGCCTGGCTACCAGGACTTGACGAGCCTGTCCTTGCTCCGCTGCTCGTCCTCGCGTTGGGCGGCTGCGCGGTCCGCTTGGAACTGCGCGACCCGTTCCATGTATTCGCCGAGCGTCGCGAGCCGCAGCGGCAAACCGAACTTCGCCAGTTCCCACACGTCGAGGTCGCCTGCCGGCTTGAGTTCGTATGCCGGCTCGAGGTCGTCATGGCTGGCGGGCGTGAGGATCAGCGGCGCGGTTCGCGGGCCGCTGCGGATGCCGGCGACCATCCCCAACATGTTGAATCCGTGGGTTGCTGCTTCCCAAGCCACTACGGCGGCTTGGACTTTGTGTAGGTGGTGCATGGTTTCGCCGCCGGTCTTGATGGCGCGGTCGGTGTCGGTGACGTTCAGATGCGGTACCGCTTCCGCCGCGGCGTACAGGTCGGCCGCATACGGTTCGAGCGCGTCCGCCCACCCGGTCAGAACCTCGTCCGCATGGTCGCAGAGCGCCGCAGCTAGCAGCTGGTTGACGTGGGTACGCGCGGCCTGTTCGATCCCCGACGAGGCGAGCACGCGGGACGTGAGTAGGCGTTGAACAGCCTTGTCGGTGTGCGGGTCGCGGCCCTGTTCGAGCGCGCTGATCGCCGCGTTCGTCAGCTGGCCCGCTGAAGCCTTGGCGATCGGGGAGACGGCGCCGGCGAGGGCGTCGGCCCGGTCGAGGGCGTCGAGATAGGCGGCTGGCAGCGGGGCGCCGAGCGTTTCGGCTGTCTGGGCGACGGTCCGCGCGTGGGTTTGCGCCGTGATTAGGTGTTGCATGGTTGGTTTCCTCTCGGGCGTGGGTGATTCATGGATGGATGGTGCTGCGGGTTAGTCGTCGACGGTCGGCGTGTGCGGTCGTAGTTAGCGGCCTTTGTCGACGCGCTCCGGTCCGGGTGGTGTGGTCCGGCCGACGGTCTTGCCGGCGGCGAGTCCGGCGATGACGGGCTCCTGGTCGGTGTCCGCGAACAGGGCGCGCACCCAGCGGCGTTGTTCGTCGGCGCCGTCGTCGCCCTGGTGCTGTTCGTCGTCGAGCACCTGGCCGTCGTCGGTGAATAGCTGGCGCGCGAATCGGCGGTTGACTTCTTCGGTGCGTTCGTCGCTGGTGCGTTGGGTCCTTTCAAGTTGGTGTAGGAGTCGCCGGTTGGCGTCGTCGGTGCGTTTGTCGCTCATGTGTCCTCCGGGAAGATGTAGCGGCCGGCGACGGGTTTCATGCCGGCCGCTCTGGCTCGGTTCCTGACCGTTTTCGGCGTGCAGCCCCATTCGTCGGCAAGCTGTTTGGTCGTCTTCCATGCTGGCGAATCGGGGTGCTGTGGCTTTCCCGCTGCGGAAAGTTCCCTGTTCAGGGCGGCGTGCAGATCCCGTAGTGCGGTCGGGACAGTGATGCCGAACTGCTGGCGCCGGCGGATTTCTTCGCCGATCCAGTACGCCGCTCGGCTGATGTGGTGCCGTGACAGGCCGCTCACGGATCTGGCCGATCGCCGCAGTGGATGCAGACGCCGCGCCGGCCGCGGATGGTGTGCCCGCAGTTGATGGTGCGTTCGGCTTCGTCGAGGTCGCGCACGGCGGCGCGCCACTCGTCGACTTCGGATGGTGTGGTCACGACCACGGCCTGACCAGGTAGGCGCGAATTGTCTGCGTGGTCGGGTCGGTCATCACCTGGAAGAAGCCGAGGGACCGCCCGTCGGGGTCATCCGGCAGCGCGGTTCCGTCCGAAATGGGCTGCTCGGCAGCAGGATCGGGCTGCCAAATGTGGCTGACGGTGCCGGTACCGGCCGGCGTAATGTCGGCTGTCGATTCGATGCGACGCCCGTCGGAGTACCGGCCGGTGTCACCGAACAGCGCGGCCAGGTCTGCAACGTTGTTCACCGGCGGCGGGACGGCGCCGTCGTCGTCGGTTGTCCATGATCTGAGGATCGCCGCCGCGTATTTGAGCGCGTCGTCGGCGCGAACGGGGCGCGGTGTCATTGGTTCACGCGCCCGGTCGACGTGACCACTCGTCCGGCGATGACACCGTGCGGTCGCTGAGAGGGCCGCAGGCCGTCCACATAGGCGCGACACGGCACCAGGCTGGGGCACTCCGCGCACAGCGCCAGAGCGGCCGCTCTGGCCGTGTCGAGTTCGTCTCTGGTGGGTTCGCCGTCGGCGCGCTGCACGGCAACGGTCCTCTCGTACAGGTCCGCCTTGCCTTTGCATCGGGCGCCGGGAAGGTCGGGAACGCCGGCGAGTAGCGCGCTCATGGTCCGCCAATCGGGCATGTGGGTTTACTCCTCGGTGTCGTCGATTTGGTAGATCGGCTCGGTGATGTCTCGAACTGCGGGCGGTGTGGCCGGCGCGCAGTGGTCGCAGCGGCGCGCCGGGTCGACGGGTGTGTGGTCCGGGCCGAGCCGCCAGCCGTTCGGGTCGCAGCGACGACAGGCGCGGATCGCGGCAACCCGCTCGGCGCGGACGCTCTGCTCAATGGCGCTCCGACGGCTCATCGGACAACCCGATCGCGTGCTCGCGCGCGCGCTGGTGCCGTACCCGAGAAACGCAACGACAGGCTGCCGCCCTCGCTTCGCTCGGTTGCCACGTAAACGCTGCTGTTCGCTTGCCGTTGTTCGACGCTGCCGTGTTGCTGTCGATCGGGACGCTGCCGGCGTCGAGTGGTGGGGCGCGCTTGGCGGCAGACAGGCAGCGGCAAGAGACCAGAAAGCAGATCAGTGGCAAGGGGGCGGAGCCCCCGCCGCAGCCTGTTTTCGGGGCTCGACGGTCGCGCTGGGAGCGCGGCAGCGGTTACGTCTGCAAACTCATCGCTGACACAAGCTTGCGATGGTTCGAGACGTACCCATATGTCCCGGTGGGACATTGAAGTATCGCCGCAGTTCACGGCGGGCGCGCGTGTAGCAAGGTTGAACACAGCCATAGGTCTGTCCCACCCGGAGTCCCACTGGGACAAGCACTTTCCAGCAAACACATTCACCACCCGCCGGCGGCATCGTCGGGGGGTTTGAGAGCCCGCTGTCTACGCTTGCGGCTTGTCTCCCTCGAACGCTTCTCGAAGACCGTCTTCGGCTTGTTCTCATCGCGCAGGTAGAGGTATCGGTAACCGCCCTGCATCGCCACCCAGATGCCCGCTTCAACCAACTGTTTCGCTTCGCGAGTCGCCTTCCAGCCGCGTACTTCCCGCTCCGGGATGAACCAGGACTCCAAGTCGCCGAGCACGGATTCGGCGGCGAGGAAATCGCGGCCGCGGGTCTGGTCGTTCGCCCACGAAAGCGCCTTCCAATACAGGCCAAGCGCGGCCATTCCGACGTTGTTGAGCCAGGGATCCTTCCAGTCGTCGTCGCTCATCAGAATCCACAGCATCGACGGATCGGAACGCGCGTTGGTCGGGTCGGAGCCAGCGGACACCGCCGCGTAGGTGTGCATCGTGTCGAGCGCCCGGTCGAGCCGATCGCGCCGCGACGGCCGGCCCGGTCGACGGCGCCGCCGCGGCATACCCCAGAACGCCAGCTGCTCAGTCACCATCACGCGTCCTGAGGGTGGGTCTCCGCGTCGCGGGCGGCGGTGGCGGCGTCGAGTAGTCGGCCGGCCAGTTCGATCGCGAACTGGCCGGTCACCGAGAACGGATCGGTACCTGAGCCGATAGCAAGCGAGACCCGCCCCGGCCGCGACGCATTGGGCGCGACATGGACAGTGGGCGTATCGGGTGGCCGATTCACGCGACACCGCTGGGCTTCGTGGCGGTGGACGGCCGGAACAGTTCGGCGAGCCGCATCCGCTGCTCATCAGTGAGTGGCGGCGCCGTTGAGAGCACCCGTTCGATGTAGTCGGCTGCCTGCGCTTCTTTGAATCCGCGCTTGGCTTCGATCAGATCGACGTCATCGTCGGGCCGGGATCGGCTCAGGGCGCCGATCTTGGCTCGGTGATGCGCCGCGGCCTTCGAGAGGGCCATTGGAACCTCTTATTCGCGTGAGGGATTTCCCTCCGCGAGAGGCTCTGGCAGACCACCCGACCCTTGCGGGCCCGTGCTACGACTTCACCATAGCAGCGAGCACTCGCAAGCTGATTTCCGGCGCGCCGGATTCCGGCGATGGCGGCAAAGCGTTGGGCGTAGCTGCGATTCGGTCGAATATGGGCTCGACCCGTTGCGCTGGCGACGGCGGCAGCGCGAATCCGCATTGATGGCACCTGATGTCGAAGTGGCGCCGGTAGCCCCTTCCAGCGGTGGCGCTCAGTCCGTGCCGGTGGTTCCCATCACGGTCAAGAATCTTGACTACTTTCGGACGCATGTCGCGGTGGTGCGGCTCGCCGTCGACGAGCTCTACCAGTGCGCCCTCACGGCTGGACTCGACCCACACAGCGCCCAACCGGCCCATTTGTCGAATGAATGTCCAGTAGCAAGCCGGCTGTTCGTCGGTGTGGTCGTCCTTGCACACCACGGTCAGCAGGGCGACTCGGACGCCGCCATCGCCTGTCATCGTTCCTGCCTGCGCGACGCCCACTCGAACCTGACACTTTCGGGGTCGAAGCCGGGGCCGGGGCGTGTGCGGTCGATAACGACTCGCAGCCCGAGTGCGCCCAGCACCGCGCGGCGCTGAGCCACTGTCATGTCGTCCCACCTTTGACTGGCCTGCGGTCCTGCCAACGGTCGCAGAGCGTCGAGGTCAAGCGATACCACCGACGCGGCGCGACGCTGCTCCGCCTGGTCAAGCTCGGGTTGCAGACGCGCGGTAATGCGACGCAACTGCTCGGCGGTGATGGCGCCCTCGGCGAACGCGTCGGCGGCGTCGGCCAGTCGCCGGTTGAGTTCGTCGATACGGTGCGAGCAGCGCCGTGCTTCGGCGTCGTCGCCGAGTAGAAAGTCGAGCGCGTCGGGCATCGACATGCGGCCGATCACAACGCCTTTGACCAAATTGTCCACGGCGGGCTCGGAGCGGCCGACGCAGCCCTTTCCGTCGCACACGTACAGGTCGAGCGGTCGTCCGTGCGGTCCCCGTTTGGTGACGGCTCGTAGCTTCTCGCCGCAGACGCCGCACTCCCCGATCCCCCACGACAGCAGATGCCGGCGCGCACCAGGCCGCGTCGTCCCGTTCGACTGCCGGCCGGGATCGGCAAGCAGCGCGACGACCTTCTCATGCTTGGCGCGGTCGACCAGCGCGGGCCAGCACCCGTCGAAACGTTCCTCGTCGGGCTGGCCGCGATGGTGGATCCGCTGCGCGACGTTGGACTCGCGCAAAGCGAGTTTCTTCACCGACGTCTTTCCCCATCGCGACGACTTCGGCGCCGGCACGCCAAGATCGTTCAACCGATCGGTGATGCCACGTAGCGACTCGCCCGCCAGCAGACGGTCGACGACCTCGCGCACCACGTCGGACTCCTGCGGATGCTCGGTCCAGGTCGCGGCCGATCCGCTGCCGTGCTTCACCCACCCATAGCCAAGATCGCCGGACGGCCGGCCTGACCGCGCGCGCCGGACCGCGGCGGCGGTGACGCGCTCGGACTTAATCTCCGACTCCCACGTCGCCAACGCGCCTTGAATGTCGACCCACGTCCGGCCCGCAGCAGTTGACAGGTCGTAGTCGCCGCCCTGCGCCTCGGACACGTTGACCTTGCATGAGTGGAACGCGTCGATGAACTCAGCGCGTTCACGACGGTTACGGGTCATCCGGGTCAGGTGATAGACGATCACGCGGTCGATCTTGTGCTCGCGGGCGAGTCGGAGCACCTTCTGATAGGCGGGTCGGTTGGCGCCACGGAATGCCGATATGTCGTTGTCGGCATGTTCCGCGGCGATCCGGTAACCGCGTGCGGATGCGAACGTACGGGCGTGTTCCAGCTGATCGGCCACGCCGACCGCCTGACCTGTGGTGTCCTGGCTTATGCGCGCATAGAGCGCGACCCTTTCCCCCGGAGACGTATTCACATGTTAGAGCCTACGGTGTTCCCCGGCGGTGTGGGCAAGACGTGGCAGGACGGTGACTTCGAGCGCCTGCTCGGTGACGTGAGCACCCGGGTGTTCGACGTCTACGGCGACTCGACGGTCGTCTACCCAGGCCACGGCGATGACACCGCGCTCGGCGCCGAGCGCCCGCACCTCGGCGAGTGGAAAGAACGGGGTTGGTAGACGGGCCGGTCGCGGTCGTCACCGGTGCCAGTCGTGGCGCCGGCCTGGGCATCGCGCGCGCACTCGGCGGTCACGGGTGCACCGTCTACGTCACCGGGCGCACCGAACGCGCGGACCAGTCGCCGCATGGCGGCACCGTCTACAAGGCCGCCCAAGAGGTCACGGCGGCCGGCGGCACCGGCATCGCGGTCGTGGCCGACCACTCCGACGACGACCAGACGAAGGCGCTGTTCGACCGGATAGCGCGTGAGCAAGGCCGGGTGGACATTCTGGTGAACAACGCGGCCCTCATCCGCGACGAGATGATGGCGCGTAAACCGTTCTGGGAGAAGTCGATCGATGTGATCGACATTGTGGATGTCGGTGTGCGCAGCGCGTACGTCGCCACGGTGTACGCGGCCCCGCTGATGGTGCCGCAGCGCAACGGGCTGGTCGTGTTCACCTCGGCGCCGGGCGCCGCCCACTACGTGTTCGGTCCGTCCTACGGCGTCCATAAGGCGGGCATGGACAAGATGGCCGCCGACATGGCGGTCGACTTCCGTGAGCACGGCGTCGCGGCCGTCTCCATCTGGATGGGAATCCTGCTGACCGAACGGCTCGCCGCCATGATCGCCACCACTCCGGAGAAGTTCGGCGGACTGATCGAGATAGCCGAGACCCCGGAATTGACGGGCCACCTCATCTGGGCGCTGTTCCACGATCCGCAGCGGCTGAACAAGAGCGGTCAGACGTTCATCGGTGCCGAACTGGCGGTCGAGTACGGCATCAGAGACGACGGCGATCGCCGGCCACCGTCGTACCGGGACTTGCACGGCGTCCACCCGATCCCGCAGTTCGACCGGATCCTGCGGTGACCACTGGGTACTGGTGGTAGGCGGCGGAGCCGCCATGACCAGGCTGGCTTAATCTGGTCGCGGTAGTCGGTGAGGAGACAAAGGATGAATGAGGACCAGTTTAAGAAGGCGCAAGGCGGCGCCGGGTTCATCGCGGCGCTCGACCAGAGCGGCGGCAGCACCCCGAAGGCGCTCAAGCTCTACGGCATCGCCGAGGACGCCTACTCCGGTGACGACCAGATGTTCGACCTGGTACACGAGATGCGGACCCGCATCATCACCAGCCCGGCCTTCGACGGGGATCGCATCATGGGCGCGATCCTGTTCGAGATGACGATGGACCGCGAGATCGAGGGCCGTCCGACCGCCGACTATCTGTGGAACGTCAAGAACATCGTGCCGTTCCTCAAGATCGACAAGGGCCTGGCCGAGGAGAAGGACGGTGCCCAGACGATGAAGCCGATGCCCGGCCTCGACGATCTGCTGGACCGCGCCGTCGCCAACGGCGTCTTCGGCACCAAGGAACGCTCCGTCATCAAGCTCCCCGGCGCCGGCCTGCAGGCCGTGGTGGACCAACAGTTCGAGGTCGCGCAGCAGGTACTGGCCAAGGGTCTGGTGCCGATCATCGAGCCCGAGGTCGACATCAAGAGCCCCAAGAAGGCCGAGGCAGAGGATCAACTGAAGGCCGCCCTGCTCGCCGGCCTCGACAAGCTGGGCGACGACCAGAAGGTCATGCTCAAGCTGACGCTGCCCGACACCGACAACCTCTACAAAGAGCTCGTCGAGCACCCGAAGGTGCTGCGTTTGGTGGCCCTCTCCGGCGGATACAGCCGCGACGAGGCCAACGAGAAGCTCTCGCGCAACACCGGTGTGGTCGCCAGCTTCTCCCGCGCGCTGACCGAGGGGTTGACCGCTCAGCAGAGCGACGAGGAGTTCAACGCCACGCTGGACCAGGCGATCGCGAGCATCGCCAAAGCGTCGGCCACCTGACCGCACTGCGGGGCTACGCGTCGGCGGTGCTCGCCGGCGCGCTACCCGCCCTCGCGTTTCCCGCGCCGTCGTGGTGGTGGATCGCCTGGGTGGGTCTGATTCCGCTGCTCTTCGTCGTCCGCGCTGCACCCACGGCAGGGCGGGGTGCCGTGCGTGCGTGGCTGGCGATGGCCGCCTTCGTCGGCGTCACCCAGTACTGGCTGTGGCCCGTCGCGGGCCCTCTTCTTCTCGTGCTGGCCGTCGCCATCGGCGCGTTGTGGTTGCCATGGGGATGGGCCGCTCATCGGTTGCTCACCGGTGCGCTCACCGGCCACGGACTGCTCACCGCGGTGGCGGTCCTGCCCTCGATGTGGATCCTCGCGGAGGCGGTGCGCTCGTGGCACCGCCTCGGTGGCGCCTGGGCCGTGCTCGGAGCGTCGCAGTGGAACCAGCCGGCGACGTTGGCGCCGGCCTCGCTGGGTGGGGTGTGGCTCGTCAGCTTTCTCGTGGTCGCCGTGAACACCGCCGTTGTCGGCGCGATCCTCCTGCGCACGTCTCGGGCGATCGCACTACCGGTTGCGCTGGCGGCGATCGGACCGGCGTGGTTCTGGCTGGCTCCGGCGCCCGAGCCCGCCCCGACGATGCGGGTGGCGCTGGTCCAACCCGGGGACATCGAGGACGCGACACCGCGTCAGGCCGCGAGCGAGGCTCTCACCGCCGGCCTGGCCGGTCAATCGGTGGATCTCGTCGTCTGGGGTGAGAGCAGTGTCGGGGTGGACCTCGCCCAGCGGCCCGACGTCGCTGCGCGGCTGGCTCGTCTGTCTCGGTTGGTCGGCGCCGATCTACTGGTCAATGTCGATGCCCGCACCGCGTCGGGTGGCATCTACAAGTCGTCGGTGCTCATCGGCCCCGGGGGTGTGCTCGGGTCGTATGCCAAGACACGGCTCGTGCCCTTCGGCGAATACGTGCCACTGCGGTCCGTGTTGGGTCGGGTCACCGAGGGCACGGCGGCCGCCGGTGAGGACCGCCGCCAGGGCGACGGGCCGGTGGTGCTGCGCACCGGCGGCGTCGGGGTGGGACCCCTGATCAGCTTCGAGACGTTGTTCTCGGACCTCGCGCGCAAGGCGGTCGAACTCGGTGCGGATCTCATCGCCTATCAGAGCGCGACATCGTCGTACCAGGGCAGCTGGGCGCAGCCGCAGTTGGCGAGCATGGCTGCGGTCCATGCGGCGGAGGTGGGCCATCCCGCGGTGCACGCGGGGCTGTCCGGGGTCAGCTCGGCGTTCGACGCCACGGGGCGCCGCCTGGCCTGGTTACCCGCGTCCGAGCGCGGTGTCGCGGTGGTGGACGTCCCACTCGCCGCACGCCCCACCGGCTATCTACGGTGGGGCGACTGGGTTGTCGGGCTGGCGCTGGTGCTGACTACGGCGTGGTGTGCACGATCAGCACATCGGTCTTGGACCGGCGCGCGACGTTCGCAGGTACCGAGCCGAGCAACCGGCCGGCGATGGTGGACAGCCCGACGTTGCCGACCACCAGCAGATCGGCCTTAATCTCCTCGGCCAGCTCCACCAGGGCGTCGACGGGCGCGCCGACGACTGCTTTCTCCTCGACGTTCTGGGCACCGACCTTGTGGGCGCGCTCCTTGGCCTCGCGCAGGATCGCGTAGATCGGCGCGTTGCCGGACATTTTGTACCCCTCGTCCTTGAGGACGTCGGCGGCCCGCTGGTCCTCGGCCTGGGGGAAGTACGCCGTCGCGATGACCAGCTTGGCGTCGGTCCCGGCGATCTGACCAGCCTTCTCCACCGCGCGCAGCGACGAGTCCGATCCGTCCGTGCCGACCAAGACGGTCTGATAGGCGCTCATCCATGTCCTCCCAGGGTCGATTCCAACGCCACCCGGAACAGTATCCCGTCGAGTGGCGTTTGCCTGCTATTTCGTCGTACTTGGCAGGCAACATCACCTCGCACCGGCTTACGTGACGTCGCCTACAACCAGCGTTGTGCGGGAGGTCGGGCACGCCGACGCAACCTGCACGGCGACGGCAGATCTGCTGCCTCTTAAGGCAAGTCGACCGTTCGCGCCGAGCAATCATCGGTGGTGCAAATTAGCGGTCGAGGCGGCGGATTCACAGAGCCCCAAGCGGGTAACCGCAATCCATGTCCTCACGGCCGGCGCACACCGCTGCGGACTTCGTCCCGGACACCCGTGTCCTCGACGAACTCGCCGACGCCGCGCATGGGTGCAAGGGCTGCGACCTTTATTTGGACGCCACGCAGACCGTCTTCGGCGGTGGGTCGCCGACAGCCAGGATGATGCTCGTCGGCGAACAACCGGGCGATCAGGAGGACAAGGTGGGGGCGCCGTTCGTCGGACCGGCGGGCAGGCTCCTCGACAAGGCGCTGGTGCAGGCCGGAATCGAGCGGGACCAGGTCTATGTGACCAACGCGGTCAAGCACTTCAAGTTCACCTTGCCCGAACGCGGTAAGCGCCGCATCCACAAGACTCCCGGCCGCACCGAGGTGGTGGCGTGCCGCCCCTGGCTGCTTGCGGAGTTGGAGGCGGTGCGGCCCGAGATCCTGGTTCTGATGGGCGCGACAGCGGCGAAGTCGTTGCTGGGCAGTGACTTTCGACTCACTGCCCATCGCGGAGAGGTGCTCCGGCTGCCCGCCGTCGGTGAGATCGAAGTCGCCCCCGAGGTGGTCGTCACCGTCCACCCGTCATCGGTGCTGCGCGGTCGCTCGGAGGACCGGCAGAAGGCTTTCGACGCTCTGGTCTCGGATCTGCGGTTCGCCGACGGCGTCCGTGCGGGTAGGACATGATCGCCAGATGGCTGTTGGTGTCGACCACGCGGTCCGACTGCGGGATGGACGGCTCACCGCGTATGCCCAATACGGTTCGCCTGACGGCTACCCGGTCATCAACGCACACGGCGGGCTCGCCTGCCGCCTGGATGTCGCCGCAGCCGATTCCGTAGCTACCGACCTCGGCGTCCGGCTGATCTCGCCGGACAGGCCGGGAGTCGGGCTCTCGTGCCCTCAGCCAGGACGCACCGTGCTGGACTGGGCACGCGATGTGGCAGAACTGCTCGACAGCCTCGATGTCGACCGCTTCTCGGTCATGGGCTGGTCGATGGGCGGGCAATATGCCGCGGCGGTCGGACACGCATTGGTTGACCGCGTGAATCGGGTGGCGATCGTCGCGGGCGTGCTGCCGCTAACCGAACCTGGTGTCTTTCAACAGCTTCCGTCCATGGACCGCCACTTGACCCGTATCTCGCAACGGTCGCCGTGGCTGGCACGACAGTGCTTCCGGGCGATGGGAGCGTTAGCGGGTGCGGCGCCGACGCTCTACGGCCGCCTCGCAGCGCGGGCGCTCGGACCGGCGGACGCCGCGGTGATCCGTGACGAAGGTTTCACCGCTTTTTCACAGATGTCGCACGAAGCTTTCCGTCAGCCGCACGGTGCCGCCGAGGAGTATCGGGCATGGATGCGGCCGTGGGGCTTCGCGCTTGAGGACCTGAAGGTGCATGTCGACGTCTGGATGGGCTTACAGGATGAACTGGTGGACAAGACCTGGCCCGAGCAGCTCGCCGCACGTATTCCACACGCCGCATTGCACGTTCGTGCCGGTGGGCACTTCGTGGCCCACCGGCACTACCGTGAGATCCTCGATGCGCTGCGCCGGCCGAGGAGCAACGGCGTTGCGGCATCATGAGGCCGAGGTGCACCGCAAATTCGCAATTCGCGGCGCGCCGAGGGTGATCAGGGCGACGGCGGCTGTTTACTTGTCCACATGGAGCTCTGGTTGGCCGCCAACGTTCCAGGGCCGCCTTTCTTCGCGGGCCCGGGACAAGGCGCGCGTCAAATCGTCGAGCTGTTCGTCGCCTTCGGCCTGACCGCGCTCATCGGCCTGGAGCGCGAGATCCAGGGCAAGAGTGCGGGACTGCGCACCCAGACCATCGTGGGCACGGCGGCCGCTCTCATCCTGCTGGTCAGCAAGTACGGGTTCACCGACGTGTTGCAGGACAACCTGGTGGTCGTGGACCCGTCCCGAGTGGCGGCGCAGATCGTCTCCGGTATCGGCTTTCTCGGCGCCGGCATCATCATCTTCAGGCGCGGTTCGGTGCACGGACTGACGACGGCGGCCGCCGTGTGGGAGTCGGCGGCGATCGGGATGGCGGCCGGTGCCGGGTTGCTGTTGCTCGCGGCCACGGTCACTGCCATGCATTTCCTGATCATCCTCGGCTTCATGCCGCTCGCGCGGAGGCTGACCGCGCGCCTGAGCGGATCGATTCGCATGCACATCACCTACCGCGAGGGCGCCGCGGTGATGAGCCGGCTGCTGCAGGCCTGCGAACGTCGGGAATGGCTGCTGACCGACCTTGCAGCAGACTCCCCTGGTGAACCGCTCGGTGCGGCTCCCGGTGAGTCAGGCGTGATGCTGACGCTCGCCGGCCGCGGGATCATGACCGCACCGACCGTGCTCGCCGCGATCGACGGCGTCACGTCGATCCGCCAGCTCGACGAAGACGCCGACCCGGATTAGCGAGCGTCGATCGCCACCGCGCAACGGCGTCCGCTGCGCGTCGAGGCGACCACCCCGAGAGCGGCCAGGACCGCGAACGCCCCGAACAGCCAGCGCGCGGGTGTCGCGGTGCCGTTCTCCGTCATGTTCACCGCGACTCCGGCCAGCCCGGCGCCGAACGCGCCGCTGATCAGTTGGACCGTGTTGATCGCGGCGGCGGCCGCGGGCCCTTCCGCCGGGTCGTCCACCCGACGCATCGCCCATGCCGACAGATGCGGCCACGCGATACCGACGCCGGCGCCGGTGACCAGCAGCGCGACCGCCCACACCGCGATCAGGCCGAAAGGCACAGCGTCGCGGAACGTGACGGCGGCCAGCCCCAGCCCGACGGCCATCACCGCGGGTGCAACGGCGACCGTGCGCCGGATCGCCCGATCGTCGTTCATCGAGGCGCTGCTGATCTCGCCGACGGTCCAGCCGATGGCCAACCCCGCGGCGAGGAACCCCGCCGCGACGGGGGTCAGGCCCGCCAACCGCTGCCCGAACAACGGCACGTACATGTCGGCCATGGTCGCGGCCATCAGTACGCCCAGCGACAGGTAGATCCACTTCAGCGGGCCGGGCCCGAAGGTGCTCGGCGGCAACACCGCGGCGGGCAGCCTTCGGTCGACGAACAGGAACACACCCACCAGCAGCGCGCCCAGGATCAGTAGCGCCGCGGTGGCCCACACCTGGCGCGGCAACCCCGCCACACTCACCGCCAGCGCCGCCGCCCCCAGCAGCACCAGAGGCCACACCGGAATCGGCACCCGCCGCAGGTCGAGCTCGGTATCCCGGCGTGCGGGCAAGGCGACGGGCACCAGCACCGCGACGGCCACGGTCAGGATCATCAACATGGCGAACGCCCAACGCCACGAGGCGAATTGGGCGAAAAGACCGCCGCCGGCCGGGCCGATGAGCGTGCCGACGCCCCACATCGCGGAGACGAGCGCCGACGCCTTGGTCCACAGCCGGTTCGGCAGCGCGGTATTGATCACCGCATAGCCCAATCCGGCGAGCAGTCCGCCGCCGAGGCCCTGCACGATGCGGCCGACCAGCAACGCCTCCATGGTTGGTGCCGCGGTGCACACCACGCTGCCCGCGCCGAACACGCTGAGGCTCAACGAATATGCCCCTCGCGGGCCGAACCGTATCAGCGTCGAGTGCACGGTCGTGGCCGCCACCACCGATGCGACGAGGTACACCGTCGTCACCCAGGCGTACAGCCGCTGCCCGCCGATGTCGGCGACGGCATTGGGCAGCAGGCTGATCGTCAGGAACTCGTTCGTCGCGTACAGCGCCACCCCGCCCGCAAGGACGGTCGAGGCGCCGAGGTTGCCGCGACCCAACAACTCACGCCAGGTGCCCGTGGTGATCCCCGCGGTTTCGGTCACCCGATCACGCTAAGAGCTCAACCACTGTTGAGGTCAAGCGGCGCGTGGACATCACTTCAAACCGGCGGCGTCCATACCGCGCAATTCCTTCTTCAGGTCGGCGATCTCGTCGCGGATCCGGGCCGCCAGTTCGAACTGCAGATCCCGCGCCGCGGTCATCATCTGCTCTGTGAGATCCCTGATGAGGTCGGCCAGTTCGGCGCGGGGCATGTTGGAGGTGTCGCGGCCCTCGATGATTCCGGCGCTGACGGCGCGGCCGGGTTCGCCCTGTGCGCGACGGCCGCGTGATGCGTTGCGGCCCGACCCGCCGACCTCGACATCGTCGGCCTCGCGGTACACCTGGTCGAGGATGTCGGCGATCTTCTTGCGCAACGGTTTCGGGTCGATGCCGTTGGCCTCGTTGTAGGCGATCTGCTTGGCGCGGCGCCGCTCGGTCTCGTCGATGGCTTCCCGCATCGACTCGGTGATGTTGTCGGCGTACATGTGCACCTCGCCCGACACGTTGCGTGCCGCACGGCCGATCGTCTGGATCAGGCTTCGGGTAGACCGCAGGAAGCCTTCCTTGTCGGCGTCGAGGATCGCCACCAGTGACACCTCGGGCAGGTCCAGACCCTCACGCAGCAGGTTGATACCGACCAACACGTCGTACTCGCCGAGCCGCAGTTGCCGCAGCAACTCCACGCGGCGCAGCGTGTCGACCTCGGAGTGCAGGTAGCGCACCCGGATGCCCATCTCCAACAGGTAGTCGGTGAGGTCCTCGGCCATCTTCTTCGTCAGCGTGGTGACCAGGACGCGCTCGTCGCGCTCGGTGCGCTTGCGGATCTCGCCGATCAGGTCGTCGATCTGGCCCTTTGTCTGCTTGACCACGACCTTGGGGTCCACCAGGCCGGTCGGGCGGATGACCTGCTCGACGAACTCACCGCCGGACTGGCTGAGCTCGTAGGGGCCCGGCGTCGCGGACAGATACACCGTCTGCCCGATCCGGTTGGCGAACTCCTCCCACGTCAGCGGCCGGTTGTCGACCGCCGACGGCAGGCGGAAGCCGAAGTCGACCAAATTGCGCTTGCGCGACATGTCGCCTTCGTACATCCCGCCGATCTGGGGCACCGTGACATGCGACTCGTCGATGACGAGCAGGAAGTCCTCGGGAAAGTAGTCGATCAACGTTGCCGGCGCGGTCCCAGGACCGCGGCCGTCGATGTGACGTGAGTAGTTCTCGATGCCCGAGCAGAACCCCACCTGCCGCATCATCTCGATGTCGTAGTTGGTTCGCATGCGCAGCCGCTGTGCCTCCAGCAGCTTGCCCTGGCCCTCGAGCTCGGCCAGCCGCTCCTCGAGTTCCTGCTCGATGGTCGAGATCGCGTGCGCCATGCGCTCCGGGCCGGCGACATAGTGCGTCGCAGGGAAGATCCGCAGCGAGTCCACCTTGCGCACCACGTCGCCGGTCAGCGGGTGCAGGTAGTACAGCTCCTCGATCTCGTCGCCGAAGAACTCGATCCGCACGGCCAGCTCCTCGTAGGACGGGATGATCTCGACCGTGTCACCGCGCACCCGAAACGAACCTCTGGTGAACGCCAGGTCGTTGCGGGTGTACTGAACGTCGACGAGCAGCCGCAGGAGCGCATCGCGGGGCACCTCGTCGCCCACCTTGAGTTCGACGCTGCGGTCGAGGTACGACTGCGGCGTGCCCAGACCGTAGATGCACGACACCGACGCCACCACGACGACGTCGCGGCGCGACAGGAGGCTCGACGTCGCGGAGTGCCGGAGCCGCTCCACGTCGTCGTTGATCGAACTGTCCTTCTCGATGTAGGTGTCGGTTTGGGCGATGTACGCCTCGGGCTGGTAGTAGTCGTAGTAGGAGACGAAGTACTCGACGGCGTTGTGCGGCAACATCTCCCGCAGTTCGTTCGCCATCTGCGCGGCGAGGGTCTTGTTCGGCTCCATCACCAGGGTGGGCCGCTGCACCCGTTCGATGAGCCACGCCGTCGTCGCCGACTTACCGGTACCGGTGGCGCCAAGCAGCACCACGTCGTGCTCCCCCGCCCTGATGCGCCGCTCGAGGGCATCGATGGCCGCGGGCTGGTCGCCTGCTGGCGCGTACGGGCTGACGACCTCGAATCGGCCGCCGGTACGCACGACGGAGTCGACGGGGCGGTACTCCGAGTGCGCGAGGACCGGGTGTTCAGTAGCGAAAGCCATAATGCACCAGGTTAAGCGTGCCCACCGACAACTTCATTCCCCGTCCGAGCGGCCCGCACGACTATCCTTGGCGCCATCCACCCTCCCAAGCACGAGACGTTCGACCTGACCACCCGCACCAACACCGATCCGAAGGGCATCGTGCGGGCCGTCGACGTCTATTCCGAGCAGCCGTGGGGGCTCTACATGGCCCGACCCACCCCGGGCCGGGCACAGTTCCACTACCTCGAATCGTGGCTGCTGCCTTCGCTGCGGCTGCGCGCGACGGTGTTCCACTTCAATCCCGGCCACGAGCGAGACCAGGACTACTACCTCGACGTGGGTCGATACACGCCGGGACCGACGGCATGGCACTCCGAGGACCATTACCTCGACCTGGTGGTGCGCACCGGCGTCGGCGTCGAGCTCACCGACGTGGACGAGTTGCTGACGGCCGTCCGCCACGGTCTGCTCACACCGGAGACCGGTGAAGCGGCGATGCAGACTGCGGTATCCGCAATCGACGGGCTGGCCAGGCACGACTACGACCTGAACGGCTGGGCGGCGGGCCACGGAATGGCCCTCACCTGGCGCGGTGCACGGTAACGTGCGGACCCCTCCGGCCGATCTTGATGGAGATGGCAACCCCTGTGAATTTGAGGCCCGATGCGCTGGCGGTACGCTCTCGTTCCATGAGCCCTAGCCAGCACCGATGGTGGGCGGCCGCGACCCTGACGGCCGTGCTCACGGGTTCGCAGCTGCTCCCGGCGTCGGCGACGGCCGAGCCGGTGACCGCGCCGACCACCGAAGAGCAGGCCGCGCCCGCCCCCGACGTCCTGCACAACGTGATCTACCGGGCGCGGGCGGACGGGACATCCCGTGGCGCCGTCGTGGCCTACAAGATCGACGACACCAACGTCAACAGCGAGCAGCCCACCCTGCTGCCGGGGCGGACGTTCGAGGTCAACACGGTTCTCGACGACCCGACGCTCGCGGGCATTGAGGTCTCGATCGACTGGCCGTACGGATCGAACCTGCACTGCGAGATCCTGGTCGACGACCAGGTCGTGGCTAAAGCCGACCAGTTCATCGCGCCGCGTCTGCTGCGCCCCAAGGACGACCCGCGCTACGGCACCTTGCAGTGCGGCGCCACGTTGAACACCGACGCCGCGGTGCCGCCGCCCGTGGATCCGGCAGCCACAGCGCCGGAGCCGGTCGCGGCGCCGGCGGCCGACCCGGCCGTTGTTCCACCCGCCTGACGGCTACGGCCGCCAACCGGTGGTGTCGGCCCACTCCCACGCGCGCCGGTACGCATCGAGAAACCAGGGTTCCTTGCCGTCGGCGTAGCTGTCCGCCGTCGCATGGCCCTGGCCGGCGACCCGGCGTTTCAATCCGAGGTAGTCGGCCTGCACACCGGGATTGGCGCGGATCCAGTCGACGAACAGCAGCGCGAACTGCTGACCGGGCCAGCCCTCGACGCGCAGATGGACGTTGGTGGGCCGGACCGGGTCGGCCGAGCAGTGAACCCGCTTGTGCCACAACCCCGGATCGTTCGTGTCGTCGAAGCGAACGGCCGTGCTGCGGGCATGCGGCTTGGCGACATCGGTGGTGGTCGGCGTGGGCACGTACCCCGCGGCCGCCAACGCCTCGCGCAACTCGTCGGCGACTTGCAGCGAGGCGACCGTCACCTGGATGTCGATGACGTCCTTGGCATCCATCCCGGCGACCGCTGTGGACCCGATGTGGTCGATGCGGACGGCGCGGTGCCCGCACGCGGTGGTCAACCGCGTGAGGATGCGCCGTGCCTGATCCGGCCACGTCGGGTCGTAGGGCACCAGGACCGGCTCGGCTCGAGCGGGCGTTCCGGTACGCAGGTTGTGTGCGAACGGCAGGATCCGCTCGTACCACAGCGCCCGGGCCGCCTCCACCAGCTCGCCCTGGCCGCCGTTGTTGTCCAGCCACACGTCGGCGACCGCCCGGCGCTGCTCCTCGGTGGCCTGCGCGGCGATGCGGGCGCGCGCGTCCTGGTCGCTGAAGCCGCGGTGCTCGATCAGCCGCTTGACCCGTAGCTCCTCGTCGGCATGCACGATCACCACCAACGGGAACATCGGCGCCATGCCGGACTCCACCAGCAGCGGGATGTCCTCGACGATGACGGCGTCGTCGTCGGCCGCCGCGATCAGCTCGGAGCGGCGGTGTGCCACCAACGGATGCACGATGCCGTTGAGGGTCTTGCGTGAGTCGTCGTTGCTGAAGGCGATCGCCGCCAGGGCAGGCCGGTTCAGTGCGCCGTCGTCGTGCAGGATGTCCTCGCCAAAGGCTTCGACGAGCTTGGCGAGTCCCTCGGTGCCCGGCTCGACGACCTCCCGGGCGATCACGTCACCGTCGACGACGATGCCGCCGAGCTCGCCGAACGTCGAGGACACCGTCGATTTCCCGGCGCCGATCCCGCCGGACAACCCTATGCGCAGCACCGCACCAGTCTGTCAGGGTCGCCGGACGACGGACGCCCCGACTCTGGCGAGCCGGGGCGTCCGTTCCGAACTGATCAGGCGTTGCCTGCGAGCTTCTCCCGCAGCGCGGCGAGCTGGGCGTCACTGGCCAGCGAACCGCCGGTGGACTGCTCCTCACCGCGGGTCGCGCCGTTGGCCGAGGAGGGGGCCGCTGCTGCTTCCGCATCGGCTGCGGCGAACTTCTCCATCTGCGCGGTGTGCATCTTGTGCCGGCGCTCGGCCTCGGCGTAGCGCGACTCCCACTCCTCACGCTGCTTCTCGAAACCCTCGAGCCACTCGTTGGTCTCGGAGTCGAAGCCCTCCGGGAAGATGTAGTTGCCCTGCTCGTCGTAGCTGTCGGCCATGCCGTACTTGCTCGGGTCGAACTCCTCGGTGTAGTCCTCGTTGGCCTGCTTGAGGCTCAGCGAGATGCGGCGCCGCTCCAGGTCGATGTCGATGACCTTGACCATGGCGTCGTCGCCGACCTGGACCACCTGATCCGGAACCTCGACGTGGCGCTCGGAGAGTTCCGAGATGTGCACCAGGCCCTCGATGCCCTCCTCGACGCGGACGAACGCGCCGAACGGCACCAGCTTGGTGACCTTGCCCGGCACGATCTGGCCGATCGCGTGGGTACGGGCGAAGTGGCGCCACGGGTCTTCCTGAGTCGCCTTGAGCGACAACGACACCCGCTCGCGATCCATGTCTACGTCGAGGACCTCGACGGTGACCTCGTCACCGACATTGACGACCTCGGACGGGTGGTCGATGTGCTTCCAGGACAGCTCCGAGACGTGCACCAGGCCGTCCACACCGCCGAGATCGACGAATGCGCCGAAGTTGACAATGGAGGACACGACACCCTTGCGGATGGCACCCTTGGTGAGCTGGTTGAGGAACTCGCTGCGCACCTCGGACTGGGTCTGCTCCAGCCAGGCGCGACGCGAGAGCACCACGTTGTTGCGGTTCTTGTCCAGCTCGATGATCTTGGCCTCGATCTCCTTGCCGATGTACGGCTGTAGATCGCGGACCCGACGCATCTCGACCAGCGATGCGGGCAGGAAGCCGCGCAGGCCGATGTCGAGGATCAGGCCGCCCTTGACGACCTCGATGACGGTGCCCTTGACGGCCTCGTCCTTTTCCTTGAGCTCTTCGATGGTGCCCCAGGCGCGTTCGTACTGAGCGCGCTTCTTGGACAGGATCAGGCGGCCTTCCTTGTCCTCCTTGGTGAGGACCAGAGCTTCGACCTCATCGCCCACGGAGACGACCTCGTTGGGGTCGACGTCGTGCTTGATGGAGAGCTCACGGGAAGGGATGACGCCTTCGGTCTTGTAACCGATGTCGAGCAGGACCTCGTCACGGTCAACCTTGACGATGGTTCCCTCGACGATGTCGCCATCGTTGAAGTACTTGATGGTCTTGTCGATGGCGGCGAGAAAGTCCTCGCTCGAGCCGATGTCGTTGACGGCTACTTGCGGCGAGGTGACGGAGGGACTTGGCATATGGTGGGTTGCTCCGGACAGGTTTGGTCGTAGGGACTGGGACTTGAATTTTCGGTGATACCTGCCGCGGACGAGTCAACAAACCACACACAGGTACCTGTCGAGGTTACTCGACTGGGCACATGCTGGACAAACCCGGTTCCCACCGGTGGCGGGACGCGGCCGGTTCGAGCAGAGGTTGTGGGCGCGTTCGGCGCCGCACCGGCCCGGATACCCTGCTCGGGTGTCGTTTCCGATCGCACCGCCGTGCCAGCGCAAGGTCCGCACGGCCGGGGTTCCGGTGATCGTCCTCATCCTGCTCGGCACGGTCGCGGGCCTCATCCTCATCGCCCTGACCGCGCTGAACCCGGTCGGCGCCGCTATCGGGTTCGTGCTGTCCAGCGTGGCGATGGTGGTGGTCGTGCTGTGTTATGTGTGGCTGGACCGCTGGGAGCCCGAGCCGCCGCGCCTGCTCGTGTTCGCCTTCCTGTGGGGCACGTCGGTCGCCGTGGTGCTGTCGGTGCTGCTCGGGCTCTATGTCGAGGCCCTGATCGCGCCGGCTGGGAGCGAGTCCGTCGGCTGGGTGTCGACCGTGGTGGCCGCGCCGGTGGTCGAAGAAGCGGCCAAGGGCGCGTTCCTGCTGCTCATGATGACGGGGTACCGCCGCCACGAGCTCAATTCGCTGACCGACTGTCTGGTGTACGCGGGCTTGGTGGGAGCCGGGTTCGCGTGGCTCGAGGACGTCCTCTACATCGCGGGCGGCGAGTCTGTCGGCGATTCCCTGCTCACCGCGGCACTGCGGTTGATCATGGCGCCGTTCGCGCACTCGCTGTTCACGTCGTTCTTCGCCATCGGGGTGTTCTTCGCGCTGAATCGCCGCAGCCAGGCGGCCAAGCTGATCTACATCGCGGCGGGCTACGCGGCGGCGGTGGTCGTCCACGGGCTGTGGAACGGCTCGTCGCTGCTGGGCCTCGAGTGGTACCTGGCGGTCTACGTGCTGTGGATGATGCCGATCTTCGCCCTGGCGATCGTGCTCGCGGTGCAGAGCCGTCGGCGGGAGCAGCGCATCGTGGCCGCCAAACTGCCGGGCATGGTGCAGGCGGGCCTGGTCAGCGCCAACGAGGCGACCTGGCTGTCTTCCATTCGCGCGAGGAAGGCAGCGCTCGTCCAGGCGAGGCGTGCGGGCGGGAAGCCGGCGGCCAAGACCGTGCAGAGGTTCGCGGCTCAGGTCGTCGAACTGGCCTTCGTCCGCGACCGCATCGACCGCGGATTCGGCGACGAGCGGATCTACGCGATGCAGACCGAGGAGGCCTACGCGGTGCACGCCGCGCGCGCGTCGGCACCGACGCTGCAGTGGCTGGCCGGTTACCGCGCGCCCGGGGCCCGGTGAGTCAGTGCGCCGCCGCGTCCCAACTGCGCCCGTAGCCGACAGACACCTCGAGCGGTACGTCGAGCGGGTAGGCGCCGCCCATCTTGTCGCGCACCAGTTTCTCGAGGGCGTCGTGCTCGCCGTCGGCCACCTCGAAGAGCAGTTCGTCGTGCACCTGAAGCAGCATCCGTGACTGCAGCTTGGACTCCTTCAACGCGGCGTCGACGTTGATCATCGCCACCTTGATGATGTCGGCGGCACTGCCCTGGATCGGTGCGTTGAGCGCGGCGCGCTCGGCGGCCTCACGCACGTTGCGGTTGCTGCTGTCGAGTTCGGGCAGATAGCGCCTGCGCCCGAACACCGTCGAGGTGTAACCGTCCTTTCGGGCCTGGTCGACCACGTCACGCAGATAGTCACGGATCCCGCCGAAGCGCGCGAAGTACTGCTCCATCTGCACCTTGGCCTCTTCGGTGGAGATCTTCAGCTGGGCGGCCAGCCCGTAGGCGCTCAACCCGTAGGCCAGCCCGTAGGACATCGCCTTGACCCGGCGTCGCAGGTCGGCCGTCACCTCGTTGATCGGCACGTCGAACGCCCGGGAGGCGACGAAGGAGTGCAGGTCCTCGCCGGTGTTGAAAGCCTCGATGAGGCCGTCGTCTCTCGACAGGTGCGCCATGATGCGCATCTCGATCTGGCTGTAGTCGGCCGTCATCAGCTCGGTGTAGCCCGCGCCGACCACGAACGCGTCGCGGATGCGACGGCCGGCGTCGGTGCGGATCGGGATGTTCTGCAGGTTCGGCTCCGTCGACGACAACCGGCCCGTCGCGGCGATCGTCTGGTTGAACGTCGTGTGGATCCGCCCATCGGAGGCCACCGAATTGAGCAACCCGTCGACGGTGACCTTGAGCCGGGTGGCGTCGCGGTGCGCCAGCAGATGCTGAAGGAACGGGTGCCCGGTCTTTTCGAAAAGACTCTGCAGCGCGTCGGCGTCGGTGGTGTAGCCGGTCTTGGTCCGCTTGGTCTTGGGCATCTCGAGCTCGTCGAAGAGCACGACCTGCAGCTGCTTGGGCGAGCCGAGGTTGATCTGCTTGCCGATCACCGCGTACGCGGCTTCGGCTGCGTCGCGGATCATGTCGGCGAACTCGGACTGCAACTCGCCGAGCTGGCCGAGGTCGACGGCGATGCCCGCGGTCTCCATCTGCGCGAGCACCCGCTGCACCGGCAGCTCGAGATCGCCGAGGAGCGAGGAACATTCCATGCGGGCCAGCTCCTCGTCGAGCGCGTCGGCGAGGTCCATCACCGCGTTGGCCCGCAGGAGGACGGTCTGCACCGCCTGGTCGTCGACGCCGTCCGGTTCATTCAAGCTGTCATCGAGCAGCGAAAGCTGTTGTTGCTCGGGGTTGTCGGCGCGCAACTCGCGCTTGAGGTAGCGCAGCGACAGGTCGTCGAGGGAGAAGCTGCGCTGCCCCGGTCGGACCAGGTAGGCGGCCAGCGCGGTGTCGGAGGTGACCCCGGCCAGCTTCCAGCCGCGACCCTCCAGGTCGTGCGTCGCCAGCTTGGCCTCATGCAGCGCCTTCGGCAGCCCGGGGTCCGCCAGCCAGGTGGCCAGCGCTTCCTCGTCCTCGACGGTGAGGGCGGCGGTGTCGATGTAGCGGCCGTCGCCGTCGGCCGCGACGATCGCGAGCGCGGTGGCGTCGGCGTCATAGGCCAGGTGCGTGCCGACCACCGCCACCCCGAACCGCTTGCCGGCGCTGTGCTCGGCCAGCCAGTGTGCGAGCTCCCCCGCCACCAGCGCCTGGCCACGCACGTCGAAACCCTGGTCGACCTCCGGGTCGGTGGAGGCAAGCGTCTCGAACAACCGGTCGCGCAGCACGCGGAACTCGAGGTCGTCGAACAGCCGGTGGATCTGGTCGCGGTCCCAGGGCTGCATCCGCAGGGTGTCCGGAGTCTGCGCCAACGGCACGTCCTTGACCAGATCGGTGAGTTCCCGGTTGAGCACGACGCTCGACAGGTTCGCCCGCAGGGCGTCGCCGACCTTGCCCTTCACGCTGTCGACGTTGTCGACCAGCGCCTGCAGCGATCCGTATTCGGCGATCCACTTGGTCGCCGTCTTCTCCCCGACGCCGGGGATACCCGGCAGGTTGTCGCTCGGGTCACCCCGCAGGGCCGCGAAGTCCGGGTACTGGTGAGGGGTCAGGCCGTACTTCTCGAGGACGGCGTCGGGCGTGAACCGGGTCAGCTCGCTGACCCCCTTGCGCGGGTAGAGCACCGTGACATCCTCGTTGACCAGTTGCAACGAGTCGCGGTCGCCGGTGACCACCAGTACGCGGTAGCCGCCCTCGGCGGCCTGGGTGGCCAGGGTGGCGATGATGTCGTCGGCCTCGAAGCCGGGTTCGGCGAGCACCGTGATGCCGAGCGCACCGAGCACCTCCTTGGTGATGTCGATCTGGCCGCGGAACTCGTCGGGCGTGGACGACCGGCCGGCCTTGTAATCGGGGTACTTGTCGACCCGGAACGTCTGTCGGGACACGTCGAAGGCGGCGGCGATGTGGCTGGGCTGCTCGTCGCGTAGCAGGTTGATCAGCATCGCGGTGAAGCCGTAGACCGCGTTGGTGGTCAATCCGTTTCGTGTCTTGAAGTTCTCGGCGGGCAGCGCGTAGAACGCCCGGTAGGCCAACGAATTGCCGTCCAGCAGCATCAGTGTCGCCTTGTCGGTGGCCATGGCGGTCGCAGTGCTCGCTGTCACGGCCCCACTCTATGCACCGGCGGCGACACGGGCCTACCGGCTACTGGGTCTTCACGGTGCGACCTGCTGGTCGACGTCCATGTCTTGGGGTCCTGCATTGGCGTGCAGCCCGTTGCCCTCCACCAGCGCGTAGGTGTAGTCGGCGTTGGCGCCACCCGCGGTGGCGGTGCTGCCGTCACCGACGACGCTGGCGGTGTTGAAGGTCCCGAATCCGAAGAGGCTGCCACCTGCCTGGGCATCGCTGCCGTTACCCCAGACGAAGGCCAGGTTGTTGTCGCCGAACAGCGCGGTGGACTCGCTGTTGGTGCCGTTGACGATGGCTTCGTTGTTATTGCCGTAGCCGGCCATTGCGTAGCTGTCGTCGCCGAACACGCCGGCCTGGTGGTCATCGCCCTGAGTGGCGAGCGCCGTGCTGTTGTTGCCGTAGACCTCGGCGTAATTCTCGTCGCCAAGGTTCGCATCAGCGATGCTGTTATTTCCGACGACTATGGCGGTGTTGCCGTCGTTGCCCTCACCGGGATCGCCGGTGAAGGTCTGGCCGGCGAAGGCCCTGCTGCCGTCACCGATGATGGTGGCGGTGTTGTTGTCGCCGTGTCCCGACGCGGCCGAACTGTCGTTCCCGTCGACGGTGGCGATGTTGTTGTCGCCGGAAGCGGCGTTCGACTGGCTATTGTCGCCGACAGTGATCGCGGTGTTGTAGTCGCCCGAGTAGGCGCTCGCATTGCTGCCGTTGCCGGTGACGGTGGCGATATTGCCTGTCCCGTTGCCCACCTCGGCCGTACTGTCATTGCCGGTGACAGTGGCGACATTATCTTCGCCGAGAACGGTGAACGCGTCACTGTTGTCACCGGTGACAGTGGCCGTGTTGTTGTCGCCGCCGAGCACGAAGGCCCGACTGTTGTCGCCGGTGACGACGGCGGTGCCGTTGGTGCCGACGTAGGTTTCCAGATTGCTCGGCACGGTTCCGGCGATAGCGCGACTTTGGTCGCCGTCGACGATGGCAGTGTTGTTCTCGCCACCGGAAGCGGTTGCGCTGCTGAAGTTCCCAGTAACTGTCGCGGTGTTGTTGATGCCGCCCGTGTCCCGCTCTGAGGTGCCGGCGGTGGCGGTGCTGTTGTCGCCGGTGACGGTGGCGGTGTTGTTGGCGCCGTCAACAGCGGTCGCCGAGCTGAGGAATCCAGTGACGGTTGCAGTGTTGTTGTCGCCGCTGGCGGTCGCCGTGCTGTTGATCCCGGTGACTGAGGCGGTGCTGCTGGTGCCGCTCGCGCTCGCCGTGCTCGCGCCGCCGTCAACGGTTGCGGTGTTGCCGTCGCCGTCCGCGGTCGCGGTGTTGTTGTCACCGGCGATCGTGACGGTGTTGTTGGTGCCGGTCGCGGTAGCCGTGCTGTAGTCACCGTCGACCGTTACGGTGTTGCCGCTAGCGTCGACGGTGGTGGCGCTGAAAGTGGCAAGTGGACTATCACCGGTGCCGACAGTGGCGGTGCTGTTGTTGCCCGTCACGGTGACCGTGTTGTCCTCACCGCTGACGGTCGCCGTGCTGTTGTCGCCCTGGACAGTGGCCGTGTTGCCGCTGCCGCCGATCGCGGTGGCAGTGCTGTTCGTGCCGATTGCCGTCGCCGTGTTGTGATCGCCTTCCGCCGTCGCGACACTGCCGTCGCCGCGGGCTCTGGCGACCGATCCCTGACCATCGCTGGTAGCAAACGCAGTGCCCTTCTGGACGCGTGTGACGCCATTAGTCGAGACGCTCATGTTCTGCCCGGGCGGGGTCCCCTTCTTCGCGGTCTCCGGCGCCGCGGAATCGGACGCGCTCGAGCCCGCCGGCTCCGCGTACGCCAGGCCTGGCAGTGCGGCCACCCCGGCACCGATACCCAGGAAGACGGCCAGGGCCCCGATCCGGCCGATGTGATTCGCATACGACATTTCGATTCCTCCCCACTGCGCCTCGAACGCGGGCCGTCAAGTTCGACCGAGACAAGTATGAGCAGGTCAGACGCCCGTAGCGGACGTAGTCAACTACGCCTTTTCGTGGGTAGAGATCGAGCCGGCTACGCCATTTCGACCGCTGTCGGTGCCGCGACTACGCCTCTCGCTTGGTGGCGCGATACCGGTGTCCTTCGACCGTGCGCACCGACACGTTGAGCCGCTCGGCGATTTCGCGGTTCGACATCCCCCGCGCAGCCAGTGACAGCACTTCACGTTGACGGCCGGTCAGCAGGGTCGCTTCGACAGTCCGTAGTGCCGGGGTCGCCAGGCCTCCGCAGGTCTCGGCAAGTCTGTGGGCGCGCGACAGTTGAGTCAGTGCGGACCCGCGCTGATCTCGCCGCCGGTACGCGGTCGCCGCCTGCGCCGCTGCATCGGTGGCTGATGCGAGATCGCCGAGCTCCTCGAATTCGCGCGACGCCTCAGACAACCTGTGCGGGTCACCTGTGGCCGCGCTGTCGGCATGTGCTGCCATGGCGGTTACTCGTCGTCCCTCGACAATGCTGCAGAGCTCGGCGAGTCGGGTCGCCGGATTCGGATCACCGAACCGGACAGCAGTGTGCAGGCACGCCGCCTCTTGTGCGAAATAGCCATTTTTCCTTGCGATCTCGGCGGCTCGCAGGCACTGTTGCACAGCGGCGGTCAATGCACCTTCGGCAGCCGACACCCAGGCTTCTGCCGTCAAACAGCGCGGCTCGAGGTACACAAAGGGGTTTGGCTCGGCCCTCAAGGCGGTCAGCACGGAGGCCGCTTCATCGACGTCGCCCATCATCGCCAGCGCCACAACGAGGTCGCACCGCGACAGCATCTCAGGCGATCTCACGTTGCCGATCTGAGTGAATATTTCAACCGCCTTCTCCAGCCTTTCTCGCGCCGACCGAACTCGCCCCAGGGCGAGTTGGACGTGTCCCACGAACATTGCGGCGTAGGCGGTCGAAGCGACGGAGGTGTCGATTGTTCGACGGGCGATGCGCTGGCTCAGCGCTTCCGCTTCTGAAAGCTGTCCGGCGAATATGAGGGCTTGGATGTAATGCTCGGTAAATCCCAACAACATCGGGGCGGCGCTGTGGGACACCTCGGCCAAGTGGTAGCCTTGTTCGGCGGCGTCAATCGCCTGACCGGTGCGGCCCGCATAGCCGAATGCCAGCACGAGCGCGTAGTAGGCGTTCATGGTCGCAACGTCTGAAAGATTGCGGCCAAGAACTGCATTGGCGGCCTCCACCGCGGCCGGAACGGACCCTTCAGCCGCGTCGACCAATGCCCGGTAGGCTAGGAGGACACCATGCGACTCAGCTGGAAGCCGGGCTTGCGCATCGTCGAGCACCTGACGAGACCTGGCCGTCAGGCCCAGTACCCAGTAAAGGTTTGCGGCCCGGAACATCGCTAGGTTGGCGAACTCGGCGGGCGAGAAGCGCTGGTTGGTTACGTCCGCGACGATGCCTTCCGCTTCGGGCGCTCGTCCTATCTGATGCAAGGCGCACGCGTGGAGGTAAGTCGCCTCGTATGTCGGGTCGATACGCCGCGCTTCGCCCGCAAGTCGTTCTGCGAGTACAGGATTGATCAGTTGCATCGCGGCGCCGGCGGCTTGTGTGAGGAGCGCACCGTTGGGCGGCAGATCCGATTCCAGCGTCAGCAGGGCACGACGAAGGAGGTCCTGTGTGTCGCGGACCGCCCTGTCATCGAGCGCGCGCACGACACGCCCGCGCAGGTATCGACCGCGCATCCCGGCGGTCTTCCAGCGGCGAACCTCACCGTAGAGGGGGTGGCCCAGCCGAGCTACAGCGCCGCTGCCGTCGTATTCGATCTCGACGAGACCTCGTGTTCGGGCGTGCTCGACCGACGACCACCCCACGATTTGCGCGAGCAGGTCACAATCCAACGGTCCGGCCACTGTCAACAGGTCGATGACCTCGGCCAACGGCTCCGATAATGCGCCCATCTGGGCGGTCACCAGCTCCGCCAACTCCGTGAAATGCAACGGGTCGCCAGACCATGACCAAAGGCCGTTTTCGACGCACCAATGCCTGCGCGCCAACTCCTGGTCGACGAGGTGGCGAAGGAACAGGACATTGCCCCGGGTCAGATTCCATAGCCGGGCGACGGTCGACGAGTCCACCGGTCCGTCGAGCACCCGCGTGAGGAGCCGGCCCGATTCCTCTTGTGTCAGCGCGGACAGGTGGATTCTTTCGAGATACGAGTCCTTCCACAACGCGGTAATGGCATCGGGCGCTGGCTCGTGATTACGTACTGTCAGAACGACGTTCGCCAATTTGCGGTGCACGAGCTGGTGTACGACAAAGGCCGAGAGATCGTCGAGTAGATGTGCGTCGTCTACCCCGATAACCACTGGACGAGCGTGCGGGGTCGCGGTCACGCCGTCGATGACGGAGCGCACCAACAACGTGGGATCAGCGCCGGTGTCACCGACCCAGGCCGAAAACGCACCGAGCGGCAGTGCCGATCCGGCCCTGGTCGCGACTACCCATCGGATCTCGCACTGCGCTGATACCACTGCCAGGACCTCCCGCGCGAGTCGGCTCTTGCCGACTCCCGGATCTCCGGCAACGACCACTCCGGTATACGCACTGGACCCGACCAAACGGTCCCCGATCTTTGCCACTTCCTCCGCACGACCAGTGAACGGCCAGTCGTTGCCCACGAACGAATCGTAATTTCACCTAGCTGCGACGACACTCCGAATGGCCACCTTTGAGCTATTGCCAGGACGCGTCGTACGCGTTGAAGACGTATAGACCGGCGTGGGCGTGAGCACAGGAGGAAACACCACCACAGTTCCACGAAGCGACGACTGGAACACGTTTCAGTTCTGCCGTTGGACTGGGTACGCTGACCGGGTGTCAGCATCCACTCAACCGGCGATCGAAGGCTGGTTCGCGACCGATGGTTCGGGGCTGCCCTATCTGATCGGCGGCAAGTGTCATCAGTGCGGGACGTTCGTGTTCCCGCCGCGGGCCAACAACTGCCCGAATCCGGCGTGCGACGGTGATGAGCTGGCTCAGGTGCCGCTGTCGCGGCGCGGGACGCTGTGGAGCTACACCGAGAACCGTTACGCTCCCCCGCCGCCGTACCCGGCGCCCGATCCGTTCGAGCCGTTCGCCGTTGCCGCCGTCGAGTTGGCCGATGAGGGGCTCATCGTGCTGGGCAAGGTCACCGACGGCACGCTGGCCGCCGACCTGAAGGTGGGCATGCAGATGGAGTTGACCACGATGCCGTTGTATGTCGATGACGACGGCGTCGAACACGTCGTCTACGCCTGGAGGATCGCCCCATGAGTCCTGAGCCGCTCTACATCCTGGGCGCGGGTATGCATCCCTGGGGTAAGTGGGGCCGCGACTTCACCGAATACGGTGTGGTGGCCGCTCGCTCGGCGCTGGCCGAGGCCGGGCTGGACTGGCGACAGATCCAACTCGTCGCCGGCGCCGACACCATCCGCAACGGCTATCCGGGCTTCGTGGCAGGCGCCACCTTCGCCCAGAAGCTGGGCTGGAACGGTGTGCCGGTCAGCTCGAGTTACGCCGCGTGCGCCAGCGGGTCGCAGGCGCTGCAGAGCGCGCGGGCCCAGATTCTGGCCGGTTTCTGCGATGTGGCATTGGTCATCGGCGCCGACACCACCCCCAAGGGGTTCTTCGCCCCGGTCGGCGGCGAACGCCGCAACGACCCCGACTGGCAGCGCTTCCACCTGATCGGGGCGACCAACACCGTGTACTTCGCGTTGCTGGCCCGCAGGCGCATGGATCTCTACGGCGCCACGCTGGAGGACTTCGCGGCGGTGAAGGTCAAGAACGCCCGCCACGGGCTGGACAACCCGAACGCGCGGTACCGCAAGGAAGCCACCATCGACGACGTGCTGGCCAGCCCGGTGGTCTCCGATCCGCTGCGGTTGCTGGACATCTGCGCGACCTCCGACGGGGCGGCGGCGCTCGTGGTGGCCAGCAAGTCCTTCGCCGAACAACACCTCGGCTCGCTCGAGGGGGTGCCCTCGGTGCGCGCGATCAGCACCGTCACCCCGCGGTATCCGCAGCATCTGCCCGAACTCCCAGACATCGCCACCGACTCCACCGCTGTGGTCAACGCGCCCGAGCGGGCGTTCAAAGACCAGATTCTCGACGCGGCCTACGCCGAAGCCGGCATCGGACCCGAGGACCTGAGCATGGCCGAGGTCTACGACTTGTCCACCGCACTGGAGCTGGATTGGTACGAACACCTGGGCCTGTGTCCCAAGGGCGAGGCCGAACAGTTGCTGCGCAGCGGTGCCACCACCATCGGCGGCCGCATTCCGGTCAACCCGTCGGGTGGGCTGGCGTGTTTCGGAGAGGCCATCCCCGCGCAGGCCATCGCGCAGGTCTGCGAATTGACCTGGCAGCTCAAGGGCCAGGCCACCGGCCGCCAGGTCGAGGGTGCCACCGTCGGAATCACCGCGAACCAGGGCCTTTTCGGACACGGCTCGTCCGTGATCGTTGCCCGTTAGCGAGTTTGCGCCCTACGGCGCCTCGTACTGGGGCGCGCTGGCGGTGTTCGCCCTGGGCGCCGCGCTGCTGGTGTGGGTCGGGCGCAGGCAGTCCGAGCAGCAGGCGCGCCGCTTCGGGCGAATCCTCGGTGCCGTCACCGCGGCCATCTACGCCGCGATCCTGGTCTACAACCTGATTCCGCCCGACATCGGCTACTCCGTCCCACTTCAGTTGACCGACCTCGCGACCGTTGTCGCCGCTTATGCGCTGTGGTCGCAGCGGACGTGGGCCTACACGCTGACCTACTACTGGGGCCTGGTGCTCAGCGTGCAGGCGTTGATCACCCCGGTGTTGCGGGGACCTGACTTCCCCCACTACCAATTTCTGGCGTTCTATGCGATCCACTTGATCGTCGTGTGGGCCGCGATCTATCTGACCTGGGGCCGCCGCATGCGGCCCGACTGGCACGGCTACCGGTTCGCTGTGCTGGTCACCACGATGTGGGTGGCGGTCACCGTCGCGTTCAATGCCGTCGCGGACACCAACTACGGCTTCCTCAACGCCAAGCCCGCCTCCGCGTCCCTGCTGGATTTCATGGGTCCCTGGCCGGTGTATCTCGTCGTGGCGGCGGCGTTGGTGTTCACGGTCTGGGCGCTGATGACGTGGCCGTGGGTGCGTCGCCGCTATGCGACGCCGAGGTAGGCGGCGCGGATGCTGTCGTCGTCGAGCAGTTCTCGCGCGTTGCCCTCCCGGGTCACCTCGCCGGTTTCCAGGATGTAGGCGCGGTCCGATCGGCTCAGCGCCTGTTGGGCGTTCTGCTCCACCAGCAGCACCGTGGTGCCCTTGGCGTTGATCTCGGCGATGATCTTGAAGATATGCGAGATCACCATCGGCGCAAGGCCCATCGACGGTTCGTCGAGCAGCAACACGCGCGGGCGGGCCATCAACGCCCGGCCGATCGACAGCATCTGCTGTTCGCCGCCAGACAGTGTGCCGCCGACCTGGCTGCGCCGCTCGGCCAGCCGCGGGAAGGTCTCCAGCACCCAGTCCAGCCTCGCCCGATGCTCCTGCTTGGAATCGAACTTCCTTCCATAGCAGCCCATTTCGAGGTTCTCGACGACCGTCATGCCAGGGAAGACCCCGCGTCCTTCCGGGGCCTGCACCAACCCGCGGATTGCGCGGTGGTGCGCCTTGACCTTGCTGATGTCGTCGCCTTCGAACCAGATCGATCCGGAGGTCAGTGGCAGCAACCCGGAGATCGCCCGCATCGTGGTGGTCTTGCCTGCGCCGTTGGAACCCAGGAGTGTAACCAGTTCGCCCTCGTGCACCGTCAGCGAGATTCCGTGCAGCGCAAGGATTCGCCCGTACTGCACGACGATGTCACGCAGTTCGAGCACCACGGGTCGCTGGCTTTGCGTTCGATCACTCGACTGTGTCATCGGGCACTCCCAGATAGGCTGCGATGACCGTCGGGTCTTCGCGGATCTCGGCGGGCAGGCCTTCGGCGATCTTGCGGCCGAACTCGAGCACCACGATGCGGTCGGTCACGCCCATCACCAGCCGCATGTCGTGTTCGATCAGCAACACGGTGTACCCGTCGTCGCGGATCTTCTGGATCAGCTCGATGAGTGCGGCCTTCTCGCGCGGGTTGAACCCGGCCGCGGGCTCGTCGAGGCACAGCAGCTTGGGCTCGGTGGCCAGTGCGCGTGCGATCTCGAGGCGTCGCTGATCGCCGTACGGCAGGTTCCTCGCCTTCTCCTCACCGCGGTGCGCGATCCCGACGAAATGCAGCAGCGCCGCGGCGCGTTCGACGGCCGAACGTTCCTCGCGGCGATGGCGCGGGGTCCGTAGCAGGGCGCCGGGTACCGAGGTGAAGTGCCTGGCGTCGGTGCCCACCATGACGTTCTCCAGCGCTGTCATCTCGCCCCACAGCCGGATGTTCTGGAAGGTGCGCGCGATCCCGCGGCGGGTGATCTGGTGGCGCTTGATCCGGCCCAGCGGGGCGCCGTCGAAGGTGACCGTTCCGGACGCCGGTCGGTACACGCCGGTGATGGCGTTGAAGCAGGTGGTTTTTCCCGCACCGTTCGGGCCGATCATGCCCAGGATCTCGCCACGCCGGATGTCGAAGGTCAGCGAGTCCAGCGCGATGAGGCCGCCGAACCGGACGGTCAGATCGTTGGTCTGAAGCAGTACCTCGCCCTCGGCCGCCCGAATGTCACGGTGTACTCCGGCGACTTCCTCGATTGTCACCGAACCGACTCCTTCTCCGGGGCAGCCAACAGCCGACGCGCCGCTTTGCCGTAGGACAGCAACTGCTGGCGAGCCGGGAACAACCCCTGCGGCCGGAAGATCATCAGCACGACCAACGCTATACCGAAGAACAGATACTTCAGGTCGCCCAGGTTGACGCCCAGGAACTCGACTCCCAGCAGGCGGTTGGGCAGGTACACGATGACGAACGCACCGACGATCACGCCGAGCTTGTTGCCCTGTCCACCGAGCACCACGGCGCACAGGAACAGCATCGAGTTGATGATGTTGAACGTCGGAGGCGCCACGAACTGTACCTGGCCGGCATACAACGCTCCGGACAGTCCTCCGATGGCTGCGCCGATCACGAAGGCCCACAGCTTGAACCGGAAGGCGTTGACGCCCATGATCTCGGCGGCGTCCTCGTCCTCACGGACGGCTATCCACGCGCGTCCGACGCGGCTGCGTTCGAGGTTGCCGACGAGCATCAGGATGACGACGATGAGCACCAGGCCCAGCCAGAACCACCAGGTGCCGTAGTTGGCGTCTCCCGTGGAGTTCGCGCTCGAGAAGACACCCTCGGGAAGGCGCTGCGTCTCTCCGACGCGGGGGTACTCGACGCCGGGAAGCCCTCGCGGGCCGTTGGTCACGTCGGCGAGATTGTCCGCCAGCAACCGGATGATCTCGCCGAACCCGAGCGTGACGATCGCCAGGTAGTCGCCGCGTAAGCGCAGCGTCGGAGTCCCGAGGATGAGGCCGGCCAGTGCCGTGATCGCCATCGCCAGGGGCACACACGACAGCCAGGCCCAGTCCTCGCTGAAGAACCCGTCGGGTCCGGTCCTGTTCCACGGGCTGCTCGGGCTGGTCAGTAGGGCGACCGTGTAGGCGCCGACGGCATAGAACCCGACATAGCCCAAGTCGAGCAGACCGGCTTGGCCTACAACGACATTGAGACCGATCGCGATGATTGCGACCATCGCGAACTGTGCCATGGTGCCGCCGAAGCTGATGTTGGGGGTGTTGAGAAACGGCGGTGGAAACAGGGGCAACAGCGCCAGTGCGCCGAACGCCAGTGCGCCGAATCCCCACTTCTGCACCCGCGACAATCCGTCCCACCATCGGCGAAGCGCGTCGCCGGGGGCCAGGAGCTTGTCGCTCGCCTTCATGCCCGGGCCTTTCCGAGGCTCTCTCCGAGGATGCCGGTAGGACGGAACAACAGCACCAACACCAGCAGCACGAACGCCACGACGTCGCGCCACTGGGTCCCGAACACCGCCTGGCCGTAGTTCTCCATGATGCCGAGTAACAGGCCGCCGAGTAGCGCGCCGCGCAGATTGCCGATACCCCCTAGTACGGCGGCCGAGAACGCCTTGATACCGAGCAGGAATCCGCCCGAGTAGATGATGCCCTGAGGCACCTTGAGGGTGTAGAGCAGTGCCGCAGCACCGGCGAGCAGTCCCCCGATCAGGAAGGTCGTCATGATGACGCGCTCGCGGGACACCCCCATCAAGGTCGCAGTGGTCGGGTCCTGGGCAACCGCGCGGATACCACGGCCGAATTTCGTGCGGTTGATCGCGACGTCGGTCATGAGGGCCAAGACCAGCGCCGCCACGACGATGATCAGCGTGATGTTGGTGACCGCCGCATCGAAGATCGCGAACTGAGTCTCGGGCTCCACCAGGCGAATCGGCTGCTGCGCGTTGGACCCACCGTAGCCGTCGATGATCTCGGGGAGAATGAAGTGAACGAATTCCTGTAGTGCGAAGGACATGCCGATCGCGGTGATCAGGAACGAGAGCCGTTCGGCGTTGCGTCTGCGCAGCGGACGGTACGCCACCGCTTCCAGGCCGACTGCGGTCGCACCGGACACCAGCATCGCGAACGCCATCGCGATGGCCAGATACAGCACCGTCAGCGCGATGCCGACGTCATAGGTGTTGCCGCTCGGTGTGAAACCCAGAATCATGTCCAGGCAGAAGTAGGCGCCGAACATGCCGAGCATGAACACCTCGGAGTGGGCGAAGTTGATCAGTTTGAGCACGCCGTACACCAGCGTGTACCCGACCGCGACCAGAGCGTAGATGGCACCCCAGGACAGACCGTCGATCGTCAACTGCCAGAAGCCCTCTCGCAGGCCCTCCAGGTTGAAGCTGATGTTGGCAAGGCAGGCGTACTGGTCGACGCACTGGGGACTCATCCGGCGGCGGGCTCCTCGAAGGCTGGTGACGAGAACGCGTCCGAGCCGTGCGGTCTCGGACGCGTCCTCGGTCGGTCGCTACTGGACCTTGTAGATCCAGATGAGGCTGGTGGTCAGCTCGCCGCTCGGAGTCCACTGATACTGCCGAGCCACCCCTTGGCCGTTGTAGTTGCGCACGTAATCCAGTAGCGCGGGCCGGGTGATGGCTCCCGAATCGATGCCCTTCAGCATGATGGTGCCGAGGTCGTAGCCCTCGGCGCTATAGGTGCCGGGTTCCTGGTTGAACTTCTGGGTGTACTCATCGGCCCACGCGCCGGTCGCCGGACCGCAGGGGCAGGACAGCACAGCGTCCTTCGACGATTGACCGGCCTGCTTGACGAATTCGGGGTCCTTCACACCGTCACCGCTGACGAAGGTGCCCTCGAAGCCGCCGTCTTTCAGCTGCTGCGCGAGCGGAGCCGCCTCGGCGTAGTACCCGCTGAAGAACACCGCGTCCGGAGCGGAGTTGTTGATCTGTGTCACCGCGGCGGAGAAGTCCTTGTCGCCCTTCTTGACCGAGATGTTGCACGACGGATCGGCGACCGGCCCGAGCGTCTCGCGAATCGCCTGGGCCAGTCCGAGTCCGTAGTCGGTGCTGTCGTCGACGACGCAGACCGTGGAGAAGCCGAGCCCGTTCTTCATGTAGTTGGCCACCGCAGGACCCTGTACACCGTCGTTGCCCAGCCCACGGAAGAACGTTCGCCAGCCCTTCTCCGACAGCGTGACATTGGTCGCCGACGCGGTGGCAGCCACCAGCCCGGCCTGATTGAAGACGTCGCCGGTGGCGTTGGTCTCACCGGAGAAGGCGGGTCCGATCAACCCTATGGTGAACGCGTCGTCCACGATCTGCGGTGCGATCTGGGTGGCCTTCTGGGGGTCGCCCTCGGTGTCGAACGTCTTGAGCTGGACCTGGCAGCCCGGATTGGCGGCGTTGTGCTTGTCAACGGCGAGTTGGACACCGTTCTTGATGTTGATACCCAACGCGGCGTCCGGACCGTTGAGCGCGCCGGCCATCGCCAGCGACACCGGCGGGCACTGCGCGTTGCCATCACCTGCCGGATCCGCCGCCGCCTCCTCTTCGGGCGCGGGGACCTCGGCGCCGCTCTGGTCGATCTGCACCTGCTCGACGATCTTCAGGTCGGTTTGTGCGCCGTCTCCCTCGCCGGGCTGGGACTGCTGGCAGCCGGCAAGCCCGAGTACAACCAGACTTGCGCCACTGATCGCAAATGCCTTCCGTGCCACGCCACCGCGCACACTTCACCTCCGGGTCAATGTTTTCGTCCGCATCGGCACCCGGTTCAGCTGGGCGGGGCGGCGATGCTTCGGGACGACCTTAGCCAACGCATGGCCCTGGTGCGTGCTGTTGGGAAATGCGTGGCGGCGATCCGGTGGCCGAACGCGGCGAAGTGCGCGGTCGGAAACGCAGTGTTTACCGGCGACCGACCGGGGAGCTAGTTGGTCACCGCGGTGTCGCCGGGCGTGTCGAGTGTTTCCAACACCACCTCGGCGACCCGCTTCATGGTGGTTCGGCGGTCCA
Source organism: Mycobacterium sp. IDR2000157661 (assembly GCF_022317005.1). Lineage (NCBI taxonomy): Bacteria > Bacillati > Actinomycetota > Actinomycetes > Mycobacteriales > Mycobacteriaceae > Mycobacterium > Mycobacterium sp. IDR2000157661. The sequence goes on from NZ_CP081006.1 coordinate 4,188,602, forward strand.
TGGCGGCGCGCTGGATCCACTTGAACGCTTCGGGCTCGGTCATCCCCTGCTTGGCCTGCAGCAGGCCCTTGGCGCGTTCGACCAGTTTGCGCGTCTCCAGACGATCCGACAGTGTCGCGACTTCGCGCTCGAGCGCGGAGATCTCGCTGAACCGGCTGACCGCAACCTCGATCGCCGGGATGAGGTCGGTGATGGTGAACGGTTTGACGAGGTAGGCCATCGCGCCCGCATCGCGGGCCCGCTCGACCAGTTCGCGCTGGCTGAAAGCGGTGAGGATGACGATCGGCGCGATGCGCTTTCCCGCGATCTCGGAGGCCGCGTCGATGCCGTCGCGACGCGGCATCTTCACGTCCATGATCACCAGGTCCGGTTTCAGGCTCACGGCAAGATCGACCGCCTCCTGCCCGTCGCCCGCCTCGCCGACGATCTCGTAACCCTCGTCGCGCAGCATCTCTGCCAAGTCCATCCGAATGAGCGCTTCGTCCTCGGCGACGAGAACGCGGCGTGCCTTGGGACTGTCGGCTTGTGACCCGGTCGTGGAGCCAGTCATGGAGCCCATTGTGGCGGTCGTGGCCGCGTTCAGCGACTTCGGGTCATCCTCTATCGTGGTAAGCCGCGCCGGGACGCCCTCGTAGCCCAATTGGCAGAGGCACACGACTCAAAATCGTGACAGTGTGAGTTCGAGTCTCACCGAGGGCACTCTCCTCCGTGCGGCCACCATCGAAACGCCGAGGTGGGTGATATCACAGCGCTAGGCTTCGTGCGTGGAGATGAGGTTTCGGCCGGTCTGCGTGCCTGAGTTGGCACTGGAGAGTCGAACGCCCGCCCGGGTCAGGCATTACGCCGACAGCGCGGCCCGCCAGCGCAGAGTGCTGAACGTGACCGCGATGATCAGCGTGGCCATCAGCATTTTCTTCGGCCTACACGGTCTGCTGTTCGGTGGTGATCTCTGGTGGATCTCGTTGATAAACTTCGGCAGCGCAGCGATTTTCGCGACAATTCCGCTGCTGTGCCGGCTCGGTGAACTCGTGGCCCCCCTGGTGTTCTTCGCGGTCGCCTACACCTCGATCGGCGTGCTCTGCGCACTCCTGGGCACGCAAACCGGGCTGCAGTTCTACTTCGTCGCCGCCGCCGCGATCACCGTCGTGGTCCTGGGCATCGACCACATAGTGCTGGCCGCGGTGCTTGCCGCACTGGGTGCGGTGTCGGTCGTGGTGCTGGAATTCTCGGTGCCCGAGGACACCGGCCGCAGCCAGATGGAGTCGGAACTCGTCTTCGTGCTGACGGTGGTGACCGCATGGATCCTCGTCGTCGCGACCCTGTGGTACGCCTTGCGCGAAATACGTCGTGCCCGTGAGGCGATGGAAGCCGAGTACGAACGCTCGGAGCGGTTGTTGGCCAACATCCTTCCCGCGACCATCGCCGAGCGGCTCAAGGATCCCAGTCGCACGGTCATCGCCGACAGCTACGACGACGCGGCGATCCTGTTCGCCGACATCGCCGGCTATACGAAACGGGCCAGTGACACCACGCCCGACGAGCTGGTCAGGTTCCTCGACCGGCTCTACACCGATCTCGACGCCCTTGTCGATCGGCATGGCCTGGAGAAGGTGAAGACCAGCGGGGACTCCTACATGGTGGTCAGCGGCGTGCCGCAACCGAGGCCGGACCACATCGAGGCGCTGGCCTGTCTGGCGCTTGACATGGCCGACGCGGTCGCCGGGCTCAGGGATCCGCACGGCCGGGAGGTACCGCTGCGCATCGGATTGGCCGCCGGCCCGGTCGTCGCCGGTGTCGTCGGCGCGCGCAAGTTCTTCTATGACGTGTGGGGCGACGCCGTCAACGTCGCGTCACGAATGGAGACCACCGACGTGGAGGGCAAGATCCAGGTGCCGAACGACGTTTACGAACGCCTCCGGGACACGTTCGCCTTCGAGCAGCGCGGCGAGGTCGACGTCAAAGGCAAGGGTGTCATGACGACCTGGTACCTCGTCGGGCGTCGCAACGACGCCGCGGTGTGCCCCGCCGCCGATCGGGAACCGGTCAGCGGTCAGAGAGCTCACTCGGCTTGAGGCGCTCGGCAAGCGCTCCGAGTCGCCACAGGGTTTCTCGATTGCGCGGGTAGACCACCATGTCCGAGAGCCGGTTGGGCATGACGGCCGCGGGCCCGCTGATGGGGAACTCCTGCATTTCGACTCGGCAGCCGTCCGGAATGTCGCTCAGCCGCAGGATGATCCGAGCGTTCCCGAACGGTCGGCCTTTGGCGTGTAGTACCAACTTCTCCGTCGGCACACATTCCTCGACCAGGGTCTTGTCGTTCAACAACAGCGGCCAGACACCGATTGAATGACGGATAACGGAGCCGGCCGCCGGCCAGTCGGGATCCACGGCGCGCATCCGGCTGTTGCCGACAACCCACTGGGAGTACGTCCATCCATCGGCCATCACGTCCCACACTTGCCGGCGGGAGGCGTGGATATCGCGAGTCACAGTCACCCGGGGGATATACCCGCATCGCCGGAAACGACGCACGGGACCGCCGGCAGCGGGTTAAATTTTTGAGTTCTCCGACTTGATCAGCCAGGCGAGTTTCTCCAGGCCGTCGATCAGTTGATGCAGGATGTCTGCGGTGCTGGGGTCTTCGGCATCGACCGCATCGTGCACCGCCCGCAGGGTGTCGACCGTGGCGTAGATGCGCGCCGTGATCAGTTCGACGACCTCGGTCGAGCTGCGCTCGTAGGCCGGAAACTGCGGCAACGTCGTGTCGGCCGCCACGGTGTCCGATCGGCCGTCGGGCACAGCGTCCAGGGCCCGCATGCGCTCGGCCACCGTGTCACTGGCGTCCCTGGCGAAGTCGACCAGCTCATCGAGCTGCAGGTGCAGGTCGCGGAAGTTGGTGCCGACGACGTTCCAGTGCGCCTGCTTACCCTGAAGGTGCAGTTCGATGAGGTCGACGAGCACCCGCTGCAAGCTGGTGCTGAGTTCCGTCGACGCCTGGAACCCTTGGATCTCTGCTTCTGTGCGACGTGATGTACCCATAACTGCTTCAACACCTCCTAATCTGGAATAAGTCCATTTTAGCGAGTGCCGGCCATCACATCGGTGGGTTTCTCATCCTGTTTGGCCAGCATCCGCGCGTAAGTCGCGCCGGTACCGAGCAGGATCAGACCCACGACGATGAACACGGTCACCCGGAAGATGCCGTCGAGCGTGCCGAGGTCGAAGAGAAACAACTTGGCCATTGCCACCGCGACCAGGGCCAGTCCCCCGCCGATGGGAAGTGAGCGCTCAGGCCTCGGCAACCGAACGGCGTGGCCGAACAGCGCTGCGGCCACCGCGATCCAACAGATGGTGGCGGCCATGTGGCCTGCCAGGAAGCCGCCGTCCTGGCCGCCGATCAGCACGCCGGCGGTCACCGTGGACGTCGTGACCGTGTAGAGCGCCACGCCTGCCGCTGTGCCCCACGCCACGTTGTCCCGACGCGGCAGCGACCAGACCAGCACGGTGGCGCACGCGGTGAGCAGGAGTCCGGTGACAAGCGTCGAAGCCGCGTGGGCGATCGGGACGTCGACTGGATGCACCAGCGCGAACGGCGGCGCGTAACTCAGATAGAGGCCACCGCCGATGAGCGTGAAGCCCGCCGCCGTCCACCGCGCGGCGGGCAGGCGCCGACCCGCAATCGCCACCACCAGCGCCATGCCGAGTAACACCGGGCCGGCGATGTAGCCGTCGAACGCCAACAGCACCGCCGTCACCGCCGAAACGGCCGACAGCGCGACCCAGACAGCGCGCACCACGCGGTCGCCGCCGATGCAGCGTTGACCTGCCAGCAGAACCGCCGACACGGCGGCGGCCAGCGCGGCAGCCATGAGTGCCGCAGCCACCCGATCGACGGCCAACGCCGCGCACAGGACGGGCAGGGTCCCCGCCGACGTCAGCAGCGCCAGCACGGCCCTGTTCGCCGTCTGCGGCCCCAGGATCAACGCCGAGGCGATGGCCAGCACGGCCGCGATGCCGCAGGCGCCGGCCAGCCACGCGCCGTGCCCGTCGTCGAAGTGCACTGCCAGAAGCGCTATCAGCAGAGGCAGCGTGCTCGCGGCGATGCGCGCCGCATGCAGCCAGAGCCAGTCCTTGCCGAGTTGCACCGGCAGGGACGCCGCGGCCAGCGTGAGCATGTAGCCGACGAGCAGCAGAGAGATCCCGCCGGCCACGACGGGTGCGAGCACCAGCAGGGGGACCAGCACGAGCAGCCCCAGATGCTCGGAGTCCCAGCGGCGGGCCATGGTCAGTCCGCCGCCGCCGATCGCGGCGGCGAGCACCAGCCCGACCGGCGCCGCCAGCCAGCCGTAGATGGTCGTCGCCGCGACCACATCCATGTACGCCCCCGCGATCCCGGTGGCGGCCAGGGCAATTGCCCCGGTGCGGCCGCCGGGGCGCGCATTGAGCCAGACGGCCGCGCCGACCAGGACGGAAGCGAGCACCGCCCCGCCCGCCACCCTCATCTCGGGCCGCAGAATCCCGGCCTGGGCGGCGAGTACCAGGAGCAGCACGATGCCGACCAGCGTGACGGCGACTCCTGCGACAGCGAGGAGCTTGCCGACCCAGCCCTCGTCGCGCATCGGCTTCGGCGCAGGCGGAACCGGCGCCTGCATCGGCAGTACGGGCGGTGGAGCCTGGTACTGCGGTGGGGGCGTCGGGAAGTACGACGTCGGCGGTACGGCCGGCCGCTCGGCCAGCATCCGGTCGAGCACCGCGATGCCGGCCGTCACCCTGGCCAATTGTTGTGAGAGCGCAGCGACGTCTGCGGACAATCGGGCGACGACGGCGCGATGCGGTTCGGTCATATCGGTCATCGTCACAGTCGTGCGGCCGGAACGGATGAGTAGGACTACTCGTCCAGGCCGTGTTCGATTGCGTAGCGGGCGAGTTCTACCCGGTTGGCGACCTGCAGCTTGCGGAACGTCGCCTGCACGTGGTTCTCGACCGTTCGGTGGCTCAGTGACAACCGGCTCGCGATCTGCTTGGCGGTCAGGCCTTTCGCCACGTAGCGCAGGACCTCCGTCTCGCGTTCGGTGAGTCTGGGTGTCTCCGGACCCGGCGCCTGCGCGATGCGGCGGTACTCCCCCAGCACCAGCCCGGCAAGCCCCGGCGTGAATACCGCACGACCGTCCGCGGTGGCCCGCACCGCGTCGCCGAGCTCCTGCTTCGACGCGCTCTTGACCAGATAGCCCGTCGCACCGGCCTTCACCGCTTCGAGCACATCGTCGCGCTCGTCGGAGGCCGACAGCACCAGGATCCGCGAAGAGGGCGAAACCGCGAGCACCTCCGCAGTCGCCCGTGCTCCGTCACCGTCGGAGAGCCGCATGTCCATGACGACGACGTCGGGGCGGACGACGCCGGCCCGACGCCGGGCCGAGGCGACCCCTTCGGCGGTGGCGACGACCGTGAAACCGTCCTCGGCGAGGTCGCGCGCGACCGCATCCCGCCAGATGGGATGGTCGTCGACGACCATCACCGTCGGGGCAGCGTCAATTCCCATTCCGTCCCGCTTCCCGGGCCGGTGTGCAGCGTGGCGGTGCCGCCCAGCCATGTCATTCGGCCCACGATCGATTTCGACACTCCCACCCGGCCTTCGCGCACCGCCTGGTCCAGACGGCCCTCGGGAATGCCCACACCGTCGTCGCGGATGCTGACGGTGACCGCATCTCCGAGATCCTCCAGCAGCACATAGGCGCGCGCATCCGGGCCGGCGTGTGCGGCGACGTTGTCGAGGGCATTGACGGCCGCCGCGCACAGTTCTGCGGCCTGTGCCGCCTCGAGCAACACCGGTTCGGAGGGCAGGCTGACAGAGACACGGTCGGACGCGCGCTGACGCAGCAGCGCACCGAGATCAGTCATCGCGCCGGCCCTGGGTTCGGCATCGGCCGAGCTGACCAGCCTGCGCAGCGCTCGCTCCTGCTCACCGGCCAGCTCGGCGAGTTCGGCTGTCTCCCCGCCGATCTCGCGGCCCCGGCGGGACACCAGCGCCAACACCTGGATTGCACCGTCGTGCACCTGGCGCGACAGTCGCGCGCGTTCCTGGTGCGCCGCGGCCAGCCGGGTCGCCTGCTCGAGCTCGGCGTGCGCCCGGCGGGCGGTCTGCGCGGCCATTCCCACTGCCAGCCCGACGGCGAGTTCGATGACGATCGTCGCGTTGCGGCCGAGGTCGTAGTTGATGAAGCCCTTGACGACCGTGCTGGCGATCATCACGACCACACCCGTTGCCATCCCGGCGATCGGTCCGGAAACGATGGCGGCCGAGATGGTGGCGTTGGTGGCCCACAAGGTAGTCGGCCAGGACTGATTGTCGAAGCCCCACTGCGAGGAGGCGACCACCTCCGTCGACAGGACCAGCGCCACGACGACCAGGATTTCGGCCACCACCCACAATGGCCGCCTGCCGAAACCGTGGAGGTAGGCCACCGCACAGGCGATGCTCCACCCGATCAGGACGGCGAACAGCAGCCACGCCAAACCGGGCCGCTCGAGGTTGTCGTTGACGGCGAACTGGAAACCCAGTGCGTAAAGGGTACTTAGCAGCCGGAACACCTGCGCCGCGCGCCACAGCGGCGTCGCCGGGTCCGGCGTGCTGTCCGGCATTCGGCTACAGGACCTTGGAAAGGAACGCCTTAGTGCGGTCGTGTTTCGGATTGCCGAGCACCTCGCGAGGCAGTCCGCTCTCCACGACGACGCCGCCGTCCATGAACACCAGGTGGTTGGCCACCTCGCGGGCGAAGCCCATCTCGTGGGTGACCACCACCATCGTCATTCCCTCGGCCGCAAGCTTTTTCATCACCTCGAGCACCTCGCCGACGAGTTCGGGATCCAGCGCAGAGGTGGGCTCGTCGAACAACATCAGCTTCGGGTTCATGGCCAGTGCCCGCGCGATCGCCACCCGCTGTTGCTGGCCGCCCGAAAGCTGCGCCGGATACGCGTCGGCCTTCTCCGACATCCCGACTTGCTTGAGTAGATCCTTACCGCGCGCGACGGCCTCGTGCTTCTTGACGCGTTTGACATGGATGGGCGCCTCGATGATGTTCTCCAGCGCCGTCCGGTGTGGGAAGAGATTGAAGTGCTGGAAGACCATGCCGATGTCGCGCCGTTGCCTGGCAGCGTCCTTCGGCGACATCTCGTACAACTTCTTGCCCTTGTCGCGGTAGCCGATCAGCTCGCCGTCGACATACAACCGGCCGGCGTTGACTTGTTCGAGATGGTTGATGCAGCGCAGAAACGTCGACTTGCCCGAACCCGACGGCCCCACCATCACCAGCACCTCCCCCTTGCCGATCTCCAGCGTGATGCCCTTGAGGACCTCGAGGGCACCGAAGCTCTTGCAGACGCTTTCGGCTTTCACCATCGGCGCAGTCATAGGTGTCCCTCCGCGGTCTGCGCCTTGGCAAGGGCTTGGAGTTGCTTGGTCGTCAGCTTCCTTGATGCACCGCGCGAGAAGTGACGCTCCAGATAGAACTGGCCGACCATCAGCACGCTGGTGATGACGAGATACCACGTCGCCGCCACCAACAGCAGCGGCACCGGTTCGAAGATGCGTGCGGCGATCTCGCGCGAGGTGATGCCGTAGAGGTCCAGAGTGAACGGGACCGCGGTCACCAGCGACGTGGTTTTCAGCATGCTGATGACCTCGTTGCCGGTCGGCGGGATGATTACCCGCATCGCCTGGGGAAGCACGGTGCGGCGCATGGTCATCCCCCACGACATGCCCAGCGCGGTCGAGGCCTCGGCCTGTCCCTCCGGCACGGAAGTTATTCCGGCGCGGATGATCTCGGCCATGTAAGCCGCCTCGTTCAGCGCCAGGCCGATGATCGCGAGCAGGAACGGTATGGACAACGACTGCAAATTCAGCTCGAAGAGGGACGGTCCGAACGGCACGCCCAGCCGGATGTTCTGGTAAATGGTCGGAATCAGGCCCCAGAACACCAACTGCACGTACACCGGGGTGCCACGGAAGATCCACAGGTAGGCCCAGGCCACGGAGCGCAGCACCGGGTTCGGGGACAGCCGCATCACCGCGAGTATCACCCCGAGCACGATCGCCGCCACCATCGAGTAGATGGTCAACTGCAGGGTGTTGACGACGCCGACCTTCAGCACCCGCTCGTTGAACAGGTACTCCAGGTAGGTCGACCAGCGGTATGCGTCGTTCGTCACTGCGCCATAGAGGAACAGCCCGACCAGAACGAGGATGACGACCGCCGCCACCCACCGCCAGGGATGCCGAAGTGGCACGGCGTCGATGGCAGCGGGAGTGGTGGGTGGCGACGTGTCAACCGCGGTCATGGCGAAATCCTCAGTTGACAGCGCCGTTGATGACGGGCTTGTCGATCATCCCGTTCTCCACGCCCCAGTTCTTGGCGATCTCCTCGTACTGGCCGTTCTCGATGAGGTGCTCGAGTGCCATCTTCAGCGACTGTGCGAGCGGCGAGCCCTTCTGCACCGGCCAGCCGTACGGTGCCGAGTCGAAGATCTCACCGGCGGCCTCGAGTTTTCCGTTGCTCTGCTTGATGGCGTACGAGGTGACCGGGGAATCCGCAGACATCGCTTCGACCTGGCCGAGCACGACCGCGTTGGTCGCGGCGTCCTGTCCGTCGAACGCAACGATCTCGATCGGCGGTTTCCCGCTGTCGGTGCACGCCTTGCTCTTTGCGGGCAGTTCCTCGGTCTCCTGTGTGGTGGTCGCCTGCACCGCGACCTTCTTGCCGCAGGCATTGTTCGGGTCGATGGGCGCACCGGGCCGCTGGGCCCACAGTGTGCCCGCGCTGAAGTAGGTGACGAAGTCGACCGACTGCTCGCGTTCCTTCGTGTCGGTGAACGACGACATGCCGACGTTGTAGGTGCCGCCCTGGATCGACGGGATGATCTTGGCGAAGTCGGACTCTCGGTACTCGGGGGTCAGGCCCAGTGTCGCCGCGATCGCGTCCATTAGGTCGACGTCGAACCCGACGATCTCTCCACTGGGATCCTTGAATTCGTTGGGCGGGTAGGGAATGTTGACCCCGACCACCAACTTGCCGGACGACTTGATGGCCTCGGGAACAGTGTTGGCGATCTCGTCGACCTTCTGGGCCGACACGGTCGGCGCCGCGCTGGTGGTCTCGCTGCCACCCCCGGTCTCGCTCGCGCATCCCGTGAGCGTGAGTGCGCCGGCCGCGGCGAGCACCGCGGCGAAGCGCCAGAATCTGCCCCGGCGGGTCTGACAGTCTCCAGACACGTCTGCCTCTACTTTCTGCTTCGTGGACCCGGCGCGAAGCGCCGGTAACGGAACAGTAAGCCAGCTTGTGCGCTGTGGCAGGAGAACGATTAGCCCGGCGCGACGACCGCGCTGCCGATTCGCCACGCCGAATCCGTTTCGCTGTGCCAAGCTTTCGCCATGGTGAATCTCGCTCCGCCCGGCATGCTGCAGCATCTCTGGAAATCGACCCTGCTCTCCGGGGTTCTCGCCGTCGCGCTCGGCGTACTCATCTGGCTCTGGCCGGGCATCACCATCGTCGTTGCGGCGATATTCTTCGGCGCCTATCTGCTGGTCGCCGGTATTGCGCAGGTGATATTCGCCTTCAGCCTGCACGTCTCGGCCGGTGGGCGGGTGCTGCTGTTCATCTCCGGGGCCGCGGCGCTGATCCTTGCTGTGCTGTGTTTCCGTAGTTTGCAGGAGTCGATCCTGCTGCTGGCGATCTGGATCGGCATCGGCTTCATCTTCCGCGGCGTGGCCACCGCGGTGTCGGCGATCAGCGATCCGACGCTGCCCGGCCGCGCGTGGGAGATCTTCATCGGAGTCGTCAGCCTGATCGCCGGCGTGGTGATGCTGGCCGCGCCGTTCGAGTCGATCGAGACGCTGACCATCGTGGTGGGCATCTGGCTGATCGTGCTGGGGGTGTTCGAGATCGTCTCCGCGTTCGGTATCCGCAAGGCGTCGAAGAACCTCGCGACGCTGACCGGGGCGCGCAACACCGACGAACCGCCCGCGCAACCGCTCGTAGAACAGGCGTAACGACACTTCGAGGCGAGTCCAAAAGCCCCTAGCGAAAACGCCGCGCTTCGCTACTACACTGTGTCGTAGACAGTGTCGGTGAAGCTGGGGAGCGGTCGGATGGATGCCTTGGACGTCTCGCGGTGGCAGTTCGGGATCACCACCGTGTACCACTTCCTGTTCGTTCCGCTGACCATCGGCCTGGCGCCCATCATCGCGGCGATGCAGACGGCCTGGGTCGTCACCGGTGACGACCGCTGGTACCGGCTGACCAGGTTTTTCGGCAAGCTGTTCCTGATCAACTTCGCCCTCGGCGTGGCGACCGGCATCGTCCAGGAATTCCAGTTCGGCATGAACTGGAGCGAGTACTCGAGGTTCGTCGGCGACGTCTTCGGCGCACCCCTGGCGTTCGAGGGGTTGATCGCGTTCTTCTTCGAGTCGACCTTCATCGGCTTGTGGATCTTCGGCTGGCACCGGCTGCCGCGGCTGGTGCATCTGGCGTGCATCTGGATCGTCGCACTCGCAGTCAACGCCTCGGCTTACTTCATCATCGCCGCGAACTCCTTCATGCAGCACCCCGTGGGGGCTCGGTTCAACCCGCAGACCGGACGCGCGGAATTGGTCGACTTCGGTGCGCTGCTGACCAACAACACCGCGGTGTGGGCTTTCTGGCACGCCGTCACCGGATCGTTCCTCACCGCGGGCACTTTCGTGGCCGGCGTGTCGGCGTGGCTGATGGTCCGCTCGCACCGGCGGGCCGAGGAGTCCGATGCCCGTGCGATGTATCGTCCGGCCACGATCGCAGGCAGCCTGGTCGCCTTGGTAGCCGCTGTGGGCTTGTTCTTCACCGGCGACGTCCAGGGCAAGCTGATGTTCGTCCAGCAACCGATGAAGATGGCCTCGGCAGAGTCGTTGTGCCACAGCGAAACCGATCCCGACTTCTCGATCCTCACCGTCGGGACGCAGAACAACTGTGACAGCGTCACCCACGTTCTGGAGGTGCCATACGTGCTGCCCTACCTGGCCGAAGGCGAGTTCAGCGGCGTCACCCTGGAGGGCGTCGAAGACCTGCAGAAGCAGCATGAGGAACGGTTCGGCCCCGGCGATTACCGGCCGAATCTATTCGTGACGTACTGGGCGTTCCGGGCGATGATCGGGCTGCTGCTGGTGCCGGTAGCGTTCGCGCTCATGGCGCTTTGGCTGACCCGGCGCGGGCGGATCCCGAATCAACGATTGCTCTCCCGGCTTGCGCTGATCGCCATCCCTGCGCCGTTCCTGGCCAACTCCGCCGGTTGGGTGTTCACCGAGATGGGCCGCCAGCCTTGGGTTGTCGTGCCCAACCCGACCGGAGACTCCATGGTCCGGCTGACCGTGCAGGAGGGGGTGTCCGGTCATTCTGCAGGCATGGTGCTGTTTTCGCTGGCGGTGTTCACGCTCGTCTACGGCGTGCTGGCGGTGATCTGGTTCTGGCTGATGCGCCGCTACGTGGTCGAGGGCCCCCAGGAGCACGACGCCGACCTCGCTCCACCCGAACCACCACGGGACGACGACGTCAAGCCGTTGTCGTTCGCCTACTAGGAGGTCGCCGTGGGGCTACAAGAACTGTGGTTCGTGCTGATTGCGGCTCTGTTTCTGGGCTTCTTGATCCTCGAGGGCTTCGACTTCGGCGTCGGCATGCTGATGATCCCGATGGGCAGGGTGGGCGACGGCGACCCCGAACCGCGCCGCCGCGCCGTGCTCAACACCATCGGCCCGGTATGGGACGCAAACGAGGTGTGGTTGATCACCGCAGGCGCGGCGATGTTCGCAGCGTTCCCGAACTGGTACGCCTCGATGTTCTCGGCGCTCTACTTGCCTTTGCTGGCAATTCTTTTCGGCATGATTCTGCGAATCGTCGGGATCGAGTGGCGTGGCAAGATCGATGATCCCCGCTGGCGTGGCTGGGCCGACGTCGGCATCGCCGCCGGATCCTGGGTGCCCGCCATTCTGTGGGGCGTCGCATTCGCGATCCTGCTCCAGGGCCTGCCCGTCGACTCAGACGGCAATGCGCGCTCATCGGTCACGGACATACTGAACCCCTACACCGTGCTCGGCGGCCTGACGACCGCCTCGCTGTTCGCGTTCTACGGTTCAGTGTTCGTCGCGCTCAAGACGGCGGGCACGGTGCGTGACGACGCGTTCCGCTTCGCGCGTGCGCTCTCGCCGGCCGTCGTTGTGCTCGCCGGCGGCTTCGCGCTGTGGACCCAGGCCGCGCACGGCCGGACGTGGACCTGGCTCCCGTTGGGCGCGGCGGTCACCGCACTGCTGCTGGCGGTCGGGCTGATGTGGATGAGGCGACGAGAAGGTGTCGCCTTCGTCGCCACGGTCGTGGTGGTCGCCGCCGTCACCGTGCTGCTGTTCGGATCGATGTACCCGAACCTGCTGCCGTCCACCCTGAACCCACAGTGGAGCGTCACGATCTACAACGGCTCGTCGAGTCCCTACACGCTCGAGATCATGTCCTGGGCGTCACTGACGTTGGTGCCGTTGGTCATCGGCTACCAGGCCTGGACGTACTGGGTCTTCCGTAAACGCATCACCGCCGAGGCGATACCTCCCGGCACGGGTCTGCCCAGGCGGCCATCCTGACCACCCGGACGCGCGGCCCCGTCGATCCCCGGCTGGTGCAGGGATCGACGGCGATGCGCCGCTTCCTCGTCGCCACCACCGGCTTCGGCGTGCTGATCTCGGCGTGCACGATCGCCTCGGCGGTGGTGCTGGCCGACATCGTGGCCCGGGTGATCACGGATCCCACGCAACGCCATCTGGAAGCCGTGTCGACGTCGCTGTGGCTTCTGCTGGCGGTCTGGACGATCCGGGTGTTGGCGCAGTGGCAGCAGGGCCGCCTGGCACAACGCGGTTCGAGTGCCGTGATCGCCGAGTTGGCCGACAAGGTGCTCACCGCGGTGGCGTCGCTGCCGCCGCGCCGGCTGGCCGAGCATCGCGACGCTGCAGCCGCCGTGGTGACGCAGGGGCTCGACGGTCTCCGGCAGTATCTCACCGCTTACCTTCCCGCGCTGATTCTGGCGGCGATCCTGACGCCCGCCACAGCCGCGGTCATCGCGGTCTACGACTGGAGATCGGCAGCGATCGTGTTGACCGCCCTGCCGCTCATCCCGATCTTCATGGTGCTCATCGGTCTGGCCACCGCCGACCGCTCCGCAGCGGCACTGACCGCGATGACCGCCTTGCAGTCCCGGTTGCTGGACCTGATCGCGGGTCTTCCGACGCTGCGCGCGTTGCACCGTGTCGGAGGGTCGATCAGCAGGATCGCTGAACTGGGTGCGGCACACCGCCGTTCGACGATGGCCACGTTGCGGGTCGCATTCCTGTCGGCTCTGGTGCTCGAACTGTTGGCCACGCTCGGGGTGGCGCTGGTCGCGGTTAGCGTCGGTATGCGACTGGTCTACGGGCAGATGACCCTGACGGCCGGACTGACCGCGCTCCTGCTGGCACCCGAGGTGTTCTGGCCGCTGCGCCGCGTCGGAGTCGCCTTCCACGCCGCGCAGAACGGCAAGACCGCCGCCGATGCGGCACTCACGCTGGTCGAGCAGCTTCCGGTCGCTGACACCGGCGTCCGAACGGTGACCGCCCGAGGCGCGGTCATCCACATCGACGCGCTGGACGCCGACATCGAACCCGGCCGGGTGACCGTGTTGACCGGACCCAACGGCGCCGGTAAATCAACGCTGCTGCAGGCCATCCTGGCTCTCGACACGCCACCGTGGGGGCGTGTCCTGGTCGACGGCGTCGATGTGGCCGACCTTCGCCCGCAGGCCTGGTGGTCGCAGGTGTCCTGGTTGACGCACCGACCGGTCCTGGTCGCCGGCACCGTCCTGGAGAACCTGAACCTCTTCGGCCAGCTCACCGACATCCACGCCGCCTGTCGCGCAGCATGTTTCGACGAAGTGCTGGTCGAACTGCCGGAGGGACTCAACACCCGGATCGGCCGGGGCGGTGTCGGTCTGTCCCTGGGACAACGCCAACGCCTCGGACTGGCCAGAGCCTTCGGCTCGGCGGCGGCGGTGCTGCTGCTCGACGAGCCCACCGCCCACCTTGACGCGGTCGCCGAACAGCTAGTGCTGCGTGCGATCGTGGAGCGGGCGTCGGCGGGCGACACGGTCGTGGTCGTGGGACACCGTGACCCGGTGCTGGCGATCGCACACCGGATCGTGCCGGTGGGGAGCGCCGATGTTGCGTGAGCTACTGCGGCCACGGCTGCCCCGCCTGCTGTCGGCGATCGTCCTCGGCGTGCTGTCGTTGGGCAGCGCCCTGGCCCTGACCGGGGTCTCGGCGTGGCTGATCACCCGAGCCTGGCAGATGCCGCCGGTGCTGGACCTGACGGTCGCGGTGGTCGCCGTCCGCGCGCTCGGCATCGCTCGTGGCGTGCTGGGTTACTGCGAGCGGCTCGCCTCCCACGACACCGCGCTGCGAACTGCCGCGGCGGCACGGGAATGGCTGTACGCGACCCTGTCCTGCGGTGATGCCGAAGTCGCCACGCGCCACCACAGCGGCGAGCTGGTGACCCGCGCCGGCGCCGACGTCGATGAGCTGTCCGACGTCCTGGTCCGCGCCATCGTGCCGATCGCAGTCGCGCTCGTGCTCGGGTTCGCCGCCGTCGTGATCATCGGCGTGATCTCACCGGCGGCCGCCGCCGTGCTGACCGCCTGCCTGCTGGTCGCCGGCGTCGTCGCGCCCTGGTTGAGCGCCCGCGCCGCCGACGCCGCCGAGAAGGTTGCCGCTGCGCACCATTCGTCTCGCGATGCGGCCGTCATGACCGCTCTCGAGCACGCGCCGGAGCTGCGGGTCAGCGGCCGGCTCGACGAGTTCATCGGCGCCGCCGGACGTGAGCAGCGCGAGTGGGGCCGTGCCATCGACCGGGCGTCCGCACCGGCAGCCCTCGCGGCGGCGGCGCCGTCCGCGGCGATCGGCGCCAGTGTGCTGGGTGCGGTCATCGCGGGCGTCGGCCTGGCTTCGGCCGTGGCACCGACGACGGTCGCGATACTGATGCTGTTGCCGCTGGCGGCGTTCGAGGCGACCACTGCGCTGCCGGCCGCCGCCGTGCAGCTCGCCCGCTCACGCGGGGCCGCTCGCCGGCTGGCCGAACTGGCCGCGCCACCGGACCCGTACCGGTCGCGACCCGCGGTTCCCACAGTCGACATCCACACCGGTGACAGGCTTGCGGTGACAGGCGCGAGCGGCTCCGGCAAGACGACGCTGCTCATCAGATTGGCCGAAAGATACTCCGCAGCAGTCTTTTTCGCTGAGGATGCGCACTTGTTCGCCACCACTGTGCGCGACAACCTGCTGGTCGCTAGGGGTGACGCCGGAGACGACGAGATCGCCGACGCGCTGTCGCGTGTCGGGCTGAGTGCCTGGTTCGACGCGTTGCCGGACGGCTTGTCCACCGTGCTGGTCGGCGGTGCGGCGGCGGTGTCCGCGGGGCAGCGCAGGCGCCTCCTGCTGGCCCGCGCGCTGCTCACGACGGCTCCGATCGTGTTGCTCGACGAACCCACCGAACACCTCGACGCCGCCGACGGCTGCCGGATCCTCACCGAACTGCTCACTCCCGGCGGGCTTTTCCCGGCCGATCGGACCGTCGTCGTCGCCACCCACCACCTGCCGTACGGAGTTTTCTGTCGCACCGTCGATCTGGCACCGGGCGGAGTAACCTCTTCGGCATGAGCGAACCGGACAAACCCGAGACGCCTTCGTCACCGTCGCCGTCACCGCCGCCGCCGGGACCCTCCGGCTCGTCGGCACCGCCGCCGCCTCAGTACGGCGCGTACCCCGGTGGTTATCCCCCACCCCCGCAGCAGCAGCCGTACGCGGGCTACCCGCCACCGCCGAGGGGACCGCAGAACGGCCTGGGCATCGCATCGCTGGTGGTGGCGATCATCGCGCTGCTGTCGGTGTTCGGTGGAGTCGTGCTGGGCGTCGTCGCGGTGATCCTCGGGTTCCTCGGCTGGAACCGCGCGAAGCGGGGCGAGGCGACCAACGGCGGAATGGCCGTGGCCGGCATCGTGCTGGGCTTTCTCAGCATCATCGAGGCCATCGTGTTCATCGGATTGGCCGTCTGGGGCTTCGGCGAGGTCGGTGGCACCGACTACATCGACTGCCTGTCGAATGCGGGCAACGACCAGCAGGCCATCGACCAGTGCGCCGAGCAGTTCCAACAACGCGTCGAGGACGAGTTCTCGGTGACGCTGACGCCGACGCCCTAGCACAGAAGCGGACGTATCTCGATAGGGGTACGACCGCTTGCGTCGGCACATGGCGAGGTGAACACTGCCGGGTATCGGCTGTATTGGAGGCCAGATGGCAGTCACGTTGGCACCGAATCCGACCGCTACCCGCGCGCACGCCATAGGGTCGGCACACCGCAGTCTTGCGCTCGCCGAGCGCTTGACTCACGCCTTGGCGTCAGCTGACCAGTGGGTCGATCTCGCACCGGCACTCGCGGCACGGCCGACTGCAGACCAGGTAAGTGACCACGTCGAGATGGTCGTCGGTGCGCTCCTTCGTGAGATCCAAGCTCGCAAGAACCTCCCCGACGCCGCGCTTGCGCCCCTCTACGAAGCGGTCATCGAATTGCAGCGATGCGGAAGCGAAATCGCGCAGCAGCGCGCCGACGACCGCATCCGCATCCTCAGCGCGGCGCGGGGCGCTGACGCCTACCTCGGCTCTGATCTCGACGTGTCGACGTTGTTGGAGCGGTCTGCGGCGGCTGCCTGTCGTGCCTGTGACCTCGACCGTGCCATGATTTTCATGCTGCGCGACGGCCACCTGCACGCCGCTGCAACCTATTTCGCAGGCCACGACGACTGGGCGGCCGACTGTCACGCCCATGCGGTGCAGACACCCATCGACTTGAGCGCAGGGCGCCTGGAGACGGAGATGATCCGCCGACAGCTGCCTGCGCTGATGACCGACACCATGAACGACCCGCAGGCTTTCGCACCGATCGTGCAGAGGATCCAGACCCAGAGCTATGTGGCGGTTCCGATCGTCGTCGACGGGGCGGTGGTGGGAAGCCTGCACCTGGACGCCTACTACCGCCAGCGCGACGTCGATTCGGTCGATCGTGATGCGGCGGCGGTGTTCGCCCGATCAATCGGCCATGCACTGGAGCGTGCGCTGGCGGCCGAGCAGTTGGCGGCGCAGCGCGCAGCGCTATGCGATTTGGTGCGGCAAACCGACACCAGTCTGCGATTGCTCCGGGGTGGCCAGTCCGCCAGACCGCCGTTGCGCCACGGTCTGCCGCATCCTCAACCGGCGCCTCACCTGGCTCCCGCCCGGGAGGTTGCGCCGGCGCGGGCGATGACATCGGCCGCTGCAGGCGCCCCGGCGAGCCTGACACGGCGGGAAATCGAGGTGCTGCGGCTGATGTCGACCGGGGCGACGAATGCAGAGATCGCGGCTCGATTCATCGTCGCCGAAGGCACGGTGAAGACTCATGTGAAACGCATCCTGCGGAAACTCAACGTCACCAATCGCGGTCAAGCTGTGGCGATCTACGCCGGCTTGGCCGCGCCGCGCTGACCCCACCGGTCGTACCCCTGTCGGTGGATCCTCGTATCACCTTCGGGCTCCTTCGGCGCTTGTTGGGAGACCTTGAACGCCATCACGGGTGAGCATGGAGCTCCGATGACACATCGACAGTCGAAGGGGAACCCAATGTCGCTCATCGATCAGAGTGCGGAGCCGAGGACCGACCGCCGTAACAGGCACGTCGAGCAACTCGTCGATCGTTTCGTCGACCGGCGCAGCGGCGCGTCGAGTGCATATGACTCGGTGGTGATCGCCGGCAACGGAATCGGAGCGCAAGTGTTCGCTGCGCAGCTGGTGCACCACCCGCGCTTCGCGGGCAACGTGACCATTGTGGCACCGGAACTGGTGGAGAGTCGCCGCTTGATCAACGGCGTGAGCCTTCGTGGGCTGGCCGCCGACGTCATCGGCGAAGCCCTGGGCGTCAGCCATGAACGGCTGTTGCGGGACGTCGCCGGCCCGGGTCCGCTGCCCGTTGCCAACCGGCAGACCGCTTCGATGGCGTACCAGAAGGACGACGGCTGGCATTTCACCCGGCGCGGAGCCTGGCAGGGTGGCAAGCGGGGCGGACCGCGGCCAGTCGTCTACGGAGTCCGCAACTCCCGCCTGATCGGCGGCATTCGCGAGATTCTCGACAAGGATGCGATCGGCTTCCGCGCCGAGAAGGTGGAGTCGGCCGAGCATCTGCGCAGCCTCGCCACGGGCAACAATCCACTGCTCGTCAACGCCACTACCAACCCACGACTGCTCAACGCCGAAACGGAGAAGCCCGCGAAGAAGGTGCTGGCGGTGCAGGTGCCCTTCATCGCACCGCCGGCGGGACCACTCGCGCCGACTGAGCCCGGCACCGCCTTCGCGCCGTTGATCCGCCGCGACGGTGCCATCGACGTCGGATACTTCACGCCGTTCCGTGACCCCCTTTCGCCGCGCTCCAGCTGGTATGGGATTTTCGCCCGCGTCGTCGACGCCGATTCCGGCTTCGACAGCGACCAAGAGTTCGGGGTCATGATCGACGAGCTCTACGGCGTGGGTGCGGCGATGGGCTTTGTGCCTGACGACCCGGACGAAACGCTCGCTCGCGCGCTGGTACCGGCAGCGCCTTGGTCGACCATCGCGCCGTCGCGACCCGGCATGCTTGATCTGAAGCGCATGTACTCCGGCGGTGCGCCCTGTTTCTACGCCGACGGTATGGTCTCGTCGGCGATCGGCGGTATCATCGGCGCCGAAGCCGTTGTGCATGGCCAGGATCCCGACAGAGCCATTCGACGCGCACTTCGTGTCGTGCGCAGGCACAATTTCCTGTGGTGGATCGAGACAACGCAGATCGCGCCCCTCGCAGACTTTCTCATGCGAATCAACGTCAGAACTGCCATGGCGTATCCGCATTCGGTCGGCATCAATCTATGGCGCTCCGCCGCATAGGAAACCGCGATGATCGGGCACGATGAATTCCGTTCAGCGATGCGTTGTCTCGCCGCAGGCGTGACCATCATCAGCACAAGCGGCAGCGAGGGACCGCTTGGCATCACCGCCACCGCAGTGACGTCATTGACACCCGACCCGGCGAGTGTGCTGTGCTGCGTCAACAAGAACCTCAGTGTCAGCAACGCCATCCGAGAAAGCCGCCGCTTCGGCTTGAATGTCCTTCGGGTCGAACACCGCGGTCTGGCCGCGCGGTTCGCCGGCATGGGTGGAATACGGGGCACCGCGAAGTTCGGCGAAGGGGCGTGGGTGCAGACGGCCAGTGGTGTTCCCGCCCTGGCCGACAGCCTGGTGTCGTTGGACTGCAGCCTGGATCGAGCCATCGAGGCGGGTACCCATCACATCTTGATCGGCCTCATCGCGGAGGTCCGGATCGGAGGGCGCGGCGATCCGCTGGTGTATTGCGATGGCACTTTCGCAAGTCTGCTCGCCGTCTGACGCTGACACCGACGTTGACGCCGACGCCCTAGCCGCGGGCCGGGAAGTACTTGACGATGCCTTCCTGCACCACCGTTGCGATCAGCCGGCCCGATCGGTCGAAATAATGTCCGGTGCCCAGCCCGCGTGAATCCGCGGCCACCGGCGACGACGTCGAGTACAGCAGCCAGTCGTCGAATTTCACCGGCCGGTGAAACCATACCGAGTGGTTGGTGGTGACGGCGAAGAGCCTGTCGAAACCCCACGACAGACCGTGGGTGGTGATGATGGAATCCAGCACGGTGGTGTCCGAGGAGTACACCAGTGCCGCGGCGTGCAGCACGGGGTCGTCGGGCATTTCGCCGAGGCCCTTCATCCACACCCGGTTGTGCGTCAGGGTCTCGCCCTTGCTGCGCATCACCCAGCTCGGGTCGTTGGTGTAGCGCCAGTCGATCGGCCTCAGCGCGTTCACGAAGTGCGGAACGACCTCCTCATAGCCGCGCAGCAGGTCGTCGACCGGTGGCACCGACAGGGGATCGGGCAGTTCGGGCGGATCGACGCCGTGTTCGAGGCTGCGGCCACCCGACAGGTAGGAGACCATCGCCGTGGCGAGCAGCGCACCGTCCTGCATCACGTCGACGCGGCGGTTGGCGAACCGGCGTTCGTCGCGCAGGCGCACGATGTGGAATTCGAGGTCCTTATCAGGGTCGCCGCCCGCGATGAAGTGCGCCGACAGTGCGCTCGGCGGAGCGGGGTGTCGCAGGCTGCGGCTGGCCGCCACGAAGGCCTGGGCCAGCATCTGGCCGCCGAACGTGCGCACCGGGTTCTTGCTGGGGTGCGCGCCGATGTAAGTGTCGTCGTCGGTCTGGCTCAGGTCGAGTATCGCGAGCAGCTCGTCGAAGTCTCGATTTGATTCTCTTCGCGCAAGCGGCTCATCGGTGTTTGATGCTCTTCGCGCAAGCGGCTCATCGGCGGTTGACACACAACCTCCTGCTCGGGTGTCAGACGTCGTCCTCGCCGATCCGGTGCACATGGATCAGATTCGTGGAGCCTACTGTCCCCGGCGGAATGCCTGCGATGACGACCACCAGGTCGCCGCGTTTGTACCGGCCCAGCTCGAGCAGTGACTTGTCCACCTGGCGGATCATCCCGTCCGTGGTCTGGATGTGCGGCACGATGAACGTCTCGGTGCCCCAGCTCAGCGCCAACTGGCTACGCACCTCCGGCAGCGAGGTGAATGCGAGCAGCGGCAGCGGCGTGTGCAGTCGTGCCAGCCGGCGCACGGTGTCCCCGGACTGCGTGTAGGCCACGAGCGCCTTGGCGTCAAGTCGCTCGCCGATATCGCGCGCCGCGTATGAGATGACGCCGCGCTTGGTGCGCGGCACATGCGTCAACGGCGGCGCGGCCACCGAGTTCTCCTCGACGGCGGCGATGATGCGCGCCATGGTCTTGACCGCTTCGAGCGGGTACTTGCCGACCGATGTCTCACCGGACAGCATCACCGCGTCCGCGCCGTCGAGCACCGCGTTGGCGACGTCGGACGCTTCGGCCCGGGTGGGCCGCGAGCTGTCGATCATCGATTCCAGCATCTGGGTGGCGACGATGACGGGTTTGGCGTTCTCCCTTGCCATTTGGATGGCCCGCTTTTGCACGAGCGGGACCTCTTCGAGTGCCAGCTCGACGCCGAGGTCACCACGGGCAACCATGATGGCGTCGAATGCCAGCACGATGGCTTCGAGATTGTCGATCGCCTCGGGCTTCTCGAGCTTCGCGATGACCGGCACGCGCCTGCCGACGCGGTCCATCACCTCGTGCACCAGTTCGATGTCGGCCGGGGATCGGACGAACGACAGCGCGACCAGGTCGATGCCGAGCCGCAGCGCGAACTCCAGGTCCTCGATGTCCTTCTCTGACAGTGCGGGCGCCGAGACGTTCATGCCGGGCAGCGACATGCCCTTGTTGTTGCTGACCTCACCGCCTTCGGTGACCTTGCACACCACGTCGTTGCCGTCGATCTCCTCGACGACCAGCCCGACGTTTCCGTCGTCAACCAGCACGCGGTTGCCCGCGGAGGCGTCCTGTGCCAGCCGCTTGTATGTGGTGGACACCCGGTCGTGGCTGCCCTCGCAGTCGTCGACGGTGATCCGAACCGTCTCGCCTGCGGACCACTCTGTGCGTCCGTCGGCGAACCGGCCGAGCCGGATCTTGGGCCCCTGCAGGTCGGCGAGGATGCCGACGGCGCGGCCGGTGGCATCCGAAGCGGCGCGGACCCGCTTGTAGTTGGCGTCGTGGTCGGGGTAATCGCCGTGGCTGAAGTTGAGCCTGGCGACGTTCATTCCGGCCTCGACCAGCGCACGGACGGCGTCGTCGGACGCGGTGGCCGGTCCCAGGGTGCAGACGATCTTTCCGCGTCTATTCACGACAGTTGAGCATAGTCGTTGATCGATTCAGACGACGGCCAGCGGAAGGGCGCCCGGGATCACCGGAGCAGGCAGGTCGGACTCCCCCATCAGGTACGCGTCCACGGCGTGTGCGGCGCTGCGGCCCTCGGCGATCGCCCACACGATCAGCGACGCGCCGCGGTGGGCATCCCCGCAGACGAACACGCCGGGCGCATCGGTCTGCCAGTCGGAACCGCACGGCAGGGCGCCGCGCCGGTTCAGCGTGAGCCCCAGCGCGTCGAGCAGCGGCAGGCGCTCCACGCCGTCGAATCCGATGGCCAGCAGGGCCAGGTCACAGCGGATCTCGATCGGGTCTCCCACCGGGGTGATGACGCGCCCGCCGGCAGGGTTTTCCGCGTCACGCTCGACCTTCACCTCTGCGATCTCGATGGCCCGCAGGTCGCCGTGGTCGTCGCCGAGGAAACGTTGCACCGCCACCTGATAGCGGCGGTCGCCGCCCTCGGCATGGGCGGGTGACAGGCGAGTTCGCAGGACGATCGGCCACGTCGGCCACGGCGAGCGCGCGTTGTCACGCACCACGGGCGGTTCGGGGTTGTAGTCGAGTTGGGTCACCGACGTGGCGCCCTGGCGGTGTGCGGTGCCAAGGCAGTCCGCACCGGTGTCACCGCCGCCGATGATCACGACATGCTTGCCTTCGGCGCTGACGGGGCTTGGCCCGTCACCCTCGCACTCCTTGTTGGCGGGCACGAGGTAGTCCATCGCCAGGTGAACGCCGTTGAGGCCGCGTCCCTCGACGTCGTTGTCGCGGGCATGCAACGCGCCGACGGCCAGTACGACCGCGTCGTGCTGTGCCCGCAACTGCTCGACGGTCAGGTCGACGCCGACCTCGCACTCGGTGACGAACCTCGTGCCCTCTGCCCGCATCTGGGCCAACCGCTGCTCGAGCCTGACCTTCTCGAGCTTGTACTCCGGGATGCCGTAGCGCATCAACCCCCCGATGCGATCGTCGCGCTCATAGACCGTGACCCCATGGCCGGCGCGCGTGAGTTGCTGTGCTGCAGCCAGTCCGGCCGGACCGGAGCCGACGACCGCCACGCTCCTGCCGGTGGCGATGGCCGCGGGCTGCGGTTCGACGATGCCGTCCAGCCACGCCTGGTCGGCGATCGTCTGCTCGATGCGTTTGATGGTGACGCTGCCGCCGGTCTGCTCCTCGGAGATGGACAGCACGCAGGCGGTCTCACACGGCGCCGGACAGAGCCTGCCGGTGAACTCCGGGAAGTTGTTGGTCGCATGCAGGCGATCGCTGGCCGCATCCCACCGGCCGCGGCGCACCAGGTCGTTCCACTCGGGAATCAGATTGCCGAGCGGGCAGCCCGCTGTTCCGGAGTGGCAGAACGGGATTCCGCAGTCCATGCAGCGACGGGCCTGCTGGGACACTTCACCGGCGCGCTGATGGGGATCCTGTTGCTCGTAGACCTCGTGCCAATCGCCGACGCGTTCATCGATGGACCGCTTGGGCGCGTCGACCTTCGGAACCTTGAGAAAACCGGTGTGGTCAGCCACGGCTGGCCTCCATGATCGCGGTGTCGACGTCTCGGCCCTCACGCTTGGCCGACAGCGTCGCTTCCAGGACGCGCCGATAGTCGCGAGGCATCACCTTGGTGAATTGGGCGCTGCGCCGCGGCCAGTCCGCAAGGACGGAGGCCGCCAGGCTGCTGCGGGTGTATTGCGCATGCCTGGTGACGACGTCGCGCAGCCAGGTCAGATCCTCGGGGTCGAGGCGCTGCAAGTCGACCATCTCGGTGTTGACCCGCTCGGGATCGAGGCCGAGCACGAAGGCGATGCCACCGGACATGCCGGCGGCCATGTTGCGGCCGATCCTTCCCAGCACCACCACCCGTCCGCCGGTCATGTATTCGCAGGCGTGGTCGCCGACGCCTTCGACGACGGTCAGCGCGCCGGAGTTGCGCGCGGCGAACCGTTCTCCGACGCGCCCCCGCAGATAGACTTCGCCCGAGGTCGCCCCGAAGAGCAGCGTGTTGCCGGCGATCACGTTGTCTTCCGGCAGGAACAACACGTCGTCGGGCGGCCGGACGATGATCCGACCACCTGAAAGGCCCTTGCCCACATAATCGTTCGCATCACCGACGAGTTCGAGGGTGATGCCGGGCGGCAGAAATGCGCCGATGGACTGGCCCGCCGAGCCGGTGAGCGTGACGTGGACGGTGCCGTCGGGCAGTCCCTGCGCCCCGTAGCGCCGGGTGACCTCGGCGCCCAGCAGCGTGCCGACCGTGCGGTTGACATTGCGCACCGGCAGATCCAGCCGTACCGGGTGCGCGTCTTCGAGCGCGCCCTCTGCGAGTTGGATCAAGGTCTGGTCGAGCGCCTGATCGAGCGCGTGGTACTGGTCGCGCACCTTGCGCCTCGGTGTCGGCTCACCGGTGTGGCCGTCGGGTTGAACGGTGAAGATCGGCGACAGGTCGAGCCCCTGCGATTTCCAGTGCGCGACGCCCCGGTCGGTGTCGAGCAGCTCGGCATGACCGACGGCCTCGTCGATGCTGCGGAACCCCAGTTCGGCGAGCCGGCGGCGGATGTCCTCGGCGACGAAGCGGAAGTAGTTCTCGATGAACTGCGGCTTGCCAGTGAATCGTTTGCGCAACTCCGGATTCTGGGTGGCCACGCCGACCGGGCAGGTGTCGAGGTGGCACACCCGCATCATGATGCAGCCCGACACCACAAGCGGTGCCGTCGCGAAGCCGAACTCCTCGGCGCCCAGTAAGGCGGCCACGATGACGTCGCGGGCAGTGCGCATGCCGCCGTCGCACTGCACGGTGATGCGATCGCGTAATCCGTTGAGCATCAGGGTCTGCTGAGTGTCGGCCAAGCCGATCTCCCAGGGCACGCCTGCGTGCTTGAGGCTGGTCAGCGGCGCCGCGCCGGTACCGCCGTCGTAGCCGGAGATGAGCACGACGTCGGCATGCGCCTTCGACACCCCGGCGGCCACGGTTCCGACGCCGACGCTGCTGACCAGCTTGACGTGGATGCGCGCCCGGTCATTGGCGTTCTTGAGGTCATGGATCAGCTGGGCGAGGTCCTCGATGGAGTAGATGTCGTGGTGCGGCGGCGGTGAGATGAGCCCCACGCCGGGTGTCGAGTGCCTCGTCTTGGCGATGTTGGGGTACACCTTGAATCCCGGAAGCTGACCGCCCTCACCGGGTTTGGCGCCTTGAGCCATCTTGATCTGGATGTCGGTGGCGTTCACCAGGTAGTCGCTGGTGACACCGAAGCGGCCGCTCGCGACCTGTTTGACGGCGCTGCGGCGCGTCGGGTCGTGGAGGCGATCGGTGTCCTCTCCCCCTTCACCGGAGTTGGACCGGCCGCCGAGCTTGTTCATGGCGATCGCCATGGTCTCGTGCGCTTCGGCGGAGATGGACCCGTAGCTCATCGCTCCGGTGTTGAATCTGGTGACAATCGACTCAACAGGCTCGACTTCCTCGAGGGGAACCGGCGGCCTGGTCTTCTTGAAGTCGAACAGCCCGCGCAGCGTGCCGCCGTCGCGGGACAGCCGGTCGACCTCGTCGGAGTACTGTCGAAAGATGTCGTAACGGCCGGTGCGGGTCGAATGTTGTAGCAGGAAGACGACTTCGGGAGTGAATAGATGCAGTTCGCCTTCACGGCGGAATGCGTACTCACCGCCGACCTCGAGGCGCCGGTGCACTCGCTCGGTCGGATTGTCGGGATAGGCGCGGCGGTGACGTTGCCTGACCTCCTCGGCGATGACGTCGAGGCCGACGCCACCGAGTTGGGTGGGGGTGCCGGTGAAGTACTCGTCGACGACCTGCTTGTCGACGCCGACCGCCTCGAATGCCTGCGCGGCGGTGTATGAGGCGACGGTGGAGATGCCCATCTTGCTCATCACCTTCATCACCCCCTTGCCCAGCGCCTTGCAGTAGTTGCGCACAGCGGCAGCGGGTTCGATTCCGGTGAGTTCGCCTTCCCGGATCAGGTCCTCGATGGTCTCGAAGGCCAGGTAGGGGTTGACCGCGGCGGCGCCGAAGCCGATGAGCATCGCGATGTGGTGCACCTCGCGGGCGTCGCCGCTCTCCACGACCAGCGCCACGGTGGTGCGCTCCTTGGTCCGCACCAGGTGGTGGTGCACGGCGGAGACGGCGAGCAGCGACGGGATGGGTGCACGCGTATGGTCGGAGTCACGGTCTGAGATCACCACCGTCCGTGCGCCTTTGGCGATGGATTCGCAGGCCTTGGCACGAAGATCCTCGAGTGCGTCGGCGAGACCCTCACCACCGCGTTCGACGTCGTAGAGGGCCTTGAGGACCGTGGTCCGCAGGCCGGGGTGCTCGCCGTCGCCGTTGATGTGCACGATCTTGCCGAGCTCGTCATTGTCGAGCACCGGCCAGCGCAGCACGATCTGACGGCAGGAGGCCGCCGTGGGCTCGAGCAGGTTCTGTTCGGGCCCCATGATGCGCGCCATGGAGGTGACGATCTCCTCGCGGATCGCGTCCAGAGGCGGGTTGGTGACCTGAGCGAACAGCTCGACGAAGTAGTCGTATAGCAGCCGGGATCGTTGCGACAGCACCGCAGTGGGAGTATCGGTGCCCATCGAGCCGAGCGGCTCGGCTCCGGAAGCGGCCATCGGGGTGAGCAGGATGCGCAGATCCTCCTCGGTGTAGCCGAAGGCGATCTGGCGTTTGACGACGTTCTCGTGATTCGGCTGCACACGGCTGCGGCCGGGAAGCGTGGTGATGTCGAGTAGACCGGCGTGCAGCCACTCGCCGTAGGGTTCCTGTCTCGACAGCGCACTCTTGATCTCGTCGTCGGTGACGATACGGCCGGCGGCGGTGTCGACGAGGAACATCTTGCCCGGCTGCAGCCGACCCTTGGCCACGATCTGCGCCGACGCCACATCGAGCACACCACTCTCACTTGCGAGGATCACGCGGTCGTCGATCGTGCGCCACCAACGCCCGGGCCGTAATCCGTTGCGGTCCAACACCGCTCCTACGAGCGTGCCATCGGTGAAAGTCACGCAAGCTGGACCGTCCCACGGCTCCATCAGCGAAGCGTGGAACTGCCAGAACGCCCGCTCCTCGGCATCCATGGTGGCGCTGTTCTCCCACGCCTCGGGGATCATCATCAGCACGGCGTGCGGCAGGCTCCGCCCGCCGAGGTGCAGCAGTTCGAGCACTTCGTCGAAGGATGCGGAGTCCGACGCTTCCGGGGTGCAGACGGGTGACAGGCGCGACAAGTCGCCGGGGATGCAAGCGCTGGCGATCATGGCCTCTCGTGCGTGCATCCGGTTGCGGTTACCGCGGACGGTGTTGATCTCACCGTTGTGCGCAACGAAGCGAAACGGATGGGCCAGCGGCCAGGATGGGAATGTGTTGGTTGAGAAGCGACTGTGCACGATGGCGATCGCGCTCTCGCAGCGCACGTCGCGCAGGTCCGAGAAGTACTGCGGCAGTTGCGCCGTGGTGAGCATCCCCTTGTAGACGATGGTGCGGCTGGACAGGGAAGGGAAGTAGACGCCCTCGCGTTCGGCCCGTTTGCGCAGCGGGTAGACGGACCGGTCGAGTTCCAGACCGCCGATGTCGCGAGTCGAGGTGACGAACATCTGCTCCATGTGTGGCATACAGCCGCGCGCAGCCTTGCCGAGGTCCGCGCCATCAGGGTCCACCGGCAGCATCCGCCAGCCGAGGATCTGGAGGCCCTCATCGTCGGCGATGGCTTCAATGGCGTCACGGGCGGTCGCGCGGGCGTTGGAATCCGGCGGCATGAAGCAGACTCCTGCGGCATACGTGTTTGTGCCGTCAAGTGCCTGCGGTGGGAGTTCGAAGTCGACTGTCCTGCGCAGCAATTCAGTGGGTAATTGGATGAGGATGCCGGCACCGTCGCCGCTGTTCGTCTCGGCGCCCGCTGCTCCGCGGTGGTCGAGGTGCTCGAGTGCGGTCAACGCGTCGGAGACGACAGCGTGAGATCGACGACCTTTGATATCGGCGACCATTGCGACGCCGCAGGAGTCCGACTCGTTGTCGGGATCGTAGAGTCCCTGGGGTTGGGGAAATGCCGAGAAGAGCATCGCGGGCACCTTCGCAGTCCGGGAGAAATGCATGTCCGGGGACTGCAGCGGCCCTCACGGGAGTCTATCAGCGCAACCGGCTGCTCACCCGTCGAGAACCGTCGGGACCAGCGGAAACCCGGGCAGGTTGCGCGCGACCGACCAGGCGAGGATGGCGGTGATCACCACGGCGATCGCCGGCGCGTTCATCAGGACTTTGCCTTGTCGCCACCGCACCAGACACCACGTGAACAACAGCGGTAGACCGACGAGAAGGAAGACGTTGTCGGAGACGGCGGCGGCGAGGTCACCGTTCAGGACGTCGTGCGTCATGCGAAGACCACCGCAGCCTGGGCAGTACAAATCGGTCAGGGCGTAGAACGGACACGCTGGAAAAAGGAATGCGGGGCTGTGAGGGTCACCGAACCCGACATAGGCAAGAGCGCCCGTCAACAGGGCGCCCGTCCCCAGTGCGCCGTAGAGCCGTTTGCGGCCGGTGTCGACGCTAGGTGCCATCGCGCAGCGGCAGCCCCTGCGGGTCGCGGACCTTGTCGGTGAAGATCAGGACAGCGTCGATGATGCCCCAGATGATGGCGCCGATGCCGCAGGTGATCAGACCGACGACGAGTTGCGCGATGCCAAGACCGGTGTAGCCGAGGTACATGCGGCCGATGCCGACCAGCCCGAACAGACCGATCAACTGCAGTAGCCCCGCGACGACTTTCGACTTCTCCGAGAGCGGCTCGCCTGTCATGGGATGACGACCATACGGCGCGCTCGGATCGACGTACTGCGGGTATGCGCCCGGCGGCGGGCCGTACTGACCGGGTGGCGGTGAGTACTGCGGCTGGTATTGCGGCTGCTGCGGGGGCGGCGGAGGCGTGCTGCCGTGCTCGCTGCCTCCGAACTGCGGCTCAGTCATGGCGTCCAGCATGCCATGCCGTGCTGTGCCGGGTAAGTAGGGAAAACCCGCCTGTTACGGCGTGCTCAGAAGGGTGGTGGTTCGTAGGTGGCGGCGAGCCAGGCTTGGTATTGGCGTTCGTGTTCGGCGTCGAGTTCGAGGCGTTGGCGGCGTTCGGCGGTGATGCGGTCGCGGCGGTCTTGGTCGCGGGTCTGGGTGCGCCGCGGAATCAAGGCGGTGCGGTCGGTGTCGGGGTCGAGGGTGTGCGGCGGTAGGTTCAGCTCGCCGGTGGGCTGGGCGAGGGTGGGGTACATCGCCGCGCCGTGGGCCTCGCATCGGTAGAGGTGTCCGGTCGGGGATGTCAGCAACACGGTCCCGTCGGGTAGCTGCTGTTCGCTCCAGCCGGGAACGAACGTCTTGACCAAGTGGTGAATCCGGCAGTAGCACTTGGTGTTCGACGGATGGGTCGGCCCGTAGGGCCACGGTGTGGTGTGGTCGATGTCGGATGTACGGGCCGGTTTGTCACAGCCGGGCCAGCGACATGTCAGATCCCGCCACTGCACGAACTCCTTGAGCGTGGCCGAGGGCCGATACCCCGCATCGGCGGCGCCGTCAGCCCGGGGCGCCGTCAGCGGCTTGAGGTCGGCGGTCTCGGCGATGGAGCGTACCGACTCGGCCGGCAGCACCCCGAAACCGGGCAGATATCCCGGGGTGTCGCTGGTGCCCTCGACGGTGGCCTGCTCGGCCAGCAGGTGGATCACCGCGCTGGCCGCATCGGCACGCACCGCGGCCGCCGGGCAGTCCTCGCGCCCGCATCGGCACACCAGGGCGGCCTGGCCGCGCGCCAGCGCGCCACTGGCATCGGCGCGGCGCTGCTCTTTGGTGCGCGGGTCGTGCTGGCACACCGTGGCCGCCAACGCATCCAACCGCTGGCTAAGCGCCGCGCCGTCCTCGGCGCGGATGTGGCCGTTGATCCAGGCCATGCCGGCGGTGTCGCTGGGATAGATGTCGAGGTGGCGGCACTCGTCGACCTTGGGTGGGATGCGTACCGCGGCCGGGTCGACGCTGGCCACGATCCGGTCGATGCGATCGCGCAGCTTGGGCTCCGACAGTTTCATCCACCGGGTCACACTGGCTGCCAGCGCCGCATCGACGCGGGCGATGACGTCGTCTTCGACGTTCTCGGTGCGCGCAATGATCGCCGCCAGCATCCGGTAATCGATCAACCCGCTGCGCAGCACCTTGCCCACCCTCGGCAATCGTTGGCGCAGCGTGGCCGCCGTCGTGACCTGGCTCAGCGCGCGGTGGTAGCTGATGTTCTGGATCGGTGAGATCTCTGCAGCCGTCGCAACGTGGGCGTCGGTGGCAAAGAACCGGGCCTCCAACAACTGCTGCTCGCGGCGGGCGAACAGCTCCCCGATCAAGTCCAGCCGCCGACCCATCGCCGCACACTCCTCACGGCTTTCCTCACCGATCAAGTCGATGAGCTCCGCATCAGTGGGCGAATCGAACATACTTTCGATTATGCCACCCGCCGCCGACGGCACCCAGCGGTTGGCTTCGCCTCCTGTGGATGACCGAGAACGGTTCAGCGGCGACGTCGAAATAGGCGGCGCAGTCGACCACCCGGTTCGCGGGCGGGCTGGCCGCTGGTCGCTTTGCGCGAGGCCGAGGAATCGCCCACGCCTCGGTCCTCTGCGGTGCGAGGCTCGCTGGCGTCGGCTTCGCCTTCGACCGCGCCCACACCACCGACGGTGTCATCGGACTCGCCGGGCTGGTCGGTGTCCGCCTCAGCTTGGGCGTCGGCGGCGGCCGCGGCGGCGTCGGCTTCGCGTTCGACGGCGGCTTCGTGGGCCTCCGGTGCATCGGCTAGGGCTTCGGCGGCATCAGCACCTTCGACCGCGCCCACACCACCGACAGTGTCATCGGACTCGCCGGGCTCGTCGGTGTCCGCCTCAGCTTGGGCGTCGGCGGCGGCCGCGGCGGCGTCGGCTTCGCCTTCAACGGCCGCTTCGTGGGCCTCCGGTGCAGCGGCCAGGGCTTCGGCGGCATCAGCACCTTCGACCGCGCCCACACCACCGACAGTGTCCTCGGACTCGCCGGGCTCGTCGGTGTCCGCCTCAGCGTCGGCTTCGGCGGCATCGCCGACTTGGTCGGTGTCCGCCTCAGCGGTGGCTTCGGCGGCATCGGCCAGCACGTCGGCAAGCTCGTCGTCGCCCGTTTCACCCTCTTCTGGCTCGGCTACCTCGGCGGCGTCGGCTTCGCCTTCAACGGCCGCTTCGTGGGCCTCCGGTGCATCGGCCAGGGCTTCGGCGGCATCAGTACCTTCGACCGCGCCCACACCACCGACAGTGTCCTCGGACTCGCCGGGCTCGTCGGTGTCCGCCTCAGCGTCGGCGTCGGCGGCATCGCCAGGCTCGTCGGTGTCCGCCTCAGCGGTGGCTTCGGCGGCATCGGCCAGCACGTCGGCAAGCTCGTCGTCGCCCGTTTCACCCTCTTCTGGCTCGGCTACCTCGGCGGCGTCGGCTTCGCCTTCGACGGCCGCTTCGTGGGCCTCCGGTGCATCGGCTAGGGCTTCGGCGGCATCAGTACCTTCGACCGCGCCCACACCACCGACAGTGTCATCGGACTCGCCGGGCTCGTCGGTGTCCGCCTCAGCGGTGGCTTCGGCGGCCTCGGCCAGCACGTCGGCAAGCTCGTCGTCGCCCGTTTCACCCTCTTCTGGCTCGGCGGCCTCGGCCTCGGCATCGGCCGCCTCCCCTGCCGCCGCGAACTCTTCGGCCTCTTGGATGTCCTCGTCCGGCGCCTCGGCGACTTCCCGGGCAAGATCCTCAGCCTCCGCTACCGCCTCGGCCGCCGGTTCTTCGTCACCCTCAGCGGCGAACTCCTCCGCCTCGGCCACCGAATCGGCGGGGATACCGGCCACGTCGGCACCGAGTGCCTCCGCCGAAGCATCTTCGGATTCGGCGCGATCGCTGGATTCAGCGAACTCGGCTGCCTCGACGATGTCCTCGTCCGGTGCCTCGGCGACATCGGCGGTGAGGGCCTCGGCCTCGGCGGCCGCTTCGGATCTGCCGGCATCGTCCTTCGATTCGGCCTCTTCCTCTTCGGACGCCACCTTCGCCGCGGCGACCACACCGGAAGGCGCCGCGACGGTCGCAAAGCTCTGGGTCAGCTCTTCGACTGTCGACCGCTCCGCAACCTCGGCGTTGCCCTTGAGCGTCGCCGGGTCTTCGCGGCCTTTCGGAGCGGCCATGATGTACACGACCGCTCCGATGAAGACGAACGTCGAAGTGAAGGAGTTGATTCGGACACCATCGATAAGGGTCGCGTCGTCAACCCGTAGTAGTTCGATCCAGAACCGGCCCAGGCAGTAGCCGGCGACGTAGAGCGCGAACAACCGTCCGTGGCCGAACTTGAATCGACGGTCGACGTAGATCAGGACGGCGAACACCACCAGGTTCCACAACAATTCGTAGAGGAATGTCGGGTGAACCGTGT
The DNA here is from genome assembly GCF_022317005.1 of Mycobacterium sp. IDR2000157661. NCBI lineage: Bacteria > Bacillati > Actinomycetota > Actinomycetes > Mycobacteriales > Mycobacteriaceae > Mycobacterium > Mycobacterium sp. IDR2000157661. The sequence continues at coordinate 4,220,989 of NZ_CP081006.1, forward strand.
TGAGGACCTCGCCGGTCGAGATGCCGTTCAGATTGTCGATGGCACCCGACGCATCCCGGCGCTCGTAGATCTCGAGCGCCCAGGGCAGGTTCGTGGGTGCACCGAACAGCTCTTGGTTGAAGTAATTGCCGAGGCGTCCGATCGCCTGCGCGAGAATGATTCCCGGTGCAATGGCATCGCCGAATGCCGGCAGCGGGATCCCCCGCCGTCGGCAGGCGATCCAGGCGCCGACACCACCGAGGGCGACGGCGCCCCAAATTCCAAGACCACCGTCCCAGATCCGGATCACGCCGGCCAGACCGGCGCCACCCTCACCGAAGTAGCGCCACCAGTCGGTCATCACGTGGTACAGACGGCCGCCGATGAGACCGAACGGCACGGCCCACAACGCGATGTCGTAGATGACGCCGCGCTCGCCGCCGCGGGCCTCCCACCGTCGATCCCCGATGACCAATGCCGCGATTATCCCGATGATGATGAACACGGCATACGCGCGAATAGGTACCGGGCCGATCTCCCATACGCCCTGAGGCGGACTGGGAATGGCCGCCAGGAAAGTCGTCGTCACGCAGTGATCCTCTGCCGGACACCGTCAGCAAGTTCAGCGGCCAGCGCGCCGACCGCGTCGACGCCGTCCCTCAACGCCGAGACCAGGGCCGAACCCACGATGACCCCGTCGGCGTAGGCCGCGATCTCGGTCGCCTGCTCGCGAGACCGGACGCCCAGACCGACGCCGACCGGAATATCCGACACCGCTTTCACCCGGCTCACCAGTTCGGGGGCGGCCGTCGACACCGCGTCGCGCGCACCGGTCACGCCCATCGTCGATGCGGCGTAGACGAAGCCGCGCGAGGCCTGAACGGTGGCCGCTAACCGTTCCGGCGTCGACGACGGCGCCACCAGAAAGATCCGGTCCAGGTCGTGCGTTTCGGAGGCGGCCAGCCACTCCGACGCCTCGTCGGGAATCAAGTCGGGAGTGATCACGCCAAGGCCACCGGCCGCAGCGAGGTCACGTGCGAAAGTGTCGATTCCCCAACGCAATACAGGATTCCAATACGTCATCACCACGGCGCGGCCGCCGGCGTTACTGATGGCTTCCACCGCCTTCAGCGCGTCACGCACTCGCACTCCCCCGCGCAGCGCCACTTCGGTCGCCGCTGCGATAACGGGGCCGTCCATACCTGGATCGGAGTAAGCGATCCCGACCTCGACGAGGTCACATCCGTTCTCGACCAGCGTCGTCATCGCCGCAATGGACGTCGCCACATCCGGAAAACCGGTCGGCAGGTATCCGATCAGGGCGCTGCGGTCCTCGCGGCGGCACACGTCGAACATCGACGCCAGGCGACTCTCGCGGCTCATGGCGCACCGTCCAGCAAGCCGAACCACTTCGCCGCAGTTTCCACGTCCTTATCACCGCGGCCGGAGAGATTGACCAGGATGATTGCGCCGCTTCCGAGTTCCCGGCCCAGCTGCAAGGCGCCGGCGATGGCGTGGGCGGATTCGATCGCCGGGATGATCCCCTCGGCGCGGCTGAGCAGCGAAAAGGCCTCCATGGCTTCGGTGTCGGTGATCGGCCGGTACTGCGCGCGGCCGATGTCCTTGAGGAACGCATGCTCGGGACCGACGCCAGGATAGTCCAGGCCGGCGGAGATCGAGTGCGATTCGATGGTCTGTCCGTCTTCATCCTGCAACAGGTAGGAGAACGACCCCTGGAACGCGCCGGGCGACCCACCGGTGAAAGTCGCTGCGTGACGGCCGGTTTCGACACCATCGCCCGCCGCCTCGTAGCCGATCAGCCGCACGTTCGGGTCGTCGATGAAGGCATGGAAGATGCCGATCGCATTGGATCCCCCGCCCACGCATGCGGTGACCGCGTCCGGCAGTCGACCCGCCTGCGCCTGAATCTGCGCGCGCGCCTCGAGACCGATCACCCGCTGGAAATCACGCACCATCGTTGGAAAGGGGTGCGGGCCTGCGGCGGTGCCGAAGCAGTAGTAGGTGGTGTCGGCGTTGGTGACCCAATCGCGGAAGGCTTCGTTGATCGCGTCCTTCAACGTCTTGGATCCGGACTCCACGGACACCACTGTCGCGCCGAGCAACCGCATCCTGGCGACGTTAAGCGCCTGCCGGGCGGTGTCGACCGCGCCCATGTAGACGATGCACTCCAAGCCGAGGAGCGCGCATGCCGTCGCGGTCGCGACGCCGTGCTGGCCTGCGCCGGTCTCGGCGATCACCCGGGTCTTGCCCATCTGCCGGGCCAGCAACGCCTGCCCCAGCACGTTGTTGATCTTGTGAGAACCGGTGTGGTTGAGGTCTTCCCGCTTCAAGAAGATCCGCGCGCCGCCTGCGTGCGTGGACAACCGCTCCGCTTCGTACAGCGGGGACGGCCGCCCGCTGTAGTGGCGCTGAAGGCGGTCGAGTTCGTCGAGGAATTCCTGGTCGCCGCGGGCCTTCTCGTACGCGGCGGTGACCTCCTCGATGACGGCCATCAACGCTTCGGCGACGAACCGTCCGCCGTAGACACCGAAATGTCCGCGCTCGTCGGGATCGTGCAGGGTCGGCTCCGCTACGGCCGCGCTGGAACGGGGCAACTCGGGGCCGGTCAGGTCAGCCACTTCAGCGCGCGGGTTTGGGGCAGGACGGATGCGTTCCTGCAGTGACGAGATCGGCAACGGCGGTGCGGGGATCACCGCTGGTGACCAGTCCCTCCCCCACGAGCACCGCGTCGGCACCCGCACCGGCATAGGCCAGCAGGTCGGCGGTGCCACGCACACCCGACTCCGCGATGCGGATGACATCGGTGGGCAGTCCGGGCGCGATGCGCGCGAAGCAGTCCCGGTCGACGTCGAGTGTCTTGAGATCGCGGGCGTTCACCCCGATCACGGTGGCACCGGCCGACAAAGCGCGGTCAGCCTCCTCCTCGGTGTGCACTTCGACCAGTGCGGTCATGCCCAGCGATTCGGTCCGTTCCAGAAGCGACTCCAGCACCGGCTGCTCCAGTGCTGCGACGATGAGCAGCAGCATGTCGGCGCCGTGCGCGCGGGCCTCGTGAATCTGATATGGCCGGATGATGAAGTCTTTGCGCAGCACCGGGATTCGCACCGCCTTGCGCACAGCGTCGAGGTCGTCGAGCGAGCCGTTGAAGCGCCGCCGCTCGGTCAGCACGCTGATGACGCGTGCGCCGCCGCTCTCGTATGCCTGGGCCAGCTTCGCCGGATCGGAGATCTGCGCCAGCGCACCGCGCGACGGGCTGGCACGCTTCACCTCGGCGATCACGGCGATACCCGGTGCGCGCAGTGCGGCCATCACGTTCAACGGCGGCACCGCATCCTTGGCTTTCGCCTTGATCTCGGCCAACGGGATGGCGGCCTCGCGGGCAGCGACGTCGGCACGGACTCCCTCGATGATCGAGTCGAGTACGGTTGCCGAACTCATGACTGCCGATTCCCTTCCCCCGGTAGCGCCCAATGATCTGCAAGGAAGGGTAACCGCCACCGCAGCAACTCCGATCACCGCCCCTTGTTGTCCGGATTGGTCGGGTCGCGCCCCTCGTCGAGGGCATCCCACATCGCCCGCTCCGAGACCTCCCCCTCCGATCCCTCGACCGCGTCGGAGGTCCGCCGCGAGTACCTGCTGGCGGAACCCTCGACCGCAGCGGGCCGCATGAACAGCACCGCGGCCGCCAAGGTCACCGCGGCCGCGACCAGGGTGATCACCGCCCCGCCGTAGTGACGTTGCGTGCCCACGATGTCGGCCACCGGCGCCTCGGCCAGATTCGACGCCCGCACCGCGACGTCCTCGACGACCCACAAGCTGATCGCCAAGTACGCCATCCCCGCGCTGGCCGCCGCTATCAGCACCGCGAGCAGCCGCAACGGCCAGCCTCGCACCGCAAGCGCGGCGACCGCGGCGGCCAGCAGCAGCACCGCGAGCGGCACCAGGGCCGTCGACCAGGTGGCTCCGGAAAGGGCGACGGTCTTGGGCCGGCCGAGCCCGTCGAACGAGGTCACCTCCACCCACGTCATCCGCGAGGCGCCCCACAGGCTCGCGGCGGCGAGCAGGAGACCGAGTTGGGCGCTGCGGATCACGGTTCGGTCAGCGTTTCGGCGGCAGCGATGGCGTTGAGCACGGCGCGCGCCTTGTTCGACGCTTCCGTGTGCTCGTAGGGGCCGTTGGAGTCGGCGACGACCCCACCGCCTGCCTGCACGTATGCGGTGCCGTCGCGCATCAGTGCGGTGCGGATGGCGATCGCGAAGTCGGCATTGCCGGCGAAGTCCAGGTAGCCGAGCACGCCGCCGTAGAGCCCGCGGCGGGTCTGCTCGACCTCTTCGATCAGCTCCATGGCCCGCACCTTCGGCGCACCCGACAGCGTGCCCGCGGGGAAGCACGCCGTCACCGCGTCCAGCGCGGTCTTACCCTCGGCGAGCAGCCCGGTGACGGTCGACACCAGGTGCATGACATGGCTGTAGCGCTCGATGTGGCTGTAGTCCTCGACACGTACCGTGCCGGGCCGGCAGACCCGGCCCAGGTCGTTGCGGCCCAGGTCGACGAGCATCAGGTGCTCGGCGCGCTCCTTCTCGTCGGCCTGCAACTCCTTTTCGAGCAGCAGGTCTTCCTCCTCGGTGGCACCGCGCCAGCGGGTGCCTGCGATCGGATGAGTCGACGCGCGGCCGTCCTTGACGGTCACCAGCGCCTCCGGGCTGGAGCCGACGACCGAGAAGTCCAATCCGCCAGCCTCGTTGGGCACGTTGAGCAGGTACATGTACGGGCTCGGGTTGGACACCCGCAGCATCCGGTACACATCAAGGGGATCGGCGTCGGTGTCCATCTCGAAGCGCTGTGAGGGCACCACCTGGAACGCCTCGCCCGCCTCGATGTCGCGCACGAGCTTGTCGACGATCGCGCTGTACTCGTCGACCGTGCGCTGGGCGCGGTACAACGGTTCGGGCCTGGCGAACGTGGCCACAGCCGACGGCAGGTGCTCGCCCAGCGCGGCGGTCATCACGTCGAGGCGGGCCACGGCGTCCTCGTAGGCCCAGTCGGCCCGCTCGTCGGTGCCGTTCCAGTTCACCGCGTTGGCGATCAGCGTGATGGTGCCCTCGTGGTGGTCGACGGCGGCGATATCGGTGGCCAGCAACAGCAACATGTCGGGCAGACCGAGGTCGTCGATGGTCGACGACGGCAACTTCTCCAGGCGCCGCACCATGTCGTAGGCGAAGAACCCGACCAGTCCCGAGGACAGCGGCGGCAGACCGGCCAAGGGCTCGGTGTTGAGCAGTTCCAGCGTCGCGCGCAGCGCCCGCAGCGGGTCGCCACCCTGCGGCGCGTCCTGCGGCGTCGTACCCAGCCAGACGGCTTCGCCGTGCCGAACCGTCAGCGCCGACGGCGCCCCGGCACCGATGAACGACCATCGCGACCACGAGCGGCCATGCTCGGCCGACTCCAGCAGGAACGTCCCGGGCCGGTTGGCGGCGAGCTTCCGGTAGGCCGACAGCGGGGTCTCACTGTCGGCGAGCACCTTGCGGGTCACCGGCACCACACGGTGTTCGGCGGCCAGCGCAAGGAAGTCCTCGCGCGAGGTGGTGCCGAGGGGGCTGGCGGTGGTCTGCACCGGTCAATTCTCCCAGACGCACCTCATCGGTGAACGGATGCACGACGTACATGTCGCCTCGCCGCCTGTGGCACGGTTGGCCGACGCCCGGTCCACGTCCAGGACCCGTCCCCCGCGTCCGCAGATGGTGTCGAGCGCGGCGTAGCGTCGACGACCATGACAGCTATCAAGCAGGGTGACCGGGTCGCCGACTTCCGACTCCCCGACCAGACGGGCACCGTGCGCGCACTGACCGAACTGCTCGCCGACGGGCCGATCGTGCTGTTCTTCTATCCGGCCGCGATGACTCCGGGCTGCACCAAGGAGGCGTGCCACTTCCGCGACTTGGCAGCCGAATTCGCCGCGGTCGGCGCCGGCCGGGTCGGCATCAGCACCGACGCGGTGGACAAGCAGGCGAAGTTCGCCGACAAGGAGAGCTTCGACTATCCGCTGCTCTCCGACGCCGATGGTGCCGTGGCGTCGCAGTTCGGTGTCAAGCGCGGCCTGCTCGGCAAGTTCATGCCGGTCAAGCGCACCACGTTCGTCATCGACACCGACCGCACCGTCCTGGCGGTGATCGCGTCGGAGATCAGCATGGACAGCCACGCCGACAAGGCGCTCGAAGTGCTGCGACAACGCCAGTCGGCCTAGCCTGTCCGCAGCGCTTTCAGTCCTCGGGCGCCAACAGCACGTCGGCGTCGAAGCAGGTGTGGTCGCCGGTGTGACAGGCAGCGCCCTGCTGGTCGACCTCCAGCAGGACCGTGTCACCGTCGCAGTCCAACCGCACAGAGTGCACGTACTGGGTGTGGCCCGACGTCTCGCCCTTCACCCAATGTTCCTGCCTCGACCGCGAATAGTATGTCGCCCTTCGCGTTTCCAGTGTGCGGGCCAGCGCGATGTCGTCCATCCACGCCACCATCAACACCTGGCCGGTGGCGCGTTCCTGCGCGACCGCTGCGATCAGACCGTTGGGGTCGCGCTTCAACCGCGACGCGATGTCCGCGTCCAGTGTCATCGCAATCCTCGGTTCTTCGCGCAAGCGCTCATCGCAACCCTCGGCTCTTCGCGCAAGCGCTCATCGCAACCCTCGGCTCTTCGCGCAAGCGCTCATCGCACCACGATTCCTTCGGCCGCCATCGCCGCCTTCACCTGGCCGATGGTCAGCTCGCGGAAGTGGAAGACGCTGGCGGCCAATACCGCGTCGGCACCCGCGAGCACGGCGGGCGCGAAGTGTTCGGGTGCCCCGGCGCCCCCGCTGGCGATCACCGGCACGGTCACCGCTCCGCGCACCGCCTTGATCATCGGCAAGTCGAAGCCCCCCTTGGTACCGTCGAAGTCCATGGAGTTGAGCAGGATCTCACCGACCCCGAGTTCTGCACCGCGCGTTGCCCATTCGACGGCGTCGATCCCGGTTCCGCGGCGACCACCGTGGGTGGTGACCTCCCAACCGGACGGCGTGGACTGCTGGTCCTGCGGGACGGTGCGCGCGTCCACCGACAACACGATGCACTGCGACCCGAACTGTCGGGACAACTCGGCGAGCAGTTCCGGGCGGGCAATCGCCGCGGTGTTCACCGCCACCTTGTCAGCACCGGCGCGCAGAAGCACGTCGACGTCGGCCACCGACCGGACGCCGCCGCCGACCGTCAACGGGATGAACACCTGCTCGGCGGTGCGCCTCACGACCTCGAGCATGGTCGTCCGTCCCGACGACGACGCGGTGACGTCGAGGAACGTCAGTTCGTCGGCACCCTCGGCGTCATAGGCGGCCGCCAACTCGACGGGATCGCCCGCGTCGCGCAGGTTCTCGAAGTTGACACCCTTGACCACGCGGCCGTCGTCGACGTCCAGACACGGGATGACTCGTACGGCGAGGTCATTGGGATCCATCAGAAGTCCTCGGGATCACCGACGGCGCGCAACAGGTCGAGAAGCTGATCATAGGTGCCTGGGGCCCCGGCCAGCGCCGACGGCGAATCCACCGTCCATTCGTTGCCTGACAGGTCGGTCACCACGCCTCCAGCGGCCCGGATCAGCGCGACACCGGCGGCATGGTCCCACACGTGACCGCCGAAACTTATTGCCCCACCGAGGATGCCGGCAGCGGTATAGGCCAGGTCGATGCCGGTGGCGCCGTGCATGCGCATCCGCGAACACTCGCGGCTCAGGTTCTCCACGACCGCGAGTCGGTACCGACCCGGGACCTTGCCGCGGGAGTCGACGTTGAATGTGCTCACCCCCACGATGGAATCCGACAACGGGGCCCGTGCCAGCGACGGTTGCGCGACGCCGTTGCTCAACAACGGTCCACCGACGACGGCGGTGAAGCGCTCGCCGGTGAAGGGCACCCACGTCAGGCCGGCCACCGGTTCACCGTCGCGGACCAGACCCAGCAGGATGGCGGCCATGGGGGATCCGGCGGCGTAGTTGAAGGTGCCGTCGATCGGGTCGAGCACCCACACCAGCGGCGAGTCCAGGTCGGCGCCACCGAATTCCTCGCCGTGTACCTCGATTCCGGTTCGGTCGGTCAGCGCCTCGACCACCTGGCGCTCGATCGCCAGGTCCACCTCGGTGGCGAAGTCGTTGCCCTTCTTCTGTACCGCCGAGTCCGCGCGGTGGCCGTCGATGAACGGCTTGGAGGCGTCTTCGAGGATCTGCGCGGCCTCGGCGACCAGGCCGTCGAGGTCCCCGGTGTCCAGCGCCATCTAACGCTCCACCGCGGCCAACGCGTCGGGCAACGTGAACCGCCCGGCGTACAACGCCTTTCCGACGATCGCGCCCTCCACCCCGCGGCGGGTCAGCGTGGCGATCGCCCGAAGGTCATCGAGATTCGACACCCCGCCGGAGGCGATCACCGGCGCATCCGTGCGTTCGCACACCAGGGTCAACAGTTCGAGGTTCGGCCCGTTGAGGGTGCCGTCCTTGGTGACATCGGTGACGACGAAGCGCGAACATCCCTCGCGGTCAAGGCGTTCGAGCACCTCCCACAGGTCGCCGCCGTCGGTCTCCCAGCCGCGACCGCGCAGCCGGTGATCGCCGTCAACGATCTTGACGTCCAGCCCGACGGCGACCTTCTCGCCGTGCTCGGCGACCACCTTGGCGCACCACTGAGGGTTCTCCAGCGCCGCGGTCCCCAGATTCACCCGGGCACATCCGGTGGCCAGCGCGGCGGCCAACGACTCGTCGTCGCGGATGCCGCCCGACAGTTCCACGGCGACGTCCAGCTTGCCGACCACTTCGGCGAGCAGTTCGCGGTTGCTGCCCCGGCCGAATGCGGCGTCCAGGTCGACGAGGTGGATCCACTCGGCACCGTCGCGCTGCCATGTCATCGCGGCGTCTAATGCCGAGCCGTATGCTGTCTCGCTGCCGGCCTGGCCCTGCACCAGGCGGACAGCACGGCCCTCGACGACGTCGACGGCGGGCAGGAGAATCAGTCGTTCCGGCACTCTGGTGGTCTCCTCTTCGCGCGAGCGCTCATCGGTGGTCAACCTAGTGCCTTCACCCAGTTGGTGAGCAATTCTGCGCCGGCGTCGCCGCTCTTCTCGGGATGGAACTGGGTCGCCGACAACGCGCCGTTCTCGACCGCCGCCAGAAACGGCACGTGGTGATTGGCCCACGTGAGCCTCGCACCGGGGTCGCCTTGCCACTGCTGCGCGGCGTAGGAGTGCACGAAGTAGAACCGGGTGTCGGCGTCCATCCCCTTGAACAGGGTGGTGTCTTCGGGTGCGTCCACGACGTTCCACCCCATGTGCGGGATCACCGGCGCGTCCAGGCGCACCACCGCGCCCGGCCACTGGCCGCAACCCTCGGTCTCCACACCGAACTCGACTCCGCGCGCGAACAGGATCTGCATGCCGACGCACACTCCGAGCACCGGCCTGCCGGCGGCCACGCGCTCGGCGATGAGCGTCGCACCGTCGATCTTGCGCAGCCCAACCATGCAGGATTCGAACGCACCGACGCCGGGCACCACCAGGCCGTCGGCGTTGCGTGCCGCGTCCGCGTCGTCGGTAACGGTGACGTCGGCGCCGACCCGCTCCAGCGCGCGCTGCGCCGAGCGCAGATTGCCCGAGCCGTAGTCCAGGATGACGACTTGTCGGCTCACAGCGTGCCTTTCGTCGACGGCACGCCAGTGACCCGGGGGTCGAATTCGACCGCTTGCCGCAGCGCCCGGGCGACGGCCTTGTACTGCGCCTCGGTGATGTGGTGCGGATCGCGGCCGTAGAGGGTGCGCACGTGCAGCGCGATGCGTGCGTTCATGGCCAGCGACTCGAACACGTGCCGGTTGACCACCGTGTGGTACGGCGCCTGCGAACCCGCGATCGTGAAGTGCAGCATGTGATCCGGTTCGCCGGTGTGCACACAGTAGGGCCGGCCCGACACGTCGACCGCGGCGTGCGCCAGCGTCTCGTCCATCGGTATCCACGCGTCGCCGAAGCGCCGGATGCCCTTCTTGTCGCCGAGCGCCTGACCGAGCGCCTGGCCCACCACGATCGCGGTGTCCTCGATCGTGTGATGCCCCTCGATCTCGACGTCACCGGTGGCGCGCACGGTCAGGTCGAAGCTGGCGTGGCTGCCCAGCGCAGTGAGCATGTGATCGAAGAAGGGCACACCGGTCTCGACGTGCACCTGGCCGGTGCCGTCGAGATCGAGTTCCACGACGATGTCGGATTCCTTGGTCTTGCGCTCGATTCGCGCGCGACGGGGCGCGACGTGGGACTGGGTCACGATGCTCCTACTCTGACGAGTTCGATGGTGGCGAGCCGGGCGCTGGCGGCCAGCAGCGCGTCGTTCTCCCCGGCCAGGCCGGTGGTCGCACGCAGATAGCCGGGGATGCCGACGTCGCGGATCAGGATGCCCGCGTCGAGGTAGCGCTGCCAGCTGGCGGGCGCGTCGGCGAATTCGCCGAACAACACGAAGTTGGCGTCACTATCGATGACCGTGAAACCCATGCCGGACAACGCCTCTGCCACACGATTGCGCTCGGCGATCAGCTTCGCGACGCTGCCCAGCGTGTCATCGGCGTGGCGCAATGCGGCGCGGGCGGCGGCCTGGGTGATCGATGACAGGTGGTACGGCAACCGCACCAACAGCATCGCCTCGATGACGGCAGGCGCGGCGATCAGATAGCCGAGTCTGCCGCCGGCGAACGCGAAGGCCTTGCTCATCGTCCGGGTGACGACCAGCCTCGTCGGATAGTCGTCGATGAGATGCACCGCGCTGGGCTGCGACGAGAACTCGCCGTAGGCCTCGTCGACGATCATCACGCCGGCGCTCATCGCGTCGAGCAGGCGACGCAGATCCTCGAGCGGAACGCTCTGTCCCGAGGGGTTGTTCGGGCTGGCGACGAACACGATATCGGGGCCGTGCTCGCGCACCGCCGCCACGGCCACGTCGACGTCGAGACCGAAGTCATCGGCGCGGTTGGCCACCAGCCACGCGGTCTGGGTGCCGTCGGAGATGATCGGGTGCATCGAGTACGACGGCACGAATCCTATTGCACTGCGGCCCGGGCCGCCGAACGCCTGAAGCAGTTGCTGCAGGATCTCGTTGGAGCCGTTGGCGGCCCAGAGGTTCTCGACGCTCAGCGGGGTGCGGGTCTGCGCGGACAGATACGCGGCCAGGTCGGTGCGCAGCGCCACCGCGTCTCGGTCGGGATAGCGGTGCAAGTCGCTCGCGACGGCCGCGACCGAGGCGGTCAGGTCGTCGATGAGCGCCTGCGTGGGCGGGTGCGGGTTCTCGTTGGTGTTCAGCCGCACCGGAACATCGAGTTGTGGCGCGCCGTACGGCGATTTGCCGCGCAGGTCCTCGCGCAGCGGCAGATCGGCGAGCGTCACCTCGTCGCCTGCGGTCACCGCCCGAACCTCCGTCGGACCGCCTCGCCGTGTGCGGGCAGGTTCTCGGCCTCGGCCAGCGTGATGACGTGGCCGGACACGTCTTTGAGCGCCGCCTCGTCGTAGTCGACGACGTGGATGCCGCGCAGGAACGTCTGCACCGACAGTCCGCTGGAGTGCCGCGCGCACCCTGCGGTCGGCAGCACGTGGTTGGAGCCCGCGCAGTAGTCGCCCAGGCTCACCGGGGCGTACGGGCCGACGAAGATCGCTCCGGCCGAACGGATCCGACCGGCCACCTCGCGCGCGTCGGCCGTCTGAATCTCGAGGTGCTCGGCGGCGTAGGCGTTGACGGTGCGGATGCCCGCGTCGAGGTCGTCGACGAGCACCGTCGCCGACTGCCGACCGCCGAGCGCCGCGGTCACCCGCTCGCGGTGCACCGTCGTCTCGAGTTGCGCAGCCAGTTCGCGGTCGGTGGCGTCGGCCAGCTCGACGCTCGAGGTGACCAGCACGCTGGCCGCCATCTCGTCGTGCTCGGCCTGGCTGATCAGGTCGGCGGCGACATGCCCGGGATCGGCCGTGTGGTCGGCCAGGATCGCGACCTCGGTGGGACCGGCCTCGGCGTCGATTCCGACCTGCGAGCGGCAGATCCGCTTGGCGGCGGTGACGTAGATGTTGCCGGGGCCGGTGATCATGTCGACGGGCGCCAGCTCCGTCCCGTCGCTGTCGGTGCCGCCGTAGGCCAGCAGCGCGACAGACTGGGCTCCGCCGACGGCCCAGACTTCGTCGACACCCAGCAGGGCGGCGGCGGCCAGGATGGTCGGGTGCGGCAGTCCGTGGAACGCGCCCTGCACGGAGGCCTGCGGCGGGCTGGCGATGACGAGGGAGTCGACGCCCGCGGTCTGCGCAGGCACCACATTCATCACCACGCTCGACGGGTAGACCGCGTTGCCGCCGGGAACGTACAGCCCCACCCGCTCAACGGGCACCCAGCGCTCGGTGACGGTCGCTCCGGGCGCCAGCGTCGTCGTGGTGTCGGTGCGGCGCTGGTCGGCGTGCACGGCACGGGCCCGCTCGATTGCGACCTCCAACGCGGCGCGGACATCGCCGCCCACTTCGGCCAACGCGGCGTCGAGCCGTTCCCGGGGTACGCGGATCTGGGCAGGTCGCACCCCGTCGAAGGACTCGCCGTACTCCAGGGCCGCCTGCGCGCCGTGCGCGGCGACCGCGTCGACGATGGGCCGGACCGTGCCCAGGACCGCGTCCACGTCGACGCCGCCGCGTGGTAACGCCGCCCGCAGGCGCGCGGCGGACAACTGTGCCCCACGCAAGTCGATGCGGGCGATCGGTCCCGGCGATACATTCACGGAGACCATTCTCCCAGAGCACCACAAATCGGTTTGGAGGCCTCATGAAAGCTGCCGAGCACCCGAACAATGCTCCCGGGGTGCCGATGGTGTTCCCGCCGTGGTTCGAGAATTTCCAGGTCAAGTACTTCAACCCGATGCTCAAGCCGTTCGCCCGGGTGCTGCCCGGGATGGCGACGATCAAGCACCGCGGGCGCAAGTCCGGGCGGCAGTACGAGACGATCGTCACCGCGTACCGCAAGGGCAAGGTGCTCGCGATCGCGCTGGGGCACGGAAAGACCGACTGGGTGAAGAACGTCCTGGCTGCCGGTGAGGCCGATCTGCATCTGGTTCGCCGCGACGTTCACGTGGTCAACCCGCGAATCGTGCCCGCGGGCGGCGCCGCCGACGGCCTGCCCTTGATGGCTCGGCTTCAGGTGGGCCGGATGGCGATCTTCGTCGCCGACATCGCCTGACTACACCGTGCGGGTGAACACCGTCTTGCCGGTCATCGCCGGCCATTGCGACGGAGCGTCCTCCCACGGGACGACGGCCTGGACCACGGGTGAGAGCGGTTGCCGGGCAAGCAGGTTCAGCACTTCGGGAAGAGCCGCGCGAGCGTTCACCCGCCCGGTGACGAACCGCGCCCCGCGGGTGTACATCTGCAGCAGCGGCATCTGCACCGAATCCTCGATGTAGATGCCGGTGTCGGTGCACACACCACCGGGCCAGGTGGCCCGCAGCGTGGCGGCCAGCAGGGCCGGGTCGGCCGTCGTGTGGACTGTCACCGGGTAAGGATCGGCGGTCTTGTCCGGCTTCTCCCGGTCGTGAACCACTGCCCCCAACTTCTCGGCAACCGCCAGCCGGACCGGGTCGGTGTCGACGTAGTCGACGAGCGCGCCGAGCGCGGTCGCGGTCGCAGTCGCATACAGCCCGATCGACAGCCGGCCCATCACCAGCACCCGTCGATCCGCCGGTGGCAGCGCGTCCAGTTCGGCGCGGTAGGGGCCGACGGTGCGCCAGCCGTCGGGGATGTTGTCCGACATCGAGGCGATCGCCACCGGATCGGCCTCGGCGGGCACCGCGATGAGCATCGCGTCGGCATACGGCACGACGACCAGGTCGGCCAGGAAACCGCCGCCGTCCAAGCCGGCCAGGGGCGCCATCCCGTACATCGCCATCAGCGGCACCGACGCGCACGAACCCGTCGCGCCCCGCAGGCAGGCCGCGCACTGGCCGCAGTTGATCTGGAACGGCACGATGACGCGGTCACCGACGCCGAACCCGCGCACGTCGTCGCCCACTGCGACGACCTCGGCAACGCCTTCGTGCCCCACCGCATGGCCGGGCGGCATGGGCAGCCTGCCTTGTGCCACTGCGACGTCCAGGTCACAGCAGGCCACCGCCAGCGGTCGCACAATCGCCTGGCGCGGGTGGTTGATCTGCGGATCTGGCGCGTCCCGCCAGGCGTACGCCCCGGCTTGTTCGAACACGAGCTGTTGCATGCCACACCTCTCTTTAGTGGTCGTTCAACTATTGTTGAGTGACCTTTCTAGTAAAGTCAAGGGATGCCTCGTCCCGACCGGAGCCGCACGGCGCTCGTCGACACCGCCGCCCTGCTCTTCCGCAGGCAGGGATACGCCGCGACGGGCGTCAACCAGATCCTCGAACTCGCCGACGTGAAGGCCGGCTCGCTGTATCACCACTTCCCCGACGGCAAACAGCAGTTGGCCGCGGCGGTGGTACAACGCGCCGGCGCCGACATCGAGTGTCGTCTACGCGAACTCCTGGACTCCGGAGCGCCGGTGACCGACATCGTCGACGGCTGGATCGACCTCACGGCCGCCGGCCTGGCCTCCGATCAGCGCGACGGCTGTCCGATCGAACCGATCGCCACCGAATCGGTGCACGCCAGCGCCGCGGTGCGGGCAGCCTCGGCGGCGGCGTTCGACAGCTGGTGCCGGGCGGTCACGGACCGGTTGCGGACCGACGGGTGGGCACCGGAGCGGGCGCAGCGGACGGCGACCGCCGTGATCGCGCTGATTGAGGGCGCGCTGATCCTGTCGCGCACGTCCGGTGACCCGGCCGCGCTGGATGCGGCCAAGGCGGCCGCCCGCGTTCTGCTCGGCGCTCAGGACACTACTTGCACAGCTCCGTGATGGTGTTGTTGGCCGCGTCGGCGTCGGCGAGCCGCTTGGCCTGCGCCGGTTCACCATTGGGCACACCGGCGGTCGCGTGGGCGCCGATGTCCATCAGGTTGTCGGCGAACTCGCGAATCTTGTCGGCGAGCTGGTCGGGGGTCGCGGGATCGAGCCGGGCCAGCAGATACTGGCCGCCGTCGTAGAGCGACACCCTGGCGTTGGCCGCGACCGCCTGCGCGCCGGTGACGTCCTGCGGGCCGCCCGCGGGCGCCAGGTTGGTGTTCAGCGAGATCCCACGGCGCACGACGTCGGCGGCGTTGCAGACCTTGACCTTGGCGTCGGCGATCTGAGCCGGGTCGTAGTCCGGCTCGGAGTTCTTCGAGTCGTACAGCGCCCATCCGGCAACGGCCAGAGCGGCCAGGGCGATGACGAGACTGATGACGGTCAGCAAGACCAGCCGGCGCGGCGAGTCCTCATACACGCGACCGATCGTAACGGCAGGCACACCGTCGCCAGCGACATGACGGCCTAGAGGTCGAGCCCGATGTCGAGCACCCGCACGGAGTGCGTGAGCGCGCCGACGGCGAGATAGTCGACCCCGGTGCCCGCGTACTCGGCGGCCGACTCCAGTGACAGCCCACCCGATGACTCCAGCTTCGTCGTAGGCGAACGCGAGTCGCGGCGCTGCACCGCGATCTGCGTCTGCCACACCGGGAAGTTGTCCAGCAATACGAGTTCGACAGGATCCGAGCCCTCGGCCAATACTTCGTCGAGTTGCTCGAGAGAGTCGACCTCGACCTCGCACTCGATGTCGGGGGCGAGCGCCCGCACCGCGCGCAGGGCGGCCACCACCGAACCGGCGGCCGCGACGTGGTTGTCCTTGATGAGCGCGGCGTCACCGAGGCCCATCCGGTGGTTGACGCCTCCGCCGACGCGTACCGCGTATTTCTGCAGTGCCCGCAGCCCCGGCAGGGTCTTGCGGGTGTCGCGGATGTCGGCCGCGGTGCCCGATACGGCGGCCACCCACGCGGCCGTGGCCGTCGCGATCCCCGACAGGTGGCAGACCAGGTTGAGCATGGTCCGCTCGGCGGTCAGCAATCCCCGCGTCGGCGCTTCGACGGTCAACACCGCCCCGCCGGCATCCAGCCGGGTCCCATCGGTGACGCGATGCTTCACCAGATAGCCGCCGGCGCCGAGCACCTCGTCGAGCACCAGCAGTGCGACGTCGACGCCGGCGATGACACCGGCGTCCCTGGCCACCATCGACGCCGTCGTCCTGGCTTCGCCGTCGACCGTCGCCAGCGTGGTGACGTCCGGCCCGTAGCGCAAATCTTCCTCCAGCGCGCGGGCGATGACCCTGCGAGCCTCGGTCAGCTCGTCGGCGTTCAGTTCCATCAGCAGCACGCCGCGGCGGGGATCAGCGTCCCGGCCTGCAGCGGGTCGGTGTCGGGGAAGTCGCTGCGGTGGTGGCAGCCACGGGTTTCGGTGCGGGCCGTGGCGGCGGCCGCAACCGCGACCGCGGTGGTGGTCAGCGCGACGTCCTCCAGGTCGGCGCGCGAGCCGATCACCCGCGCCGGCGCGCCGTCCAGCTGCCGGCTCAACGCGGCCAGCCCCGCGCCGTCCCGCGCCACGGAGGCGTGCGTGGTCATCGCCCGCTGGAGATCGGCGCGCGGCAAGGCCCGCCGCACGACGGGTTCGGGAGGACGGGCGGTCACCGGTCCGGCCTCGACAGCGTGTGCGGCCGCGGCCGTGCCGGCCCGACCGCCCACCACCAGACCTTCGAGCAGGCTGTTGGACGCCAGTCGGTTCGCGCCGTGCATGCCGGTCCGCGCCACCTCGCCGGCAGCGAACAGGCCGGCCATCTCGGTGCGACCGTGCACGTCGGTGCGCACGCCGCCGCAGCTGTAGTGCGCACCGGGTACCACGGGGATTGCCTCGAGCGTCGGGTCGATGCCCGCGGCCCGGCATGCCGCGGTCACGGTCGGGAACCGCTCGGTGAAGCCGTCGATCCGGCGCGCGTCGAGGAAGACGCACGGCGCGCCGGTCGCCTCCAGCCGCGCGTGAATCGCGGCGGCGACCACGTCG
Source organism: Mycobacterium sp. IDR2000157661 (assembly GCF_022317005.1). Lineage (NCBI taxonomy): Bacteria > Bacillati > Actinomycetota > Actinomycetes > Mycobacteriales > Mycobacteriaceae > Mycobacterium > Mycobacterium sp. IDR2000157661. Next base: position 4,237,985 of record NZ_CP081006.1, read on the forward strand.
CGCGGCGCCAGATCGCCCATGGGGTGCACGCCGTCGGTCACCGAACGGCCCTGCGAGTCGATGAGGACGGCGCCTTCGCCGCGCACGGCCTCGGTGATCAGCGGCCGCCGGCCCGCGGCCTGCCCGTCGAACAGCATGGTCGGGTGGAACTGGATGAACTCAAGTTCGCTGACCTGCACCCCGGCCCACGTCGCCAGCGCTACCCCGTCACCGGTCGAGCCCTCCGGATTGGTCGTGGCGGCGTAGAGGTGGCCGAGGCCTCCGGTCGCCAGGATCACCGACGGAGCGTGCACCACGCCCAGCCCGTCCTCGTTGAGCACGAGCACCCCGGTGACCACGCCGGCATCGTGCAGGAGCTCGATGGCCGCATGATTGTGCCGGATGTCCAGTTCGGCGGCAGCGCCGTTGAGCGCGCGCTGCACCTCGGCCCCGGTTGCGTCGCCGCCCGCGTGGATGATCCGCCGACGAGAATGCCCACCCTCTCGCGTCAATGACCACGATCCGGGGGCTGATTCGTCGAAGCGCGCCCCGTCGTCGACGAGCTCGACCACCGCGCGGTAGCCGTCGGCCACTATCGAACGCACCGCGTCGGGGTCGCACAAGCCCGCTCCCGCGGCCAGTGTGTCGGCCACGTGCGCGTCGACCGAGTCATCCGTGTGCGGAAGCACTACGGCGATACCGCCCTGTGCGTAGAACGTCGCAGTGTCGCCGGTCTTGCTGAGCACCATGACCTTGCGCCCGCGCCGGTGCGCGGCCAGCGCGGCGACCAGGCCGGCCACCCCGGTGCCGATCACCACGACGTCGGCGCGCTGCTGCCAGCGTCCGGCCCACAGCCCGGTACCGCAGGCCCGGGCGCGTGTCATTCGCCGCCCCCGGGTTGGCCGATGGCGATCATCCGCTGCACGCTGGCACGCGCCAGTCGAGCGGTGTCGGGATCGACGTCGACCTCGTCCTCGCCGTCCACGAGGCACCGCAGCAAGGCGGCCGGGGTGATCATCTTCATGTACCGGCACGACGCGCGATCGTTCACCGCACGGAAGTCGACATCGGGTGCGGCACGGCGCAACTGATGCAGCATGCCGACCTCGGTGGCGACCAGCACCTGGCGCGCCCCGGTTTCGCGCGCCGCATCGAGCATCCCGCCGGTGGACAGGATCTTGACCCGGTCCTCCGGAAAGGCGCCTTCACCCGCGAGGTAGAGCGCCGATGTGGCACAACCACATTCGGGGTGCACGTACAGCTCGGCGTCGGGATGCGCACGGGCCTGGTCGGCGAGTTCGTCACCGTTGATGCCGGCGTGCACATGGCATTCGCCCGCCCAAACGTGCAGGTTCTTGCGGCCGGTGACCCGACGCACGTGCGCACCGAGGAACTGGTCGGGACAGAACAGCACCTCACGGTCCTCGGGAATCGAGGCGACAACCTCGACGGCGTTGGAGGAGGTACAGCAGATGTCGGTCTCGGCTTTCACCGCGGCGGTGGTGTTGACATAGGAGACGACGACCGCGCCGGGATGCTCGGCCTTCCAGGCCCGCAGATCGTCTGCGGTGATGGACTCGGCCAGGGAGCAGCCCGCCCGCTGGTCGGGAATCAGCACCGTCTTGTCCGGCGAGAGGATCTTGGCGGTTTCGGCCATGAAGTGCACACCGCAGAACACGATGGTGTCCTCGGGGACCTCCGCGGCGATCCGGGACAGTGCCAGCGAGTCACCGACGTGGTCGGCGACGTCCTGGATCGCCGGCAGCTGGTAGTTGTGCGCGAGCAGCGTCGCACCGCGCAGGTCGGCGAGGCGCCGCACTTCGGCAGCCCACTCCTCGTCCCCGTCGACGCCGGAATAGCCGCCCGGACCGTTGACGATGCGGCTGGTCAGCTCGTGTGCGGGCACCCGGTCCAGAACCGTCATGGCCGCCTCCTTCGTCGAATCGGGTTTTCGACTTATAATCGAAAACATGCCATATCGTAGCACCACCCACGAGGTGCTCGCCGCTGTCTTCCAGGTCCGCGACCGTAACCGTGCGGGCGAACTCCAGAAACCCACCCTTCACGTGCTGTTATGGCAGCGCGCACTGGATCCCGAGCGCGGCAAGTGGTCACTGCCGGGTGGCCGGCTGGGCGACGATGAGGATCTGACCAGCTCTGTCAGGCGCCAGCTCGCCGAGAAAGTGGATCTGCGTGAGATTGCTCACCTCGAGCAGCTCGCGGTGTTCTCCGATCCCGACCGCGTGCCCACCACCCGCACCATCGCGTCGACATTCCTCGGGCTGGTGCCCTCCCCCGCGACCCCGGAGCTGCCGCCCGATACGCGCTGGCACCCCGTCAGCGACCTGCCGCCGATGGCCTTCGACCACGGCACCATGGTCGAGCACGCACGCACCCGACTGGTCGCCAAACTTTCCTATACGAACATCGGATTCGCCCTGGCGCCAACCGAATTCGCTTTGTCGACGTTGCGAGACATCTACAGCGCCGCGCTCGGGCACCATGTCGACGCGACCAACCTGCAGCGGGTGTTGGAACGGCGCAAGGTGATCACCCGTACCGGAACCACCGCGCGCTCGGGACGCAGCGGCGGCCGACCCGCGGCGCTGTTCCGGTTCACCGAGGCGCGTTACCGGGTGACCGACGAGTTCGCGGCGCTGCGGCCGCCCGGTTGAGGGGCGACACGACGTCCGACGTGCGAAATTGGATTCTTAACGGTTCCTTAAGTAAGAATGACCGGATGGACTTGGGCAATGTGGCACCGGCCGCCGATGCCGAGTGGATCGGCCAAGTACCCCACGAGGACCTGGTCCGCGGCGCCCGCCCCCGACTGCCCGCCGACGATCCGTTCTACGAGCCGCCTGCGAACTTCTACCACGCAGCGCCGGGCACGGTCCTGCGCAGTCGTGACGTCGAAGTGGCCTTCCTGGGTCTGGTCCCGCAGAAGTTCACCGCCACCCAACTGCTGTACCGCACCACCGACATGAACGGCGCGCCCGAGGCGACGGTCACCACCGTGATCGCGCCCGCCGAGCGGACGAACCGCGCTGTCATACCCGTGATCTCGTACCAGTGCGCCATCGACGCGGTGACATCGCGATGCTTCCCGTCGTACGCGCTGCGCCGCCGGGCGGTCGCGCCCGGCGCGCTGGCCCAGTTCGAGTTCTTCCTCATCGCGGCCGCCCTTGCCGAGGGGTGGGCGGTCTCGGTGCCCGACCACGAGGGGCTCCAGGGAATCTGGGGCACCCCGTACGAGCCCGGCTACCGCATCCTGGACGGACTGCGTGCCGCGGTCAGCTGTCAGCGGCTGGGCCTGGACGCGTCCGCGCCGATCGGGCTGTGGGGATACTCCGGTGGCGGGCTGGCTTCGGCGTGGGCGGCCGAGATGCACGGCCAGTACGCCCCCGAGCTCAACATCGTCGGGGCCGTGCTGGGCTCGCCGGTCGCCGACCTGGGCAACGCGTTTCGCAGGCTCAACGGCAGCTTCTACTCCGGACTGCCCGGGATGGTGGTGGCCGCCCTGTCGCACGTCTATCCCGACCTCGACCGGGTCATCCAGGCGCACGCCACCGATGCAGGCAAGGCGATGCTGCTGCGGATCGAGAACATGACCACCGCGCACGCCGTCCTGCGCTATATCGGCATGGACATGGGCAAGCTGGTCGACGTGCCGCTCGAGGAGATACTCGATTCGCCCGAGGTCAAGCTCGTCTTCGACAGCATCAAGCTGGGCACGGCGGTGCCGACGCCGCCGGTACTGCTGGTGCAGGCGGTGCACGACAAGATCGTCTCGGTGGACGACATCGACGAGCTCAGCGAGATCTACCGCTCGGGCGGCGCCTCGGTGACCTACCACCGCGATCTGTTCAGCGAACACATGCTGCTGCACCCGATGTCATCACCGATGGCATTGCGCTGGCTGACCGACCGGTTCAACGGCAAGCCGCTGTCCGAGCATCTCGTGCGCACCACGTGGCCGACGCTGCTCAACCCGATGACCTATGTCGGCATGGCGCGGCTGGTCAAGATCGCGGCCAAGGTGGTCACGGGCCGGAAGGTGGAGCGCTCTCCACTGTGACGGGCCGGGCGAGTACCGGCTCGTCCACCGGCGGCCACGCGCCCAGGTCGTCGCGCGCGGTCGCCACGGCGCTCAACGAGTAGACCAGCGTCGCGACCGCGGCGGGAAACAGCACGGTCAGCGCCGCCTGTAGCGGTGAGTGACCGAAGAACACCGGTGGCGCCTCGACGACATAGTGCACGCGGTCCTGTTCCGACACGGGCGCCCCGGCGACGTCAATCGTCCCGTAGTGCAGATGCACCAGCAGCGCGCCGACGCCGGCCGCCGCCGCCGCGCCGAGCGCAGAGCCCGCCGCCAGTGCCGCCGTCATCGTCGGGCCGCGATGGGCGCGCCACTGCCAGACCGCCACCGCCGCGACCACAGCCAGGGCGCACAGCATGCCGACGAGCAGGAAGGCGGCGACGAAGAAGTGGTCGCCCTCGTTGCCGAGGTAGGCGCGGACGCGCTCACCGCCGCGGGTGAGCGCGATGACGCCGTGCACCGGCGGGGCCAGCCACGCCCACAGCGCGCCCACCGCCGTTCCGGCGACGATCAGCGCCGCGATGACCGCACCTGCCGCGCGGTTGCGCGAGATACTCGGCGCCGGAACGTCGCTCATCGCAGCTCCAGATCCTTGGAGTCGGTGTGCCCGTGGCGCGAACAGGTGGCCGTCCACCCGTCGGGACGCACCTGGACGACCATGCGGCGGCCACAGTCGGCGCAGAAGCGTGGCGGTTCCAGGCCGAGGCCGGCGGCGGCCGGCACCGCCGTGCCGTCGGGTTCGCCGGTGTAGACGTTGAACGGCATGACTGATTTCTACAGGGTCGCGTTAAGCGCCTTGATGGGCATCTGCAGATCGTCGAGCAGTTCCAGGTCGGCTTCGGCGGGCCGGCCCAGCGTGGTCAGGTAGTTGCCGACGATGACCGCGTTGATGCCGCCGAGAATGCCCTGCTTGGCGCCCAGATCGCCGAGGGTGATCTCACGACCGCCCGCGAATCGGAGCATGGTGCGCGGCAGCGCCAGGCGGAAGGCGGCCACGGCCTTGAGCGCCTCGGCAGCCGGCAGCACGTCCAGGTCGCCGAACGGGGTCCCCGGCCGCGGGTTCAGGAAGTTCAGCGGCACCTCGTGCGGGTCGAGTTCGGCGAGGTCGGCGGCGAACTCCGCACGCTGCTCCAGCGTCTCCCCCATGCCCAGGATGCCGCCGCAGCAGACCTCCATGCCGGCGTCGCGAACCATCTGCAATGTGTCCCACCGCTCTTCCCAGGTGTGGGTGGTGACGACGTTGGCGAAGAACGAACGAGCCGTCTCCAGATTGTGGTTGTAGCGGTGCACGCCCATCTCGGCGAGCCGCGTGACCTGCTCCTCGGTGAGCATCCCGAGCGAGCAGGCGATCTGGATGTCGACCTCGTCGCGAATGGCCTCGATGCCTGCGGCGACCTGGGACAGCAACCGCTCGTCGGGACCGCGCACGGCTGCGACGATGCAGAACTCCGTCGCACCGGTCTTCGCCGTCTGCTTGGCGGCCTCCACCAGGCTCGGGATGTCGAGCCAGGCGCTGCGCACCGGGGACGCGAACAGCCCCGACTGCGAACAGAAATGGCAGTCCTCGGGACATCCGCCGGTCTTGAGGCTGATGATGCCCTCGACCTCGACGTCGGGTCCGCACCACTTCATCCGCACCTGGTGAGCAAGCTCGAGCAGCGCGTCGAGGCGGTCGTCGGAAAGCTGGAGCACCTGCAGCGTCTGCTCCTGGGTCAGGCCTTCGCCACGCTCCAGCACCTGCTGCCGCGCCTCTCCCAAGATGTCGCCCACGCGTGGCCCTCTCCTCCAACTTGAACACGTCGGCGAGCCGACAATTGAACACGTCGGCGAGCCGACAATTGAACAGCGTTCAGGTTAGGGTACGGGCGTGCAGCTTCACAAACGCGACGTGGTCGAGGCGGCGACGGCGCTGCTGGACGACTACGGCATCGCCGACTTGACGATGCGGCGGTTGGCCCGCGAGCTCAACGTCTCCCCAGGCGCGCTGTATTGGCACTTCGCGAACAAGCAAGAGTTGTTGGGGGCGCTCGCCGACCGGATCCTCGAGCCGGTGGACGACGTCGGCGGCCATTGGCAGGAGCGCATCGCGGGGGTCTGCTCGGGGCTTCGGGACGCGTTGCTGTCGCACACCGACGGGGCGGAGCTGGTGTCGGCGAGCTTCGCGGCGGGGCAGTCCGCGGCGATGGCAGGCATTCTCGCCGCGCTCACCAGCGCGGCGGCGGACGCCGGCGTTGCGCCCGAGCGGGCGGAACTGGCCGCCCGCACCGTCGTCTACTACGTGCTCGGGTTCACCGTCGACGAGCAGTCGCGGCTGCAGTGGGATGCCGCGGGCGCAGCGCTGCCCGCACAGCAGTCGGTGTTGACGGAGGACCCCAGCGCACGTTTCGCGTTCGGCCTGCGACTCCTCGTGGCCGGTATCGCCGTCGGCGAACGTGAGGCTCTGCGCTAGAGAGTCGCCGAATCTCGGCGCATAGGCTCACCCCCGATGATCACCGTCGAGGATGTCCGCGGTATCGCGCTGGCGCTGCCCAGGGCCTACGACGGTGGTGCGCGATCGCGTGACGTTCCGGGTCGGACGGCTGGTATTCCTCGCCTTCTCGCCGGACGAGACGGTGCTGGGATTCGGCTTGCCCCGGGAGGAACGAGCCGGTCTGGTGGCGGCCGAGCCCAAAAGTTCATGCTGCCGAGGCCGTCCGAGATGCAGTACAACTGGGCGGTGGTCCGCCTCGACGCGATCGAACTCGACGAGCTGCGGGAGCTGATCCTCGATGCGTGGCGCATGTGCGTCCCGAAGAGCGTTGCCGCGCAGATCGATTAGCCGATCGGGTACTCGATCCGACGGTCGCCGTCCCAGTGCCGCAGACCGGTGATCGTGCCGGGCAGGTCCCGGCCGACCGACCGGATCGTCAGCGCCGTCGGAAGCTGGTCGGGCGGCAGGCGGCGCGCCAGGGTGACGTGCGGCGTCCACTGCCCCGGATCGGAGTGCGGCAGGGTGCCGTTCGGCAGGTACGGGCGGCACGCGTCGTGCACCTCCGCGTGCAGGGCCATCAGCTCGCGCGAAGGCACCAGTGAACGCACCAGCGTGAAAGTCCGGCCGCCGAACAGCATCGGCGCGCCGATGATGCAGGTCATCGGCAGCCGGTCGAGCACCGGCCGCAACGCCTCGTGCACCGCGTCGTCCAGCTGCTCGGCGACCGTCAGCGTGACGTGGGGACGAATGCTCGGCGACCGGTGCCCGGCCTGGCTGCGCACTCCGGCCGCCATCAGGTCGCCCCATACCCGCCGCACCGCAGAATCGGTGTCGTCGTCGAAGGTCAACTCGACCGAATGCACCATCTCTACAGGCTCGCGAGCCAGTCGGTGTCGACCGCCGATGCGCTCATCGCCTCGAACTCCGCGGCACTCAGCACTCCTGCCCCGGCGGGCAGTACCGCACGGATCGGCGCCATCCCGGCCAGCGCCTCGCGGTTGCCCTCTTCGGCGACACCCGGTTCGCGAGGCCACGATCCGATCACCAGGCCGGCACATGAAACACCATGCGCCGCAAGCGCTTCGAGCGTCAGCGCGGTGTGGTTGAGCGTACCCAGCCTGGAATGTACGACGATCAGCACCGGTGCGCCGAGATCGCCGGCGACGTCGCGCAACGTCACCCCGTCGCCGATCTCCGCCAGCAGCCCGCCCGCACCCTCGACCAGAGTCAAGTCCGCATCGACCTCGCATACCGATCCGACCAGCTCGGCGCGCGTGGGCAGCGCCATGCCCGCGCGCTGCGCAGCGGCCCGCGGCGCCAACGGCTCGGGATAGCGCCACCGTCCGCTCAGTCGAGCCACCCCGGCGAGCCGGCCGACGTCGGCGAGGTCGTCGTCGCGCGGGCTGCCGGTCTGCACGGGCTTGCACACCGCGACGTCGATGCCCAGCAGCCGCGCACGGCAGGCCAGCGCGGCGGTGGCCACCGTCTTCCCGACGTCCGTATCCGTGCCGGTGACCACGAGCGTGCTCACCGGCGGGCGGTGGCCAGCACGTCGGTGAGAACCTGGCGCGCCAGCCGCATCTCGTCGTCGGTGAGCGACGCTCGCGCGGTCAGTCGCAGCCGCGAGGTGCCCGCGGGCACGGTCGGCGGGCGGAAGCATCCGACGCGTACGCCGCGGTCCAGACACGCCACCGCCGCACTCAGCGCCACCTCCGGTTCGCCAAGGACCACCGACACCACCGCCGAATCCGGCCGCTCGGGCACCGAGCAGATGGCGGCCAGCTCGGCCGCGTGGTCCAGCACCGCTTGCGCGCGCCACGGTTCGGCGATCAGCACATTGAGCGCCGCCTGGGCCGCACCGACCGCCGCGGGCGCCAGTCCGGTATCGAAGATGAATGGTCGCGCGGCGTCGATCAAGTGGGCGCGCACCGCCGCCGGACCCAGCACCACACCGCCCTGACTGCCCAGTGCCTTGGACAACGTCGCGGTCATCACGATGTCGGGCGCGCCGGCGAGGCCGACCTCGTGCAGCAGACCGCGTCCGCCTGCGCCGCGCACGCCCAGCCCGTGCGCTTCGTCGACCACCAGCAACGCGCCGTGCCGTCGGCACACGTCGTGCAGCGCGCGCAGTGCAGCCAGGTCGCCGTCGGCGGAGAACACCGAGTCGGTCAGCACGACGGCGCGCTCCTCGTCGCGGTCGGCGAGCGCGTCGGCCACGGCCGCAATGTCCCGGTGCCGGGTCACCACCACACGGCCGCGCGACAGGCGGCAGGCGTCGACCAGCGAGGCGTGTGTCAGCGCATCGGACACCAGCAGCGAGCCGGCGCCCGACAGCGAGACGACGGCGCCGAGGTTCGCGGTGTAGCCGGAGGAGAAGAGGAGGCCGGCTTCGGCGCCGACGAAGTCCGCCAGCGCGCCTTCGAACGCTTCGTGCAGCTCGGTGTTGCCGGTGACCAGCCGCGAGCCGGTGGAGCCTGCGCCCCACGTGCGTAGCGCCGCGACGCCACCCTCGATCACCGCTGGGTGCTGTGACAGGCCGAGGTAGTCGTTGGACGCGAGGTCGAGGTCGGCTCCGACGGGAGGGCGGGCCCGCAGCGACCGGCGCAGGCCCGCGGCACGCCGCTGCCGCTCGACGTCGCCGAGCCAGGCCAGTGGCGACAGGTCGGTTCGCGTCACTCGGTTGCCTCCGGGGATGGAACACGTCGGCGAGCCGACAATTGAACACGTCGGCGAGCCGACAAATTGAACACGTCGGCGAGCCGACAATTGAACACCGTTCAGGTTAAGGCACGCGCAACCGCAACCATCGCCGAGGTGATCTGGGCGATCTCGTCCGGTGTGCAGATGTAGGGCGGCATCGCGTAGACGAGGTTGCGGAACGGCCGCAGCCAGACGCCGCGCCGCACCGCCGACGGGGTCGCGACACGCAGGTCCACCGGCTCCTTCATCTCGATCACGCCGATCGCGCCGAGCACCCGCACGTCGGCCACCCCGGCCAGCTCGGCCGCCGGCGCCAGCCCCTCCGACAGGCCCGTCCCGATCCGTCGAACCCTCGATCGCCAGTCGCCCTCGAGCAGCGTCTCCACCGAGGCCACGCCGACTGCGCACGCCAGCGCGTTGGCCATGAACGTCGGGCCGTGCATGAGCGCCCCGGGCTCGTGGGAGCTGATCGTGCTGGCGATCTCGCGGGTGCACAGCGTCGCGGCCAGCGTGAGGTAACCGCCGGTCAGCGCCTTGCCCACGCACATGATGTCGGGGACCACCGCCGCATGGTCGGCGGCGAACAGCTCGCCGGTGCGGCCGAATCCGGTGGCGATCTCGTCGAAGATCAGCAGCACCTCGTGGCGGCTGCACACCGCGCGCAGATCGGTCAGGTAGCGCGGGTCGTGAAACCGCATGCCGCCCGCGCCCTGCACGACGGGTTCGACGATCACCGCGGCCAACTCGCCGGCATGCGACGCCAGCTGCTCCTCGAACCCCGCCATGTAGGCCGGGTCGTAGCCGGCGGGCACCTGCGGCGCGAACACCTGAGCCGCGAGCACCGAATTCTCACCGGTCCACAGCTCGTGCATGCCGCCGTCGGGGTCGCACACGCTCATCGGTGTGAACGTGTCGCCATGGTAGCCACCGCGCCACGTCATCAACCGGTGCTTGTGCCCGCGGCCAAGGCTGCGCCAGTACTGCAGCGCCATCTTCACGGCGACCTCGATCGACACCGAGCCCGAATCGCTGAAGAACACGGTCTCCAGGCCCTCGGGGGTGATCTCGACAAGCAGTTGCGCGAGCCGCGCCGCGGGTTCATGCGTCAGCCCGCCGAACATGACGTGGTTCATGGTGCCCAGCTGTCGGGTGATCGCCGCGTCCAGTACCGGGTGGCCGTGACCGTGGATGGCGGTCCACCACGACGCCATCGCATCGAGTGCCTGAATCTCGTTGCCCTCGTGGTGCAGCGTGAGCCACGCTCCGTGCGCGGCCAGCGCCACCATCGGCGGTTGCGCCTCGGCGCCGATCGTGCTGTAGGGATGCCAGACGTGGGCGGCATCGATCGCGCTGATCTCGGCAGGCGTCAAGGCTGGCACCTTCGGTAGATTATCCGTCGACCATGATGACCCTCGCCCCTCCCCGGCCGGCGCCCCCCTCGCACCCGGGCCCGCCGCCGCGCGCGACGAAAGGCCCGGCCGCGCGCACCTCGGCGTCCTACCGACACGACCTCGACGGTCTGCGCGGTGTCGCCATCGCGCTGGTCGCCGTGTTCCACGTCTGGTTCGGCCGGGTGTCCGGGGGTGTCGACGTCTTCCTGGTCCTGTCCGGCTTCTTCTTCGGCGGACGGCTGCTGCGGACCGCGATGACGCCCGAGGCGTCGCTGTGGCCGGTCCCGGAGCTCACCCGCCTGGTCCGCCGGCTGCTGCCCGCGCTAGTGGTCGTGCTGGCAGTCGCCGGGGTGTTGACCATCCTGATTCAGCCCCAGACGCGCTGGGAGACGTTCGCCGACCAGAGCCTGGCGAGCCTCGGCTATTTCCAGAACTGGGAGCTGGCCAACACCGCGTCGGACTATTTGCGTGCCGGTGAAGCGGTGAGCCCGCTGCAGCACATCTGGTCGATGTCGGTGCAGGGACAGTTCTACCTGTCGTTCCTGGCGCTGATATTCCTGTTCGCACTGGTGTTCCGCAGGGTGCTGGGCAAGCACATGCGCGTGGCGTTCGTCGTTCTGCTGAGCGCGCTGACCGTCGCGTCGTTCGGGTACGCGATCATCGCGCACAACGCCGACCAGGCCACCGCGTACTACAACAGCTTCGCGCGCGCCTGGGAACTGCTGCTCGGCGCGCTGGTCGGCGCCCTGGTGCCGCATCTGCGGTGGCCGATGTGGTTGCGCACTACGGCGTCGGTGCTCGCGCTGGCCGCAATCCTGGCGTGCGGCTTCCTGATCGACGGTGTCAACGAGTTCCCCGGCCCGTGGGCGCTGGTTCCGGTGGGCGCCACCATCCTGTTCATCCTCTCGGCGGCCAACCGGGTCGCCGACCCGCACACCGGTGGTCGGATGCCGCTGCCCAACCGACTGCTGGCGACGGCGCCGTTCGTGTCACTGGGCGCGATGGCCTACGCGCTGTACCTGTGGCACTGGCCGTTGCTGATCTTCTGGCTGTCCTACACCGGGCACACGCGCGCCGACTTCGTCGAGGGCGCCGCGGTGCTCCTGGTGTCGGCGGTGCTGGCCTGGCTCACCACCAGGTACGTGGAGAACCCGTTGCGCTACCGGGCGTCGGCCGCCCCAACGGTCACGGTCCCGCTGCGGGTCCGGCTGCGCCGCCCCACTTTGGTGCTCGGTTCGGTGGTCGCGCTGCTGGGTGTGGCGCTGACCGCCACATCGTTCACCTGGCGCGAACACATCGTCGTCGAACGCGCGAACGGCGAAGAGCTGTCGGGGCTCTCGACGCGCGACTACCCCGGCGCCCAGGCGCTGTTGACCGACGCGCGGGTGCCCAAGCTGCCGATGCGCCCGACCGTGCTGGAGGCCAAGAACGACCTGCCGCAGACCACCGAGGACGGCTGCATCAGCGACTTCGACAACGTCGACGTCATCAACTGCACCTACGGGGATCCAACTGCCACGCGCACCATCGCGCTGGCCGGCGGTTCGCACGCCGAGCACTGGATCACCGCACTGGACCTTCTGGGCCGTGCGCACGGCTTCAAGGTCGTCACCTACCTGAAGATGGGTTGCCCGCTGACCACCGAGGAACGGCCGCTGGTGATGGGCGACAACCGGCCTTACCCGAAGTGCCGCCAGTGGAACCAGAAGGTGATGCCCAAACTCATCGCCGACCGGCCGGACTACGTGTTCACCACCGCGACGCGGCCGTGGAACATCAAGCCCGGCGACGTCATGCCGGGCACCTACGTCGGCATCTGGAAGACCCTGTCCGCCAACAATATTCCCGTGTTGGCGATGCGGGACACCCCCTGGCTGGTGCGCAACGGCAAACCGTACTTCCCCGCCGACTGCCTGGCCAACGGCGGCAACGCGATCTCCTGCGGGGTGAAGCGGAGCGACGTGCTGTCGCGGCGCAACCCCACCCTCGACTACGTCGCGCGGTTCCCGCTGCTGAAACCCCTCGACCTGAGCGACGCGGTGTGCCGTGAGGACATCTGCCGGGCAGTGGAGGGAAATGTGTTGCTGTATCACGATGCTCATCACATCTCGACGACCTACATGCGCACGATGACGAACGAACTCGGCCGTCAGATCGCCGCGGCCACCGGCTGGTGGGCCGCCTGATGACCTCCGAGCCCGCGCCGGTACCCACCGTCTGGCCGGGAACGGCCTACCCGCTCGGCGCCACCTACGACGGTGCGGGCACGAACTTCTCGCTGTTCTCCGAGGTGGCCGACCGCGTGGAGCTGTGCCTGATCGGCAAGGACGGCCGCGAGGAACGAGTCAACCTCGACGAGGTCGACGGCTACGTGTGGCACTGCTACCTGCCGACGGTCACGCCCGGTCAGCGCTACGGCTTCCGCGTGCACGGCCCGTGGGACCCCGCGGCCGGGCACCGGTGTGACCCGAGCAAGTTGCTGCTCGACCCGTACGGCAAGTCGTTCCACGGCCGGTTCGACTTCTCCCAGGCCCTGTTCTCCTACGACCTGGAGGCCGACGACCTCGCCTCCGGCGGCACCCCGCCGCGCATCGACTCGCTGGGTCACACGATGACCAGCGTGGTCATCAACCCGTTCTTCCAGTGGGCGTCGGACCGCGCGCCGCGCATTCCCTATCACGAGACGGTGATCTACGAAGCGCACGTCAAGGGCATGACACAGACCCACTCGGGCGTGCCTGAGGAGTTGCGCGGCACCTACGCCGGGCTCTGTCACCCCGTGATCATCGAGCACCTCAAGGCGATCAACGTGACAGCGATCGAGCTGATGCCGGTGCACCAGTTCCTGCACGACCACCGGCTGCTCGACCTGGGGCTGCGGAATTACTGGGGCTACAACACTTTCGGCTTCTTCGCACCGCACTACGAGTACGCCGCATCCAAGCACGCCGGCGGCGCGGTCGCTGAGTTCAAGACCATGGTCCGGTCCTTCCACGAGGCGGGCATCGAGGTCATCCTCGACGTGGTCTACAACCACACCGCAGAGGGCAGCCACCTCGGTCCGACGCTGAACTTCCGCGGCATCGACAATGCCGCCTACTACCGACTGCTCGACGGGGACCTGCGGCTGTACAAGGACTTCACGGGCACCGGCAACAGCCTGAACCCGAGGCATCCCCACACGCTGCAGCTGATCATGGACTCGCTGCGCTACTGGGTGATGGAGATGCACGTCGACGGGTTCCGCTTCGACCTGGCCTCGTCGCTGGCCCGCGAGTTCTACGAGGTGGACCGGCTCTCGGCGTTCTTCGACCTGGTCCAGCAGGACCCGGTGATCAGTCAGGTCAAGCTGATCGCCGAGCCGTGGGATGTGGGCGAGGGCGGCTATCAGGTCGGCAACTTCCCAGGTTTGTGGACCGAGTGGAACGGGAAATATCGCGACACTGTGCGAGATTACTGGCGGGGCGAGCCCGCAACCCTTGGCGAGTTCGCTTCGCGGCTGACCGGTTCCTCCGACCTCTACGAGGCCACCGGGCGGCGGCCAAGCGCAAGCATCAACTTCGTCACCTGCCATGACGGCTTCACGCTCAACGACCTGGTGTCCTACAACGAGAAGCACAACGAGGCCAACGGCGAGGACAACCGCGACGGCGAGAGCCACAACCGGTCGTGGAACTGCGGGGTCGAGGGCCCGACCGACGACCCGGACATATCGGCGTTGCGCGCCAAGCAGATGCGCAACATCATGGGGACCCTGATGGTCTCGCAGGGCACGCCGATGATCTCGCACGGCGACGAGATCGGCCGCACCCAGCTCGGCAACAACAACGTCTACTGCCAGGACTCCGAGGTCTCGTGGATGGACTGGTCGCTGTGCGAGAAGAACGCCGACCTGCTGGAGTTCACCAGGAAGGTCGCCGGGCTGCGCAAGGACCACCCGGTGTTCCGCAGGCGACGCTTCTTTCAGGGCACACCGATCCGCGCCCGCGGCGAGGCGCGCGACATCGCGTGGCTGACCCCTGCCGGTGAGGAGATGACGCCCGAGGACTGGGGCAGCGGGCTCGGCAAGTGCGTCGCGGTGTTCCTCAACGGCGAGGCCATCCCGGCGCCCAACGAGCGCGGCGAACGGGTCGTCGACGACTCGTTCCTGTTGTGTTTCAACGCCGATGACCACTCCCAGGACTTCTTCACTCCGGCGGGCGGCTACGCCACGGAGTGGACGGCGGCGCTGGACACCTCCGACGACACCGGCGCCACCGACCTGGTGGTCAAGGCGGGCGACAAGATCTCGTTGCAGGCCCGCTCGCTGCTCGTGATGCGCAAGACCGCGTAGCGCATGTCCGTCCTGTCGACCTACCGGCTGCAGATGCGCGGGGACTGCTTCACGTTCGCCGACGCCGAGAATCTGCTGGACTACCTCGCCGCGCTGGGCATCTCGCACCTGTACCTCTCCCCCATCCTCACCGCGTCGAAGGGCTCCACCCACGGCTACGACGTGACCGATCCCACCACTGTGTCGGCCGCGCTCGGCGGGCCGGACGGCTTCGCGCGATTGTCGCGGGCCGCGCGTGACAAGGGCCTCGGTCTGATTGTCGATATCGTTCCCAACCACGTGGGAGTGGAGAAACCGCAGGAGAATCCGTGGTGGTGGGACGTGCTCACCCACGGCCGGGACTCGGCCTACGCGACCTTCTTCGACATCGACTGGGACCTCGACCACGGCCGCGTGGTGCTGCCGGTGCTCGGCTCCGCCGACGACGTGAACGAGCTCGTCGTCGACGGTGACGTGCTGCGCCTCGGGGACCTTGTCTACCCGATCGCGCCCGGCACCGGTGACGGCACCGGAGCCCAGGTTCACGATCGCCAGCACTACCGGCTCGTCGCCTGGCGCGCCGGGCCGGGCGAACCGACGGCGAATCTGTCCGGCGTGTGCGGATACCGCCGCTTCTTCTCGATCACCTCGCTGGCCGGGTTGCGCCAGGAGGACCGCGCGGTGTTCGACGCCACCCATGCCCAGGTCAGGCGCTGGTTCGCCGAGGGTCTGGTCGACGGGGTCCGCATCGACCATCCCGACGGGCTGTCCAATCCGGCCGGCTACCTGACCTGGTTGCGCGAGCTCACCGGGCCGAACGCCTGGATCGTCATCGAGAAGATCCTCGCCGCCGACGAACCGTTGGAACCGAGCCTGCTTGTCGACGGCACCACCGGTTACGACGCGATGCGCGAAATCGGCGGCGTCTTCCTCGATCCAGCGGGCGAGAAGGCGCTGACCGACCTGTTCGAATCCAGCGGCCCGGCGTACCGCGAGATGCCCGCGCTGGCGCGGCGGCTCAAGGCGGACGCGGTCACCGATACGCTGCGCAGCGAGCTCGCCCGGCTGCGGCGCACCATGGTCGCGGCCACCGGCAACGACCATCCGCAGCTGTCCGATTCCGTGGCGGCCCTGCTCAGCCACATCGAGGTCTACCGCTCCGACTACCGCTCGTTGGTCGGTGTGCTGCCGCGGGCCTTCGCCGAAACCTGTTCGGAGGAGCCGGAGTTGGCGGCTCCGCTGGCCGTCGCCGCCGCCGCCCTGGCGGTGAGCACCCAGACCGGGGTGCGGCTGCAGCAGCTGTGCGGCGCCGGGACCGCCAAGTCCATGGAGGACTGCCTGTTCTACCGCGACGCGCGGCTCGTGTCGCTCAACGAGGTCGGATCGGAGCCGGGTCATTTCGGTGTCAGCGTCGCCGAGTTCCACCAGCGGGCCGCCGTGCGCGCCCGGCTGTGGCCGCACGCCATGGTGTCGCTGTCCACCCACGACACCAAGCGTGGCGAGGACGTGCGCGCCCGCATCGGCGTGCTGTCGCAGGTGCCGTCGCTGTGGGCGGAGCTCGTGGGCAAGTGGATGCTGGCCGCCCCACCGCCCGACGCAGGCACCGGACTGTTCTTGCTGCAGAACATCTTCGGCGTGTGGCCGGTCGACGGTGAAGTCACCGACGAGTTGCGTCGCCGCCTGCATGCCTACGCCGAGAAGGCGATTCGCGAGGCCGGCGTCCACACCACCTGGAACGCCCCCGACGACCGGTTCGAGTCAGGCGTGCACAGCTGGCTGAACACGGTCCTCGACGGCCCGGTCGCCGCGGAGATGACTTCGCTGGTGGCGCGGATCGACCTGTACGCGCGTAGCGACGCCCTGGGCCAGACACTGCTGTCGCTCACGGTGCCCGGCGTGCCCGACGTCTACCAGGGCACTGAGTTGTGGGAGGACAGCCTCGTCGACCCGGACAACCGCAGACCGGTCGACTACGCGACCCGGCGCGAAGCCCTCACCGCGTTGCGCCACCCGAAGATGCGGGTGGTCAACGCCGCCCTCCGAATGCGCCGCGACC
Source organism: Mycobacterium sp. IDR2000157661 (assembly GCF_022317005.1). NCBI lineage: Bacteria > Bacillati > Actinomycetota > Actinomycetes > Mycobacteriales > Mycobacteriaceae > Mycobacterium > Mycobacterium sp. IDR2000157661. The sequence goes on from NZ_CP081006.1 coordinate 4,254,992, forward strand.
TGCCGTCGAGCTTCACCGACGGTGGCTACCGGCCAGTGCTCGCCGACGGTTCCGGCGCCGAGCACGTGGTCGCGTTCCTGCGCGGCGACGACGTGTTGACCGCCGCCACCCGGCACGCCGTGCGGTTGTCCGAAACCGGTTGGGGTGACACATCTCTGGAGTTGCCCGCCGGAGTGTGGCAGGACCGTATCAGCGGCGTCCGGCACAGCGGCCAGGTGCTGGCCGCCGAGTTGTTCACCGAACTGCCGGTAGCGCTGCTGGAGCGAGTCGATGGCTGAATTCTCGGTATGGGCGCCGCGGCCGCGGCAGGTGCGGCTCGACGTCGAGGGCACCCTGCACGACATGTCGAGAGCCGACGACGGCTGGTGGCGCGCTGAGGTCGAGGCGCCCGCCGACGCCCGCTACGGCTTCGTGCTCGACGACGACCCGACCGTGCTGCCCGACCCCCGCTCCGCCCGTCAGCCCGGCGGCGTGCACGGCCGCTCCCAGATGTGGCGGCCCGCACCCGAGGCCTGGAACGACGCCGACTGGCCCGGCCGGTCGATCGAGGGATCGGTGATCTACGAGTTGCATGTCGGGACGTTCACCGCCGACGGCACCTTCGACGCCGCCATCGACAAGCTGGGCTACCTGGTAGATCTCGGTGTCGACTTCGTCGAGCTGATGCCGGTGAACGCGTTCGGCGGCACTCACGGCTGGGGCTATGACGGCGTGCTCTGGTACGCCGTGCACGAGCCCTACGGCGGTCCCGATGCGCTCATCCGGCTCATCGACGCCTGCCATCGGCGCGGCCTCGGGGTGCTGATCGACGCGGTGTTCAACCACCTCGGCCCGTCGGGCAACTACCTGCCGCGCTTCGGACCTTATCTGTCCACGGGCAGTAACCCGTGGGGCGAGTCGATCAACATCGCCGACGCCGAGGCCGACGAGGTGCGCCGCTACATCATCGACTGCGCGCTGCGGTGGATGCGGGACTTCCACGCCGACGGGCTGCGGCTGGACGCGGTGCACGCGCTGGTCGACACCACGGCCATCCACATTCTCGAGGAACTGTCCGCCGAAACCGACGCTCTGGCAGAGCGATTGGGCCGGCCACTGTCGCTGATCGCCGAGAGCGACCTCAACGACCCACGGCTCATCACGCCGCGAGATCAGGGCGGCCTCGGCATGACAGCGCAGTGGGACGACGACATCCACCACGCCATCCACTCCGCGGTGTCGGGCGAACGGCAGGGCTACTACGGCGACTTCGGCACCATCGAGGCTCTGGCCACCACCCTTCGGCACGGCTACTTCCACGCCGGCACCTACTCGTCGTTCCGGCACCGCCGTCATGGCCGACCGCTGGACACCTCCGCCATTCCAGCCACCCGCCTGCTGGCCTACACGCTCACCCACGACCAGGTGGGCAATCGCGCCGTCGGTGACCGGCCGTCCCAGAACCTGACCTTCGGCCAGCTGGCGGTCAAGGCCGCACTTGCGCTCGGATCGCCGTACACGGCGATGCTTTTCATGGGTGAAGAGTGGGGATCGTCGTCGCCGTTCCAGTTCTTCAGCTCGCATCCCGAGCCGGAACTCGCGCGGGCCACAGCGGAGGGGCGCAAGCGTGAGTTCGCCGAGCACGGGTGGGACGCCGACGAGATCCCCGACCCGCAGGACCCCGAAACCTTCCTGCGCAGCAAGCTCAAGTGGGATGAGGTCGACGACGGCGACCACGCCCGGCTGCGGCGGGTGTATCGGGAGCTGATCGGGCTGCGGCACAACGAATCCGATCTCGCTGATCCGTGGCTGGACCACCTCGGCGTCGACTACGACGAAGAGGAGGGCTGGATCGTCATGCACCGCGGATCGCTGTCGATCGCGTGCAACCTTGCAGATGCGGCCGTCACGGTCCCGGTCGGCGGTGAGGTGGTGCTGGCATGGGGTGAGCCTGCAGCCGATGCGGACCGCGTGCGACTAGAGGGCCATTCCTTCGCGATCCTGCGCGGCAGCTAGAGCAGGTAGCGGTAAGCCGGTGAGCCGGGCTCCAGCTTCTCGACGTGGATCTCGGAGGTCTTCATCCGTTCGGTCAGACCCTCGAAGTCGGCGGCCGAGCCCAGCTCGATACCGACGAGGGCCTCGCCGGTATCGCGGTTGTTGCGCTTGACGTACTCGAACAGCGTGATGTCGTCGTTGGGGCCCAGCACCTGGTCCAGGAACCGGCGCAGCGCCCCGGGCTCCTGCGGGAAGTCGACGAGGAAGTAGTGCTTGAGGCCGAGGTGCACCAACGAGCGCTCGAGGACCTCGCCGTAGCGCGAGACGTCGTTGTTGCCACCGGAGATCACGCACACCACCGTCGAACCCGGCTCGACGCCGGCTTCCAGCAGCGCCGCGACCGACAGCGCGCCGGCAGGCTCGGCGATGATGCCCTCGTTCTGATAGAGGTCGAGCATCGCCGTGCACACCGCGCCCTCGTCGACCGTGGTGATCGACACCATGTCGCCGGCCGCGGCCAGCGCCGCGTACGTCAGTGTGCCGGCCCGGCTCACCGCGGCACCGTCGACGAACTGGTCGACGTGGTCCAGAGTCACCGGCTCGCCGGCGGCCAGCGCGGCCATCATCGCGGCCGCGCCGGCCGGCTCGACACCGAGCACCGAGGTGCCCGCCGTCCGCTCGGCCAGGTAGGTGGTGATGCCTGCGATGCAGCCGCCCCCGCCGACCGGGACGATCACCATATCCGGCTCATCGTCGAGCTGGTCGAGGATCTCGGCGGCGATCGTCCCCTGACCGGCGATCGTGCGCAGGTCGTCGTAGGGCGGCACGAGCGTCGCGCCGGTGCGGGCGACGTCCTGCAGCGCGGCGGCCGCGGCCTCGTCGTAGGTCTTGCCGCCGACGATCAACTCGATGTGCTCGCGGCCGTGGTAACGGATGCGGTCCCGCTTCTGCTTCGGCGTCTTGGCCGGCACGTAAACCCGGCCCCGCACACCCATGGACCGACACGCCATCGCGAATCCCTGCGCGTGGTTGCCCGCCGATGAGCACACCACACCGGCCTCGAGTTCATCCGCCGACAACTGCATCAGCAGGTTGTGGGCGCCACGCAACTTGTAGGACCGCACGGCCTGCAGGTCCTCGCGCTTGAGGTACACCGTCGCTCCGGTGGCCTCGGACAGGCGTTCGCTGATCTGCAGCGGGCTACGCAGCACCACTGCCGAAATTCGCCGAGCAGCCTCATCGATGTCGGCGGCGTGCAGCGGCGCCGACATTCGAGGACTCTGACTCAGTTCAGCGGACACCGGTCAATGGTGCCACCAACCTGCAGTTTCTACGTAATCGGGGTGAGCACGAACACCGGTATCGCACGATCGGTCTTGGTCTGATACTCGGCGTAGTCGGGCCAGGCCGCCACGGCGCGCTCCCACCAGACCGCTTTCTCCTCGCCGAACACCTCCCGCGCCTCGTACTCGCGGTTGACCTCGCCGTCCTGCAACTCCACCCGCGGGTGCGCCTTGACGTTGTGGTACCAGACGGGGTTCTTCGGGGCGCCGCCCAGCGAGGCGACCACCGCGTACTGACCGGCGTGTTCCACCCGCATCAGCGGGGTCTTACGGACCTTGCCGGTCTGGGCCCCGATCGTGGTCAACAGGATGAGCGGTTTGCCCTTCATGTCGACGCCGTCGGTGCTGCCCGTCTCGATGATCTTGTCGGCGTGCTCGCGCACCCAGTCCCACGGGCTCGGCACATATTCTCCGGAAAGTGGCATGTGACCAGCCTAGACCGGTCGGTATCGAACTCGCCGGATCCGGTGTTTCGGGTGGCCGAAATTTCAATTGCGAGCTATCGTCGTGGCATGACCACCGCCGGGCAAGTCCGCACCGCCGCCAGCAGGTTGGCGTGCGACGTCTCCGTGGCCGGCGTGCCGTGGCCGGCGTACAAGGTGATCGCGCTGATCCTGGGTGCCGTAGTGGCGGTCGCGTCGGCGTGGTGACGATGAGTGCGGCGCCCGCCGTGCTGGGTGGCGCCGCCGCGGGCACCGTCGCCTGGATCGCGTTCGGCGCCTACTGCGCGGCCTGCCGCTAGCCCGCGATCAGGCGCCGCAGGGTGGCCAGATCGGCGGTTACCGCCGCGACGTCCGCTTCGAACTGCTCGTCGCTCATGCCGGGTCTGCGTCGCACCGCGAAGACCACCTCGCAGCCGCTGCTTCCCGGCGAGCCACCGGGCACCACTCGCATCGGGTTGTAGACGGCCTCGCCGGACGGCAGTCGCACGATGTGGTCGAGGACCCCGAACTGGTTGGGCGGTGCGAATTCGACCGTCACCTCACCCATCGGGGAGTCGGCCACCCATCCGTCCGGTGTCTGCCGTAGCCCACCTTCAGCCAGCCCCGCGGCCCACCGCGGCCAGGTGTGCGGATCGGCGGCGAACTCGTAGACGGCTTCGGGGCGCGCGTCGACCCATACGCTGACGTGTCGCGACTCCATGAGTCCATGGTGGGCCATCACACTTACCTGATGAACTCCCCACCCGAGCAGCGCCACGTCCCGTCCTGGCTGCGGCGCGGTGAGCCGGAGAGCACCTTCCCGGTCCTCATCGCGGTGTCGGCCGCGATGGCGTTGCAGGTCGCGATACCCCACAGCTACACGCTGGTCCCCCGCTGGCCGCTGCTGGTGCTCGAGGGACTGCTGCTGTTGGCGCTGCTGACCCTGAACCCGGTCGTGATGACGCGGCGAACGTGGTTCGGCCGGTGCGCGACCTGGCTGCTGCTGGCCGCGATCACCGCGGACAACACCTTCTCGGCGATTCTGCTGGACATCGGCATTCTGACCGGTCGTCAGAGCAACGACGCCGCGATCTTGTTGGGCAGCGGTGCGTCGATCATCGTCACCAACGTCATCGTGTTCGGTATCTGGTACTGGGATCTGGACCGGGGCGGTCCGTTCGCGCGCCGCGCCGGCGAGCGGCCCTATCCTGACTTCCTTTTTCCCCAGATGGCGAATCCCGATGTGGCCAAACCCGATTGGCGCCCGACCTTCCTGGATTACCTGTACCTCAGCGTGACGAACGTGATGGCTTTTTCGCCAACCGACACCATGCCCCTGGCGCGCTGGGCGAAGATGATGATGACGGTGCAGGCGATGGTGGCACTCTCGACCGCCGGGCTCGTCATCGCAAGAGCCGTGAACGTGTTGGGTTGACCGTGCGACGATGACGGGCGTGGCCCGGATCGTCCACCTGCTGACGCTGCTCGGTGTCAACGCCGTTCCCGCGGCGGGGTGGTTCGTCGGGAGCTGGTCGGCGGGCACCACGCTGATCGTCTATTGGATCGAGAACGTGGCGGCATGTCTGTTCATAGCAACGCGCATCCTGGCCCACCGACGTCTGAGCCCGCGCCGCGGGCACTTCCGGTATCTGGCGCCGAACTCCGACCGTCGTGCCCGACCGGGTTCGTTCGTCAAGGGGTTCCTCGTCGTGGGTCTCGCGTTCAGCGCGGCGCACGCCGTCTTCCTCGCCGCCATCCTCGGACTGCTCGACCACCGCGGTGACCTCATCGCACGAGTGGACTGGCGCAGCGTCCTGATCGGATGCGGGTGGATGCTCGCCTTCCTTGTCGTGGATCTGGCGGTGGATCTGATTCGGTTGCGCCACTGGTCGTTCTGGCGCGTCGAGCAGGCCGCCAACCGCGGTCTCGGGCGGGTGATCGTCGTGCACCTCACGCTGATCTTCGGCATGTTCGGCGTCGCCGTCACCGGTGCGCCGTCGGCGCTGTTCGGCGTGTTCGTCGCGCTCAAGACGCTCTATGCGGTCGGCTCGATGCTTCCGCAGTACGATCCGGTCACCGCGCCACGGTGGCTCAGCGGCCTGATGAACCGGCTGCCCAACGCCCATCCCGGCGAGCGGTTCGAGGACTACTGGGTCGCCGAACGCGCCGAGGAAGCCGAACGGCGCGTCCGCAACGAGGAGCCGTGGGTCAACCGCCCAGACAGCCCGGACCCAGCAGTTCCTTGAGATCACCCATCAACGCCGACGACGGGGTCACGCGCAGCGACACGTCGAGTTCCAGTGTGGTGATGCGTTCCCCGCTGATCAGCCGTAGGTGAACCTGTGACGTGCCGGGATGGCGGGCCAGTACCTGCTTGAGTGCGCTCACCTTGTCGACGGTGCACTGGCGCGTCGGCAAGCTGACCGCCAGTGGACGGTCCAGTTGTGCGTTGGAGAAGTCCGGCGCCACAAGGTCGTTGGCGATGAGCGAGATTCGGTCGTCGCGGATCGCCACCTTGGCGCCGACCAGGACGACCGCGTCGTCGGCGATCTCACCACCGAACGTCGAATACGTCTGCGGGAAGAACAGCACCTCGATGCCGCCGGTGAGGTCCTCCAACTGCGCTGAGGCCCAAGGCAGCCCGTTCTTGTTGACCCGGCGGTTCACCGACGCCAGAATGCCGCCGACGCGCACCTGGGTGTCGTTGGCGACGTCACCGTCGAGGATGGCTGGGATCGCGGTGTCAACCTGGTTCGCCAGCAGATGGGCGATGCCGTTGAGCGGATGCCCCGAGACATAGAGGCCCAGCATCTCGCGCTCGAGCGCGAGTCTGTGCTTGTCGTCCCATTCCTCGCCGGGCACCTTGATGGTGAACACCGTGTCCATCGAATCGGTACCCGACCCGCCGGCGCCGCCGAACAGGTCGAACTGACCCATCGCCTCCGCCTTTTTGGTGCCCAGCACCGAGTCCACGGCGTCGGTGTGCACCAAGAACAAACCCTTGCGCGGGTGGCCGAGCGAGTCGAAGGCTCCCGCCTTGATCAGTGACTCGGTGACCTTCTTGTTGCAGGCGCCGATGTCGATCTTGTTCAGGTAGTCCGAGAAGTCGACGTACTTGCCCTTCTCGGTGCGCGTGTTGATCAGCGAGGCAACGACATTGGCGCCGACGTTGCGGACCGCGCCCAGCCCGTAACGGATGTCCTCACCGACGGAGGCGAAGTTCAGCTCCGACTCGTTGACATCCGGCGGCAGCACCGTGATGCCGAGCCGCCGGCAGTCGGCCAGGTACACCGCGGCCTTGTACTTGTCGTCGCCCACCGAGGTGAGCAGACCGGCCATGTACTCGGCCGGATAGTTCGCCTTCAGGTACGCCGTCCAGTACGACACCAGCCCGTAGCCGGCCGCGTGCGACTTGTTGAACGCGTAGTCGGCGAACGGCAGCACGGTGTCCCAGAGCGCCTTGATGGCGCCTGCGGAGAACCCGTTGTTCCTCATGCCCTCCGAGAAGCCCTCGTACTCCTTGTCGAGCACCTCGCGCTTCTTCTTGCCCATGGCCTTTCGCAGAATGTCTGCTCGGGCGAGCGAGTAACTGGCCACCTTCTGCGCGATGCGCATGATCTGCTCTTGGTAGACGATCAGCCCGTAGGTCTCGGCGAGAATGTCGCGCAGCGGCTCCTCGAGTTCGGGATGGATGGGCTTGATGGCCTGCCGGCTGTTCTTGCGGTCGGCGTAGTCGTTGTGGGCGTTCATGCCCATGGGTCCCGGCCGGTACAGGGCGATGACTGCCACCACGTCGCCGAACTCGGTGGGCTGCATTCGCCGCAGCAGATCGCGCATCGGCCCGCCGTCGAGCTGGAACACCCCCAGGGTGTCGCCGCGGCCCAACAGGTCGTAGGTGGCCGCGTCGTCGAGCGGAACCGATTCGAGGTCGAGTTCGATGCCCCGGTTGGCCTTGATGTTCTCCAGCGCGTCGCCGATGATCGTCAGGTTGCGCAGGCCAAGGAAATCCATCTTCAGCAGGCCGATGGCCTCACACGACGGATAGTCCCAGCCGGTGATGATCGCGCCGTCCTGCGGCCGCTTCCACAGTGGAATCGCCTGAGTCAGCGGCTCACTGCTCATGATCACCGCGCAGGCGTGCACGCCGGCGTTGCGGATCAGCCCCTCCAGGCCGCGGGCCGTCTCGTAGATGGTGCGCACATCGGGGTCGGTGTCGATCAGACCGCGGACCTCGGCGGCTTCCTTGTACCGCTCGTGCTCGGGGTCGGTGATGCCCGACAGCGGGATGTCCTTGGCCATGATCGGCGGCGGCAGCGCCTTGGCGATCCGGTCGGCGATCGCGAAGCCGGGCTGGCCGTAATGGATGCGGGCCGAGTCCTTCAGCGCGGCCTTGGTCTTGATGGTGCCGAACGTGATGACCTGGGCGACGCGGTCGTGACCCCATTTGTCGGCCGCGTAGCGCACCATCTCGCCGCGCCTGCGGTCGTCGAAGTCGATGTCGATGTCGGGCATCGACGCGCGCTCGGGGTTGAGGAAGCGTTCGAACAGCAGACCGTGCTCGATCGGGTCGATGTCGGTGATGCGCAACGCGTATGCCACCAGCGAACCGGCCGCCGATCCGCGGCCCGGCCCGACGCGGATGTCGACCGAGCGCGCGTAGCTGACCAGGTCGGCCACGATCAGGAAGTACGACGGGTAACCCTTGGCGCAGATCACGTCGATCTCGTAGGCGGCGCGGTCGACATAGGACTGCGGCACCCCGCCCGGGAAGCGTTTGGCCAGTCCCGCGTCGACTTCGTGCCGCAGCCACGACGCTTGGTCGTGACCGTCGGGGACGGGAAAGACCGGCATCCGGTCGCGCATGGCCCAGACGTCCTCGTAGGAGCTCACGCGCTCGGCGATCAGCAGCGTCGAGTCGCACGCGCCCGGCACGGCGTCGTCCCAGAGGGCACGCATCTCGGCGGCCGACTTGAGGAAGTAGCCGTCGCCGTCGAACTTGAACCGGTTCGGATCCGACAGGGTCTTACCCGTCTGCACGCACAACAGCGCCTCATGGTTGTGGGCCGCGTCGCGGGTGACGTAGTGGCAGTCGTTGGTTGCCAGCGGCGGGATGCCGAGCCTCTGCCCGATGTCGAGCAGTCCATCGCGTACCCGGCGCTCGATGTCGAGCCCGTGATCCATCAGTTCGAGGAAGAAGTTCTCCGGCCCGAAGATCTCCCGCCATTTCGCGGCCGCGGCCACCGCCTCGTCATACTGACCGAGCCGGAGCCGGGTCTGCACCTCTCCGGACGGGCAGCCGGTGGTCGCGATGATGCCCTCGGCGTGCTCGGCGATCAGCTCGGCGTCCATGCGCGACCACTTGCCGAGCTGGCCCTCGAACGACGCCAGCGACGACAGCGTGAACAGGTTGCGCAGCCCGGTGGCGTTCTCGGCCACCATCGTCATGTGGGTGTAGGAGCCGCTGCCGGAGACGTCGTCGCCCTTCTGGCTGGGATCGCCCCAGAGGATGCGCTTGGTGTCGAACCGCGAGCCGGGAGCGATGTAGGCCTCGACACCGATGATCGGCTTGATGCCGGCGTCGGTGGCGGCGTTGTAGAACTCGCTGGCGCCGAACATGTTTCCGTGGTCGGTCATGCCGATCGCAGGCATCTGGAGCCGCTGCGCCTCGGCCAGCATCGGCTTGACCTTGGCGGCGCCGTCCAGCATCGAGTACTCGGTGTGGTTATGCAGGTGCACGAACGAGCCCGAAGACCGCGGATCCAAACTGCTCATAGGGTGGCCAGTCTAGGACCGCGCCCCGACAGATCTCGGCGTGTCCGGAGTGCGTGTCCGCGCCGGTTGCGACGCGCTCAGCCGCCGAATGCGACGGCCCCCAACCAGGCGGCCGGATCCGCCGACGTCGCGTAGGCCGCACGATCGTCGACCATCGCCACGGGCGGGGGCGCCACAGTCGGCACGGGGGCACTGTCGGCCGAAACCAGCAATCCTTTCCTGAACATCCGGTCAAGTTGCTTGGCTATGTCGGCGAGGCCGTCGGCCGCATGCACGAAACCGGCGAGGAAGCCCATGCCCCAGAACATCGCGGACAGCATGTTGACGACGGCCGCGGCGTCCGCGTCGGCAGGTAGTTCCCCGGTGGCGATCGCCTGGTCGACGATCCTGCTGTAGAAGTCGGCAACGGCTCCGCTCACGGGTGAGGCGGTGCCGCGCAGGCTGGGACAGCGGTGCTGCTCGAACCGTGAGGTGACGATGAACCGCATCAGCGAACCGTCCGACCGGTCCGCGCTGCGGGCGGCGACGACGAAGGCACTCAGTTGTTTGCGCAGGCCATCTTCGCGCAGCGCGGCTGCGATGCACTCGGTTACGATCAGGTACGCCTCCTGCTGGAGGATCTCGAAGATCTCTTCCTTGGTGTGGAAGTAGTAGTGCATCGTCGGACGACTGAACCCGGCGCGCAGGGCGATGGCCTGGAACGTCGCCGCCTCATACCCGCACTCGTTTATCACGTGGCGCGCCGCCTGAAGGATTGCGGCTCGCGTCTCCGCCGAGTGGGATCCGACGGGCCGGCCCCGCCCGCGTCCGCCGGGTAGCGGCTGGTTCCCACTGGCCATTAGCAAACGCTAGGACATTGCTACTTCCTGGTCAACAAGACAGCGCGCGTCAGTTTGGCAAAAGTGTCACCGGCGGGACGGTGCCAGCGCGCGCCGATCGGCACGCGCGCGCCGGATCGCGTCGAGGCTGAACACCGCCAGGCCCAGCCAGATCAGCGCGAAGCCGATCCAGCGCGCGGGCGGCATGGGTTCTCGCCCGACGACCACACCCCACGTCAGCTGCATGGCCGGGGTCAGGTAGAACAGCAGGCCCAGCGTCACCAGCGGCAGCCGCTGCGCTGCGGCAGCGAACAGCAACAACGGCAGCGCCGTCACCACCCCGGACACGATCATCAACACCACATGCCCACCGCCTAACCCGGTGAACGTGCCGTGCCCGGTGGCCTGCAGTGCGACGATGTAGGCCATCGCGAAGGGCGCCGCCACTCCGGCCTCCACACCGACGCTGACGCGGGGATCGACCGGCACCACCTTCTTCACCGCTCCGTAGAGCCCGAAGGACAGCGCCAGTCCGAGGCTGATCACCGGCGGGGCGCCCACCTCGATCGTCAGCACCACCACGGCGGTCACTGCGATGGCCAGAGCCACCACCTGCGCGCGGTTGAGCCGTTCGCGGAACACGATCAGCCCGAGCGCGACGGTCACCAGCGGGTTGATGAAGTAGCCGAGTGCTGCATCCACGACATGGCCGTTGTTGACGGCGTAGACGTAGATGCCCCAGTTGACGGAGATCAGCGCCGACGCCGCGGCCAACAGAACCCAGGTCCCTCCGGTGATCTGCCGCAGGTCGCCCAGCCGGCGGACCACCGCCAGCACCACCAGCATGAACAGGAAGCCCCACACGATGCGGTGCGCCAGCACCTCGACCGCACCAGCAGGCTTGAGCAGCGGGAAGAACGCCGGGAACACGCCCCAGCACAGGTAGGCGCCCACCCCGAACAGCAACCCGGACCGGCGGGGGGCGCTCACAGTTCGTGATTGCGCAGCAGATCGAGCGCATGCTGCAGATCAACCGGGTACGGGCTGGTGATCTCCACGCGCCGCCCGTCGGCCGGGTGCACGAACGCCAGCGACCGGGCATGCAGCCACTGCCGGTCCAGCCCCAGCTTCTTCGCCAGGGTGGGATCGGCACCGTAGGTGAGGTCGCCGACGCACGGGTGGTGCAGCGCGGCGAAGTGCACCCGGATCTGATGGGTACGGCCGGTCTCGAGTTGGATGTCGAGCAGGCTGGCCGCACGGTGCGCCTCCAGCGTGTCGTAATGGGTGACGCTGTGCCTGCCGTTCTCGGTGACCGCGAACTTCCAGTCGTGGCCGCGGTGCCGCCCGATCGGGGCGTCGATGGTTCCGCTCGACGGGTCGGGGTGGCCCTGCACCAGGGCGTGGTAGCGCTTCTCGACGGTGCGCTGCTTGAACGCGCGCTTCAAGACGGTGTATGCGCGTTCGCTCAGCGCGACGACCATGACACCCGACGTGCCGACGTCGAGGCGGTGCACGATGCCCTGGCGCTCGTGAATCCCCGAGGTGCTGATGCGAAACCCGGCGGCGGCCAGGCCGCCCAGCACCGTGGGACCGCTCCAGCCGACGGTCGCGTGTGCGGCGACCCCCGGCGGCTTGTCGACGGCGACCATGTCGTCATCGGAGTACAGGATCGCCATGCCCTCGATGTCGACGGGCGTGTTCCTCACGGGGGGCGGCGCTTCGGGCAGTCGTACGTCGAGCCAGGCGCCCGCAGTGAGCTTGTCGGACTTGCCCGCGCGGACCCCGTCGATGTCGACACCGCCCTCCTCGGCCAGTGCGGCCGCCGCGGTGCGTGACAGGCCGAGCAGTCTGGAGAGCCCGGCGTCGACCCGCATTCCGGCGAGCCCTTCGGGCACCGGCAGTGACCGGTCGGCCATCTACTCGTCCTTGACCGGTTTGCGGCGCCCGACCGTGTCGAAGTCGTAGCCGAACAGCGACAGCGCCACCAGCAGGATCGCTCCGCCCACCACCGAGGGGTCGGCCACATTGAACACCGGCCACCAGCCGATCGACAGGAAGTCGACGACGTGGCCCTGCAGCGGGCCCGGCGAGCGGAAGAACCGGTCGACGAGGTTGCCCATCGCGCCGCCCAGGATCATCCCCAGCCCGACGGCCCACCAGGGGTTGACCAGTCGGCGGCCCATCCAGATGATGCCGATGACCACGCCGGTGGCGATCAGCGTCAGCACCCACGTGTAACCGGTCGCCATCGAGAACGCGGCGCCGGAGTTGCGCACCAGCGTCCAGGTGACCGTGTCACCGATGATCGACACGGGCTGGCCGGGCGTGAGCAGCCTGACGGCGAGCACCTTGGTGACGACGTCGGTCACCAGCAGCACCGCCGCGATGGTGAACAGCAATCGCAGCCGCTTCTTCGGCGGCGCCTGTTCATCGGTCGCCTGCTCGGCCGCTCCCGAGTCGTCTGTCACTCCCCCATCATTCCAAAGTCGAAATCCGGAAGAATCTCCCACCATGGGCGGTCTCCTCGTCGTCACCACCGGCGGCACCATCGCCACCAGCGCCGGTGCCGACGGGGTCAAGCGGCCCACCCGCAGCGGTGCTGAGCTCGCCTCGGGCCTGAACGTCGAGGTCGTCGACCTGATGGCGGTCGACAGCTCCCAGTTGACGCCTGCGGACTGGGACCGGATCCATGCGGCCGTGAGCGACGCCGACGCCGACGGTGTGGTGGTCACCCACGGCACCGACACCATGGAGGAGACGGCGCTGTGGCTCGACCTCACCTACTCCGGTGCGGCGCCCGTGGTGCTGACAGGGGCTCAGCGCAGCGCCGACGCTGCGGATGCCGACGGCCCGACGAATCTGCGCGACGCGCTCACCGTCGCGGCCGACCCGGCCGCGCGGGGACTGGGTGTGCTGGTCAGCTTCGCCGGTGTGGTGTGGCAGCCGCTGGGCCTGCAGAAGGTCGCGACCTCGGACCTGCGCGGCTTCGCCGGTACGGCGGTCGGCTCGGTGGCCGACACCGGCTTCGTCGTCGAGGCGGCCAAGGATCGGCCGAGCTTCGGCCCCCTGTCAGCGGCTGCCGCGCCGCGGGTGGACACCGTGGCGGTGTATCCGGGTGCCGACGCCGTCGCGATGGACGCCTGCGTGGCCGCGGGTGCCCGCGGCATCGTGCTCGAGGCGCCGGGTGCGGGGAACGCGGGTACCGCGGTGATCGAGGGGGTGCGCAGGCTATGCGCCGACGGAGTGGCGGTCTTGGTCTCGACGCGGGTGCCGGGTGGTCGGGTCAGCCCGGGCTATGGGCCGGGCCGAGACCTGGTCGACGCGGGCGCCGTCCCGGTGCCGCGGCTACGCGCCGCACAGGCCAGGGTGATGCTGATGGCGGTGCTGGCCGCCGGCTCATCCGTCGAGGACGTCCTCGGCCGCTGGGGCTGAGCGGGCGGCGAGCGCGCTGACGTAGTCCGGCCAGTCGAGGCTGTCGACCGGGTTGGCCCGCTCGACTCCGGGGGTGCCGGCGGGAAACGTGCGGGCCTGCCCGGGCCCGCTAGCACGGGTCTCGAACCGGATGGTCATCACCCCGTGCCCGGCGCCCTGGATCCAGCCGTGCCCGAAGTCCGGATGCTCGACGTCGTCGCCGATACGCCAGGCCGGTGGCGCCGCGGCGAGATCTGTCACCGTCGGCGGCAGCCGGCTGTCGGCGACGTCCTCGTTCGCCATCAGGTCCAGGTCGGGAAACAGCGACTCCTGCCGGACCTCTGACAGTCCCGAAAAACCCACGCCGACAAGTCGAATGGGTCCAATCTCGACCGGGTCGAGCAGTAGCCGCCGGGCCGTGGCGATCAGCGTGCCCGCATCGGTGGTGGCGTAGGGCAGCGTCGCCGAACGGGTAAGGGTGCTCATGTCGGACTTCTTCAACTTGACGGTGACGGTGCGCGCACCGCGACCGTCCTTCTCCAGCCGCGCGTGCGCGTGTTCGCCGATCGGACCGGCGGCATCGCGCAACTGGTCGAGGGTGGTCAGGTCTTCGGGAAAGGTCGACTCCGCGCTGATCTGCTTGGCGGGCGCGTTTTCGGCGACGGGCCGGTCGTCTATGCCGCGCGCCAGCCGGTGCAGCGCCGGGCCGACGGTGCCGCCGAGGATGTTGGCCACCTCGGCCTCGCGCAGCGCGGCGAACGCCCCGATGGTTTCGATGCCGAGCCGGTGCAGCTTCTCCTCGGCGACCGGTCCGATCCCCCACAACTTGCGGACCGGCAGCGCGTCGAGCACCCGGCGCTCCTCGTCGCGCCGCACGATCCGGATGCCGTTCGGTTTGGCCAATCCCGACGCGATCTTGGCGATCTGCTTGCCCGAGCCCGCACCGACGGAGGCGACCAGCCCGGTCTCGTCGAACACGCGGGCCTTAAGGTCCGAACAGAAGTGCTCGACGTCGGCCGGCGTGGAACCCGCCAGCTCGGCGGGTTCACCGAACGCCTCGTCGTAGGACAGCTGTTCCAGCACGGGCACCGTCGCCCGCACCGTTTCGAAGACGCGGCGGCTGGCCACGCCGTAGACGACGCCGCGCGGCGGCAGCACCACCGCCGCGGCGCCGACCAGCCGCCGGGCCTGATGCATGGGCATCGCCGATCGTGCGCCGAAGACGCGCGCCTCATAGCTGGCGCCCGCGACCACTCCGCGGCCCCCCAGCCCGCCGACCAGCACCGGCCTGCCGCGCAGCGTCGGACGGGTCAGTTGCTCGACGGACGCGAAGAACGCATCCATGTCCAGGTGCAGGACCCAGCGTGCGTCCACACCTGCCGATGCTAGGACGCTAGCGTGACGGTCATGACGAACCCGGGCGTCGAGCCCTGCGATGTCGCGATCCGCGACGACTCCATCCGGCTCGGTCAGTTTCTCAAACTGGCCGGTCTCATCGACTCCGGGGCTGACGCCAAGTCGGTGATCGCCGACGGTCTGGTCACCGTCAACGGTGCGATCGAACACCGGCGCGGCAGGCAGCTGCGCGCCGCCGACGTCGTCGTGTTCAACGGTCGCAGCGCCCGCGTGGTCGGCGGGTGATTCGCTAGACCTTGGCGATCGCCACCCGCACCCCGTCACCGATCTCACTGCCGTCCACGGGCTCGCCGAATTCGAAACGGGTGGCCAGGATTTCATGCGCGATGAGATCGCTGTGGGTGCGCGCCCACGCCTCGCGGGTCGGCGGCACCGCCATCACGACCGAGATCCGGTCCGACACCTCGAGCCCGGTCGACTTGCGTAGGTCCTGAAGCTCGCGAATGCGGTCCTTGGCCCAGCCCTCGGCCTCGAGTTCCTCGGTGACGCTGCCGTCGAGCACCACCAGGCCGGCGCCGTCGGCCAGCGCGGCCGTGTACAGATCTTCGGGTCGAGCTCCGCTTCGCTGCGTCTCCCGTGGCTCCGCGGCCACCAGCCGCGAGCTGTACTCCTCGGGCTGCAGCACCGCCGGCCCGGCCGTCAGACTGCCGTCGGGGTTGACGATGGCTTCGCCCGCCTTGACGGCCCTGATGGCCGCCTGCACGTCCTTGCCCAGTCGCGGCCCGGCCACGCGGGCGTTGACGGTCAGCTCGAACCGGCCGTAAGCGTCGATGTCGTCGGTCAACTCGACGGCCTTGACGTTGAGCTCGTCGGCGATCAGGTCGCTGAAGGGCGCCAGCCGCTGCGGGTTCTCCACCGCCACAGTCAGTTTGGGCAGCGGCAACCGCACCCGCAGCTTCTTGGCCTTGCGCAACGAGGATGCGGCCGAGGCCACCTCGCGCACCAGGTCCATGGTTGCCACCAGGTCGGGATCTTTTGGCAGCAGTCCCTCGGCAGGCCAGTCGGTCAGGTGCACCGACCGCTCACCGGTCACCCCACGCCAAATCACCTCGGTGATCAGCGGCAGCAGCGGCGCGGCCAGCCGTCCGGTGACCTCCAGCACCGTGTGCAGCGTGTCGATCGCGTCCGGATCCTCCTCCCAGAACCGCGAACGGGACCGCCGCACATACCAGTTCGTGAGGGCCTCGGTGAACTGCCGGAGCTGGTCGCAGGCACCGGAGATGTCGCAGACATCCAGTGCCGCGGTCAAGTCGTCGCGGAGCACCGCCAGCTTGGCCAGGATGTAGCGGTCCAGCACATGGCGCGAGTCGGTGCGCCACGTCCCCTTCTTCTGCGCGTACAACGCCAGGAAGGTGTAGGCGTTCCACAGCGGCAGCAGCACCTGGCGGACACCCTCGCGGATGCCCTGTTCGGTGACGATGAGATTGCCGCCGCGAAGAATCGGCGAGGCCATCAGGAACCAGCGCATCGCGTCGGAGCCGTCCCGGTCGAACACCTCGGTGACGTCCGGATAGTTGCGCAGCGACTTGCTCATCTTCTGACCGTCGTTGCCCAACACGATCCCGTGTGCCACACATGTCTTGAAGGCCGGCTTGTCGAACAACGCGGTGGCCAGGATGTGCAGCGTGTAGAACCAGCCGCGGGTCTGGCCGATGTACTCGACGATGAAGTCACCGGGGAAGTGCGAGTCGAACCACTCCCCGTTCTCGAACGGATAGTGCACCTGGGCGTACGGCATCGAACCCGAGTCGAACCACACGTCGAAGACGTCTTCGATGCGGCGCATCGTCGACTTCCCGGTGGGGTCGTCGGGATTGGGCCGGGTCAGCTCGTCGATGTAGGGCCGGTGCAGATCGGTGGGCCGCACGCCGAAGTCGCGCTCCAGTTCGTCGAGGCTGCCGTACACGTCGATGCGTGGGTATTTCGGGTCGTCGGACCTCCACACCGGGATCGGGGTGCCCCAGTAGCGGTTTCGGGAGATCGACCAGTCGCGAGCGCCCTGCAGCCACTTGCCGAACTGGCCGTCCTTGACGTGCTCGGGATACCAGGTGATGTCCTGGTTGAGCTCCACCATCCGGTCGCGGAACTCGGTCACCTTGATGAACCACGACGACACCGCCCGGTAGATCAGCGGGTTGCGGCAGCGCCAGCAGTGCGGATACGAGTGCTCGTAGGTCTCGTGACGCAGCAGCACGGCGCCGTGGTCGGCCGCCGGTCCTGATCCGTTCTTCAGATCCCGGATGATCTGCGGGTTGGCGTCGAAGACATGCTGGCCGGCATAGTCCGGCACCGTCGCGTCGAAGCGGCCTTTCGGGTCGACCGGCGTGACGGCCTCGATCCCCGCCGCCTGGGCAGTGACCATGTCGTCCTCGCCGTAGGCCGGCGACATGTGCACGATGCCGGTGCCGTCGTCGGTGCTGACGAAGTCGGCGGGCAGCACGCGGAACGAGTGCGGCGCATCGGAGAAGTACGCGAACGGCGGGAGATACCGCGTCTCGAGCAGGTCCCGGCCGGTGTAGGTGCCCAGCACCTCGGGCTCCTCGCCGAGCTCGCGGGCGTACGCGGCCAACCGGGCTTCGGCGAGCACGTAGCGATTGCCGTCGGGCCCCTGCACCTGCACGTAGGTGACATCGGGTCCCACCGCCACCGCCTGATTCGACGGCAGTGTCCACGGTGTCGTGGTCCAGATCAGCAGGTAGGCGCCGTCGAGCGCCGCCGAAGCCGAATGCTCTTCGCGCGAGCGCTCATCGGCGTCAACGCGGAACCCGACGGTGATCGCCGGGTCCTGGCGGCTCTGGTAGACGTCGTCGTCCATCCGCAGTTCGTGGCTGGACAGCGGTGTCTCGTCGTTCCAGCAGTACGGCAGGACGCGGTTGCCCTCGTAGGCCAGCCCCTTGTCCCACAGCTGTTTGAACGCCCAGATGACCGATTCCATGAACTCGGGTTCGAGCGTCTTGTAGTCGTTGTCGAAGTCGACCCAGCGGGCCTGGCGGGTGACGTAAGCGCGCCACTCGTTGGTGTACTTGAGCACCGACGCACGGCAGGCGTCGTTGAACTTCTCGATGCCCATCTCGTCGATCTGCGACTTGTCGGTGATCCCGAGTTGGCGTTGCACCTCCAGCTCGGCGGGCAGGCCATGGGTGTCCCAGCCGAACCGACGTTCCACCTTGTAGCCGCGCATCGTGCGGTAGCGCGGCACGATGTCCTTGACGTAGCCGGTGAGCAGATGGCCGTAGTGCGGTAGCCCGTTGGCGAACGGCGGGCCGTCGTAGAAGACGTACTCCGGGGCCTCGTCGCGGCGGGCGATGCTGGCGCGGAAGGTGTCGTCGGCGTCCCAGTACTGCAGGACGTCGGCCTCGAGTTTCGGAAAGTTCGGCGCCCCGGCCGTTGGCTTGGGGTAGGCGGTCACGGTGTCTCCTGTGCCGATTGTGGCCTCCGGTCACGGTAGCCAGAAGTCAGGCACGGGGACGACGTCGCGCTCGTGCGCGGGCGCCGCGGTACCACCCCGCTTGCGCACACCGTTGTGCGCCGCTCCGTTTCGGGCGATGACGGGCCCGCCCGTCCGGGTCTACTGAGCAGCCGGGAATCAACCCGTCAGCTGTTCTTCCGAAGGCTCCCCGGTGATTGCCGGATCGGTGCCGTTGGCGTCGATTCTAACGGGGGCTGCAATATGAACGGCCGCCGAGGGCGAGAGACCTCAGTTCACTGCGGCGGCAGCGCGTCAGAGGTCATCTCGATGAGTGCGAGCGGGAACTGCTCGGCGAGTTCCTCGACGGTGTAGTCCTCGAAGCGGCTCGTGTCGTACCACCAGTCGACATGCACGTCACCGGCGGCGCGGTACACGCGCACCTCGAGCGCATGGCCGAGGCCGGGCGGGGTCTCCTCCACCGGAACGGTCTCGTGCGGGGCCTCGCCGATGTAGTTGAGGTAGACCTCCGACGGCTCGGCCGCGACGTGCTCCCCGGCGCCGGCCAGGGCGCGGTGCACGCCGGCGAGCACCTCGGTCGCGCTGGCCTGCGCAGCGGTCGCGCAGATCAGCGGCACCGCGTCGAGCAACGATCCGCGCTCGCTGGCGATATCGATGGGAACGACTCCGGTCCCGAGCGTGCGGGCGATGGTCCTGGTCAGGGCCGCCAGCAAGATCTCGTCGACCGGCAGATCGAGCCATTCGGCGGCGCCGTCGAGTTCGGCGGTGAGCTCCTCGCTCACCGGCGTCGACGTCTTGGCCATGTCGGCGACGCGGGTGGTGTCTGCGGTGTCGTAATCCGTGACGCGCACCGTTGCTGAAGCAAATTCGCCGAGCGGGTGCAGTACCTCTGTGGTCGGCGTAACCAGGTAGGGAGCAACCATGAAAGTCAACATAACTCAGATGTCCCAGAATTGGGAGACGCATCCCAAAAGTGTGACGCCAGTGTCAATTAAGGCAACCCAGTCCGGTTTGCGGACGCCGGTGCCCAAGGCCGGGAACTTACGTTAGAGTAAGTGGATGCCACGGACCGACGAGAACGGCAGACAGCTGAAGGCTCTGCTCGACTACCTTCTGGACGGGGACATCGAGGCCAAGGACATCTACGACGCATTGGGCACCTCGAGCAGCACCTACTACCGCAGAATCAAGGAAGCCGACTACCCCGACGCCGAAGAGCTGCGGCGGGTCTCCGACCGGTTCGGCCTGAGCTATCCCGATCTGCAGGTCCGCTTCGGTCTGATGACCAAGCAGGAGATTCTCACTTACGTCGAAGCTCTCTCGACGACGGGCGGATCGCAGTCGGCGCTCCTCGAGGCCACCAGGACGCGCACGCGCGCCCCGAAACTCTCTGAACTGCGGCCGAGGAGTGACGCTCCACCCCTCTAGCCCCTACACTTTGCTGAGTACACGGCGGTTCGAAGGCATCGTTCATGGGTTTGGCGACACTCATCGCAATCACTCTTTGCTGTATCGCATGGAGTTTGTGGATCCGCCGCGTCACCTGGTCCTCCCGCTGGGAGGTCGCCGCGACCCTCAACATCGCTTTGCAGGGCGCCGCCGTGCTGCTGATGAGCCCCTGGGCGTCGGAGACGCTGGGCGTGGCGCTGCACGCGCTGACCGGCAAGTGGAACCTTGAGGACTTCATCGGTCACGACTGTTACATCGTCGCCGCGTCGGCGGTCGTCTACAACGCGCTGGGCCGGCTGCAGGACGACCATCTGCTGCAGAAGTCGTTCAAGAAGTACGTCGAGCTTCCCGCCACGCTGTGCATTCCGTTGCTGCTGGTGGCGTTTTCGCTGGGCAACGGCGCGCGGATCTATAAGCGCGACTTCTTCCAGGTGCCGACCGACTTCTGGCTTAACACGTATTGGCTGATCCTGTGCGGCATCCTCATCTACCTGCTGGGCTACGGCAGCCGGGCGTTGCTGGTGCTGCGCAAGGATCCCCGGTCGCGGAACATCGCCAACGTCTACCTGATCTCGTCGGCCGCCGGCATCGCGGCGTGCGTGGTGCGGCTGCTCACCGCCTACATTCCGGCCCTGCAGGGCATCGATGCGGGCACCACCCTGGTCTGGGTATTCGCCTGCATGTGCGGTGCCGGCTTCGCGCTCACGTCGGCCGAGTCCTGGCGGCGCAAGACCAGATGGTTCAGTAACAGTCCGCGCTGAGCCCGGTCAGCCTGCGACCGGTCGCCGCACCCCGTGAAACGGCGCGCCCAGGTCCGGCACCGTCCGGTAGCCGCGCCTGCGCGCCCGCGCGGCGTCACGCCGGATGAGCGCGTGCAGGCCGGCGAAGGTCACCTGGTCCAGCACCATGCGGGTCAGGAGGCGGTTGTGCACGAACCCGAACGACAAACCGGTCGACGGGTCGGCCCATCCGACGGAACCGGCCAGCCCGGCGTGGCCGAAGCCGGACATCACGCCCGGCGGAAGCGGCAACGAGTGGTAGCCCAGGTGAAAACTTAACGGCAGGAACAGGTTCCGGTCGGGCCAGTAACTCGGCTTGCCGGTCATCCCGGCCGCCCGTTCCGGCGAAAGGAACTGTCTGCCCTCGATCCGTCCGCCGTTGGCGATCGCGCCGTACATCTTGGCCAGGCTACGTGCCGTGGCGACCCCGTTGGCGGCGGGGATCTCGGCGTCGAGGAACGGCGTGTCGCCCTGCACGACGGCTTTCATGCCCGGGAAGTACATCGACCCGAACGCACCGGAAACCCCGAGCGCTGCCACCCGCGGCGCCACGAAGTTGAACAGCGGATTGGCCAGCGTGCCCTGCGGCGCCAGAATCTGCGCCGCGCGGGTGGGCGCGCCGACCGGCGGCCGGCCCAGGTGCAGGCCGTCGGTGTCGAGCGGCTCGGCCAGTTCCTCGCGGATCAGGTCGCGCATCCCCTTGCCGGTGATGGCCCGACCCAAGCCCGACATCATCCAGCCGTAGGTCAGCGCGTGATAGGCCTGATGCCCGAACAGCAGCTTGTTGACCGGCGCCGAGGCGACCCGGTCCTCCATCACCTGGTGGTCGAGCAACTCCGCCTTCGTGCAGCCGTTGAGGTGCGACAGGCCCGCCCGGTGCTGCATCATGTCGCGTACCGTGATGGCGGCCTTGCCCTTGGCGCCGAACTCCGGCCAGTACTGTGCGACCGGCGCGTCGTAGTCGACGAGCCCACGGTCGGCGAGCCGGTGAATGACCGTCGACGCCATGCCCTTGGTGACCGAGAAGACCATCGCGCCGGTGTTCGCGGACCAGTGCTGGGTGCCGCGGCGGTCGGAGTAGCCGGTCCACACGTCGACCACCGGCTCACCGTGCAGGTAGATCGACAGGGCGCCGCCACCGAACCGGCGTCCCGGGAACAGCTGCGAGAAAACCCGCAGGGTGCAGGCGAAGTTCGGATCCGCCGCGCCCTGGACACCGCGCGGAAGCGCCGCGTCGCGCTCCCGGCTTTTGACACCCGTCACAGATTTTGAATTTACCTGCCGCTGCGACAAATAAACCGGCTGTTACCTATTTGTTAGCTGATCTCACGTCAGCGGCGTCCAACAGTTGCTGGGCCGCCAACGCCGGGGTCAGCTCGCCCTCGCGCACCTGGCGCTCCACCTCGGCGCGAATCTCCCGAACGTGTGGGCTCGACAGCACCCGGTCCAGCACGGCGTCGCGGACCATCGACCAGGTCCACTCCACCTGCTGAGCCCGCCGGCGTGCCTCGAACTCCCCCGCCTCCGTGAGGACTCGGCGATGCTCGAGCACGGTGTCCCACAGCTCCCGCAGCCCGGAGCCCTCCAACGCGCTCATGGTGAGAACCGGTGGCCGCCACAGCGTTTCGCGGGGGTAGATGAGCCGCAGGGCCGCGGTGAGCTCACGGGCGGCGGCCTTGGCCTCGACCGCGTGCTCGCCGTCGGCCTTGTTGACCACCACGATGTCGGCGAGCTCGAGCACGCCCTTCTTGATGCCCTGCAGTTGGTCGCCGGTACGGGCCAGCGTGAGGAACACGAACGTGTCGACCATGTTGGCGACAGTCACCTCGGACTGCCCCACCCCCACCGTCTCGACGAGGATCACGTCGAAGCCGGCTGCCTCGAGCAACACGATGGTTTCGCGGGTGGCCTTGGCGACGCCACCCAGCGTCCCCGAGGTCGGCGACGGGCGGATGTAGGCGTCGCGGTGCACGGCGAGTCGGGCCATCCGCGTCTTGTCCCCGAGGATGGACCCGCCGGTCCGGGTCGACGACGGGTCGACGGCGAGCACCGCGACCCGGTGCCCCCGCTCGATGAGATACATGCCGAGCGCCTCGATGGCCGTCGACTTGCCCACTCCGGGCACCCCGGTGATGCCCACGTGCAGCGCTGTGCCCGCGTGTGGCATCAGTCGCAGCAGCAGCTGCTGCGCTTGCGCACGGTGGTCGGCGCGGGTGGACTCGACCAGGGTGATGGCTCTGGGCAGCGCGGCGCGATCGCCGTCGACCACGGCGTCGGCGAGTTTCCGAACTCGATCGCCCATCTAGTCGAGGCGGTAGCCGAGCCGTTCGGCCAGCTTGTGCAGCAGGCCGATCGCGGCGTCGGCGATCACCGTGCCGGGCGGGAAGATGGCCGCCGCCCCTGCCGCGTACAGCTCGTCGAAGTCACCGGGCGGAATCACGCCACCCACCACGATCATGATGTCGGGTCTGCCGACCTCCTCGAGGGCCTCGCGCAGCGCAGGCACCAGGGTGAGGTGACCGGCGGCCAGCGACGACACCCCGACTACGTGGACGTCGTTGTCGGCGGCCTGCTGGGCGACCTCGTCGGGAGTGGAGAACAGCGAGCCGACGTCGACGTCGAAGCCGATGTCGGCGAAGGCCGTGGCGATGACCTTCTGTCCGCGGTCGTGACCGTCCTGGCCCATCTTGGCGACCAGGATGCGGGGCCTGCGGCCATCGGCCTCCGCGAACTTCTCGACGAGCTCACTGGCCTGAGAAAGCGGCGAGATGTTTCCTCCTCCGAATCCGACTTCGTCGCGGTAGACCCCGGCGATGGTACGGATCTCGGCCTGGTGACGGCCCCAGACCTGCTCGAGAGCGTCGGAGATCTCACCGACGGTGGCCTTGGCCCGCGCGGCGTCGATCGCCAGTGCCAGCAGGTTGCCGTCCCCGGTGTCGGCGGCCCGGCTCAGTGCCCCCAGCGCCGCGTCGACGGCGGCCTGATCCCGGTCGGCGCGCAGCTGAGTCAACTTGGCCAGCTGTTCGGCGCGCACCCGGCTGTTCTCGACCTTGAGCACCTCGATCTCCTGGTCGGTGCCATCGCCGGTGGCAACCTGGTACTTGTTGACCCCGATGACGGGCTGCGCACCCGAGTCGATGCGGGCCTGCGTGCGCGCAGCGGCCTCCTCGATGCGCAGCTTGGGGATGCCATCGCCGATGGCCTGCGCCATCCCACCGTGCTGGTCGACCTCCTCGATATGGGCACGTGTGCTCTCCGCTAGAGCATGTGTCAGCGATTCCACGTAGTAGGAGCCGCCCCACGGGTCGATCGGCCGGGTGGTGCCGGATTCCTGGGCCAACAGCAGCTGGGTGTTGCGTGCGATGCGAGCCGAGAAGTCGGTGGGCAGCGCCAGCGCCTCGTCGAGCGCGTTGGTGTGCAGCGACTGAGTGTGTCCCTGCGTCGCGGCCATCGCCTCGATGCAGGTGCGCGCGACGTTGTTGAACGGGTCCTGTGCAGTCAGTGACCACCCGGAGGTCTGCGAATGAGTGCGCAGTGACCGGGATTTCGGGTTCTTCGGGTCGAACTGCGCAACGAGCTCGCTCCACAGCAGCCGGCCGGCGCGCAGCTTGGCCACCTCCATGAAGAAGTTCATCCCGATACCCCAGAAGAACGACAGCCGCGGCGCGAACTTGTCGATGTCCAGCCCGGCAGCCAGCCCGGCCTTGATGTACTCGACGCCGTCGGCCAGCGTGTAGGCCAGTTCCAGATCGGCTGTCGCACCGGCCTCCTGGATGTGGTAGCCGGAGATCGAGATCGAGTTGAACTTCGGCATGTTAACGCTGGTGTAGCCGAAGATGTCCGAGATGATCCGCATCGACGCCTTGGGCGGGTAGATGTAGGTGTTGCGGACCATGAACTCTTTGAGGATGTCGTTCTGGATGGTGCCCGCGAGCTTCTCCGGCGGCACCCCCTGCTCCTCGGCGGCCACCACGTAGAGCGCGAGAATCGGCAGCACCGCACCGTTCATGGTCATCGACACCGAAACCGTGGACAGGTCGATGCCGTCGAACAGCTGGCGCATGTCCAGGATGGAATCGATCGCCACGCCGGCCATCCCGACGTCGCCCTGCACGCGCGGGTGGTCGGAGTCATAGCCGCGGTGGGTGGCCAGGTCGAAGGCCACCGACAACCCCTTCTGGCCGGCGGCCAGGTTGCGGCGGTAGAACGCGTTGGACTCCGCGGCGGTGGAGAAGCCGGCGTACTGGCGGATGGTCCACGGCTGGTTGACGTACATCGTCGGGTACGGGCCACGCACGAACGGCGGTTCCCCCGGGAAGGTGTCCAGGGGATAGCCGGCGGCGACGGCGGCGTCGCGGTCGGCGCTGACATAGACGGGCTTGACGTCGATGCCCTCGGGCGTCGACCAGGTCAACTGCTCGGGACGGTAGCCGTGTGCTGCCGCCGCCGCGTCGATGTGGGCCGCGACCGCGTCCGCACTCGGCGGCTCGATGCCGGTTCCGCCGTCGAGCGGAATCTCGGCGAAACTTCCGATGTCCTTGCCGATGCCCGCTGTGGCAGTCACCTCAGGCCCCCAATCTGTCGAGCAGGTCCGACAACGCGGCGACCGCGTCGATCTTGGCGGTCAGATAGCCGTCCGGTTTCGAGTCCGCCTCGGCGACCGCCTTTTCCGGGCCCGCCAACAGCACGTGCGAAACGCCCGCGGCCCTTGCGGCGTCGACGGTGCCGCCCGCTTCTGCGGCGTAACGTGCGTCGGTGCCGCAGATCACCGCGATGGTGGCCGCCGTGTCCGCCAAGTCCTCGGCCACCGCTTCGATGCCGCCGGACGCCAGCAGGTTGGTGGCGAAGGTGGTGCGGATGTTGTGTTCGGCGAGCGGACCCAGTGGCAGCAGCAACACCCGGGGCCGTGCGCCGGTGTCGGCCAGGAAGGCGTCCGAGCGGTCCCGCAAGGCCTCGAACGCCGCGGCGTACCGCACCACACCGTCCAGTGGGTCACCTTGCGGCAGCGGGGCTTCCGCGAGGTTGGGAAACTCGTTGACGCCGGTGACCGCGGTGCGGCGGTGCGCGATGTCGTCCGCGCGCCGCGCGGCCACCTGTGCGATCTGGTCTGCGATGTGGTCCTGGGCCGCGGGCGCGTCGAAGCCGCCACGCGACTCGATGGCCTGGAAGTGCTGCCACGCCTGCGCGGCGAGTTGCTCGGTGAGGTCCTCGACGTGCCAGGAACCGGCGGCCGGGTCGAGCACGCGGCCGATGTGCGACTCCTCCAGCAACAGCAGTTGGGTGTTGCGGGCGATGCGGCGCGCGAAACTGCCCGCCGTGCCGGGGAATCCGCCGTCGATGGCGACGTCGAACGGATGCACCTGCACGGTGTCGGCGCCGCCCACCCCCGCGGCGAAGGCCGCCAGCGTGGTGCGCAGCATGTTCACCCAGGGATCGCGCTTGGCCATCATCGGAAGCGAGGTCACCGCGTGCAGGGTCGCCGCACCCGCGTCAGGGGCCCCGGCCACCTCGGCGACCCGCGCCCAGAGCCGACGGGCGGCCCGCAGCTTGGCGATGGTCATGAACTGGTCGTCGTCGGCCGTCAGACGGAAACTGATCTGCCGTAACGCATCGGCAGCCGACGTGGCACCGGCGGCCAACAGCCTGAGGTAGGCCACTCCCGCGGCCACCGCACCCGCCAGTTCCCACGACGCGTTCGCGCCACGGTTGTGGAAGGCCGGACCGTCGACGGTGATGGCGCGGACATGGCCGCCGTGCTCCCCCAGCTTGACGGCGGTCGCCACGACGTCGGCGATGTCGGGCGCCGGCCCGCCGCTCAGCTTGGCGGTCAGCGGATCGTTGCCCAACTCGACGGCCAACCGGCTGCGCTGGTCATCGTCGAGAGGGCGCAGCAAGGATTGCACTGCATCGACCACGGCATTGAAATCACCTGTGTCACCGTGCATTTCGAAGATCACAGGCACCAGGTCCAGGAATACCCCGTCGAGCAGCTGTTCGAGTTCCGCGGCAGGAACCCCGGTCGGTCCACCGATGCGGATCACCAGCGCGCTGACCCCTTCGGTCAGTGCGAGCAGCACCGCGCCGTTGACCGCGGCGACTCCGTCGGGGCAGGTCGCGGGAAAGGCTTCGGCGACCTTCCAGCCCGACTTGACGTCGCGCAGCGCGTCGCCGCCCCGCACGAAGGGCCACTGCCCGGGCAGCGGCGGCTCCGGCAGGGTGTCCACACTCGTGTACAGCGGCCGGATCGCGAAGCCGTCGTAGGTCTCCGAATCCAGCAGCCGCTCGGGCTCGGCGGGCAGATCGGCGGGATCCTTGCGAGTGCTCTTTGCCAGCACACCGGCGACCGCCGAGCGCCAGCGCTCGCGATCAGCCTCGACCGCAGTGGGTTTCTGCACGTCCATCAGGCTAAATGATCGCGATCACAGCGCCGGCCAGTGGTCGCCCGACTCACCGCCGTGCCGGCGGGTGCCGGCGGCGACCGCTGCGTACTCTTGGTAGACGTGAACCCCGTCGTCAGCACCCTGCGGGCGGTCCCGGCGGCGGTGGTCGCGGCGGGGGCCGGCATCTCGCGTCGGCGACTGATCGCTGTCGCGACGGCGATTGTGATTCTCGTCGCAGTCGCGTTGCTGGTGCCGCTGCCGACGGCGGTGCAACTGCGGGACTGGGCGACCTCGGTCGGCCCGTGGTTCCCGCTGGCTTTCCTGACCGCACACGTCGTCGTCACGGTCTTTCCCTTCCCGCGCACCGCCTTCACGCTGGCCGCGGGCCTGCTGTTCGGTCCTGTGCTCGGGATCCCGTTGGCCGTCGTCGCGGCCACCACGAGCGCGGTGATCGCGCTGCTGCTGGTGCGGGCCGCCGGGTTGCAGCTCAACCGGCTGGTCAGCCACCCGCGGATGCAGTCGCTGGACGCGCGGATGGGCCGGCGGGGCTGGCCGACGGTGCTGGCGATGCGGCTCATCCCCGCGGTGCCGTTCTCGGTGCTCAACTACGCGGCGGGTGCGTCGTCGGTGCGGCTGGTGCCCTACCTACTGGCCACGCTGGCAGGGCTGGTGCCCGGCACGTCGGCGGTGGTGATCCTGGGCGATGCGCTCACCGGCAACGTCGATCCCCTGCTGGTGGTCGTATCGGCGTGCACCGCAGGCGTCGGCGTCGCCGGGCTGTTCTACGAGGCGCGCGCACACCGCTCGAACCGCGACCGCGCAGCCGAAGTAGACCGCACCGACCCCGAGCCCGCCGTCATTCAGGGCTGACGCCGCGGTTCGTCACCGTCAGCACCAGGAAGGTGGCGAGCAGCCCAGCGGCGGGCAGGGTGTTGGCGGGGCGATCCCGCACCCTCAGGTGCGCCCCCACCGCGAGGGTGAAGTACACCGTCAGCATCGCGGTGGTGAGCCGGGCCAAGCGGGGAAATCGGTCCACTGCGAGCAGGCCCGGCACCGACGCTGCCTTGGCCGCCACCATGACCCATCGGGCATCGTTCGGCACGTTCAGCTCATCGAGGGCGCGGGCGATCGGCGCCAGCGGTATCGCGCAGGCCAGCGCATCGCCCGCCTGCACCACGGCGAGCGCACGGTGGACGCGCGCGACGGTCGTCACTCGCCTGCGCCACTGTGCCGGCCGGGCGACGGCTGCGCCTGGTCCTGCTGACTCAGTGGCGGGTACCGCATGGGCTCGGAAGCGCCGGAGGGTGGTCCGCCCAACTGCGGCGGGATGTAGCCGGCACCTTCGACAGACGTGCGCGCCTCGGCCTCGGCCTTGGCCACCGCCCGCGCGATCTCGGGATCGGTCTCGGTGTTGAACCAGTCCGCGACTTCCTCATCGTCATCGTGCCTACGCGGCGTGTCGTCGACTGGCGACGGCGTATAGCGGAACACACCGTCCTCGCCGGGAGCGCCGAGCATCTTGGTGAATCCCTGCAGCGCCGAACCGAAGTCGCTGGGCACCAGCCAGACCTTGTTCGCCTCGCCCTTGGCCATCTCCGGCAGCGTCTGCAGATACTGGTAGGCCAGCATCTCTGGGGTCGGCCTGCCCTCCTTGATCGCAGCGAACGTCTTCTCGATCGCCTTCGCCTGCCCTTGCGCCTGCAGGTAGGCAGCGGCGCGTTCACCTTGCGCGCGCAGCATGCGCGACTGCCGGTCGGCCTCGGCGGCCAGGATCGCAGCCTGCTTGGCGCCTTCGGCGGCCAGGATCTGGGCCTGCTTCTGCCCCTCCGCCTGCTTGATCGCGGCTTCCCGGCTGCCCTCGGCCGTCAGGATCATCGCGCGCTTCTCGCGATCGGCGCGCATCTGCTTCTCCATGGAGTCTTGGATGGAGGGCGGCGGGTCGATGCTGCGCAACTCGACGCGCGCCACCCGCAGACCCCAACGGTTGGTGGCCTCGTCAAGGACGCCGCGAAGCTGTCCGTTGATCGAGTCGCGCGAGGTCAGCGTCTGCTCAAGCGTCATGCCGCCGACCACGTTGCGCAGCGTCGTGGTGGTCAGCTGCTCGACACCGACGATGTAGTTGCTGATCTGGTACACCGCCGCCTGCGGGTTGGTGACCTGGAAGTAGACGACGGTGTCGATGTTGACCGTCAGGTTGTCCTCGGTGATGACGGGCTGGGGCGGGAAGGACACCACCCGCTCGCGCAGATCCACCCGGGCACGGATCCGGTCGACGAAGGGCAGCAGCAGTGTCAGCTGACCCGAGACGGTCTTGCTGTAGCGGCCCAGCCGTTCGATCACGGCGGCCTCGGCCTGCGGGATCAGCGCGATCGACTTGGCGACGATGATGGCGGCGAACACCACCAGCACGCCGACGAGGATCAGGCCGGCGATGGCACCATCCATGACGGTTCCTCCTTCGTGTCCGGGGTGGCCCAGGCTTTCTCTAGACGACTTTCTGCACGACGGCGGTGGCGCCGTCGATCTGGACGACGGTTACTTGATCACCCGGTTCGTAGACATCGTTGTCGTTGTAGGGACGCGCGGTCCAGACTTCGCCGTCGAGCTTCACCTGCCCCTCGTGGCGCGCCACCCGATCGAGCACTAGAGCGCTCTTGCCTTCCAGCGCCTGCGCCGGATCGGGCAGCCCCGTTCCCGACTGGAAGTGCCTGCGCAGCGCGGGCCGCACCAGCACCAGCAGCAGCACGGACACGACCGCGAACACCGCGCCGTGCACCCACAGCTCATCGAAGATCAGGCTGGAGCCGGCGGCTGCGAGCGCTCCGCCGCCGAGCATCAACAGGAACAGGTCGCCGGTCAGCGCCTCGGCGCCGGCGAGGGCCAGCGCAGCGATGAGCCAGATCAGCGCAGCAGGCATGGCCCCAGCCTAGCGCGTAGCCGACCGCATCCAGGCCTAACAACTACACTGCGATCATCATGTGGTGTCCCAGTGTCTCGCTGTCGGTGTGGGCCAACGCCTGGCTGGCGGGCGCCGCAGCCCCCGACGACGTCCTTGATGCGCTATCACATTGGGCGCCAAAGCATTCCGTGACCGCATATGATTCGGTGGCCGCCGGACGCACCGGCTTGCCATGGCCGGATCTGCTGGACACCGGCGCCGTCTCGCTGCTGCAGACGATGCGCAGCGCGGCGCGGCCGGCCGAACTGGTCCCGCCGGTCTTACTTGCGCTGCCGGTGCCCGGCGACGTGCGCGGACTGCCCGCCGGCACGCAATTTCAGCGCGACGCTGTGACCGCGGGAGAGGCGATCGTCGTCTCCGGCGACCGGGACGGCCCGATCGGCCTGGTCCCGGATTTCGAGTACGGCGAACTCGACGCCGACGACGACTTCGAGCGGAATCCGTGCGCGCTGTCGTGGACGGTGTACTCAGTGCCCGCCGCGACGACGCCGGCTCAGCACGTCGACCTGGGCGATGCCGAGTACGAACTGCGCTCGGCGGTGCGTGCGGCGGCAGAGGCGCTCGGCGCACTGCGCGCCGGTGCGGCCGATGTCGAGGTCGACGACCCGCGCGGGCTGGTGGAGCAGGTGCTCGAATCCGCTCGCCGTCACCCGTTTCCCGCTCATGCGCCGGACCGGGCGCTGCGCGTGCTGGAGAACGCCGCGCACGTCGACGCCATCATCGCGGTCAGCTCGGAGCTGATCCCGATCGGCCTGCACAGCTCGTCGGAGGTGCAGATCGCCAACGACGCGCTGCGGCCGCTCGCCACCACCGTGCGCTCGGCACGTATCGCAGCGGTCGAGGCGATCCTGCACTCGGCGTGGCGCGGCTAGGCCCCACAGTTCGGCGTGCACACTACGCCGTCGACCGAAAACCCCTGTAGCGGAGGGGCGTCGGCGCTGACCACCCGTGCAGGCGGCCTGCCGTCCCGCAACTCGGCGAGCAGGTCGGCCGCCACCCGCGCCAGGTCGGCGTTCGGCGTGGCCGCGCGCGCGAACGCGACTCCGGCTTCGTCCGCCTGCAGCCGCAGCTCGTGGTCGAGATCCCACACCACCTCGATGTGGTCGGCGACGAAGCCGATCGGACAGACCACCACCGCCGTCGTACCCGCCGCGGCCAGTGCGTCGAGATGGTCGCCCACATCGGGCTCGAGCCATGGCATCTGCGGCGGACCGGACCGCGACTGCCACACCTGGTCGTAGTCTTCGTAACCTGCCGCGGCGGCGACCAGCTTGGCCGCATGGGCGACCTGGTGCGCGTAAAGGTCGGCACCACAACGGTTTCGCGCCGAGAACGGGATGGAGTGGGCGGTGAACACCAGGCGTGCGCCCGCGGGCACCGTCTGCGCGGCCACGGTCACCGCATCAGCGAACATCTGCACGAACAATGGATGGTCGAAGTACTGGCGCAGCTTGACCAGACGTGGCGCGGAGTCACCGGCCGCCCGACGTCCCCGCGCGATGTCCTCCACGTACTGCGTGCAACTGGAGTAGCCGCCCCACGCCGACGTAGTGAAGACCGCGGCGCTGCGGATGCCGTCGTCGCGCATGGCGGTGACGGCGTCCTCGACGTAGGGCGCCCAGTTGCGGTTGCCGAAGTACACCGGCACGTCGAGGTAGGTGCGCAACTGCTCGATCAGTTCGCGGTTGATGCCGTTGATCGGTGAGACACCACCGAAGTGCAGATAGTGCTCGGCGACGGCGGCCAGTCGCTCGCGCGGGATGCCCCGGCCCCCGGTGACGTTCTCCAGGAACGGCATCACGTCCTCGGGCGCCTCCGGCCCGCCGAACGAGAGCAGAAGGACGGCCTCGGGATCCATCTAGAGCAGCTGCGTGCTGGCGCCGCCGTCGGCGTAGACGACGGTGCCGGTGGTGGCGGGCAGCCAGTCCGAGATCAGCGCGAGCACCGTCTTGGCCACCGGCGTGGGGTCCTTCATGTTCCATCCCAGCGGCGCGCGCTGGTCCCAGCCCTCCTCGAGCAGCTTGATCTGCTCACCGGCGTCGTCGCCGAGGGCTCCACCGACGATCGCGCTCATGGCCAGCGTCCGGATCGGCCCTGCGGCAACGAGATTCGAGCGCACCCCATACTGGCCTGCCTCCCGGGCCACGAACCGGTTGACCGACTCGAGCGCGCTCTTGGCGACGGTCATCCAGTTGTAGGCCGGCATCGCCCTGGTGGGATCGAAGTCCATGCCGACGATGCCACCGCCGCGGTTCATGATCGGCAGCAGCGCCTTGGCCAGCGATGCGTAGGAGTATGCCGAGATGTGGATGCCCTTGGCGACGTCCTCGTAGGGCGCCTCGAAGAACGGGTTGATGCCCATCCCGGATTGCGGCATGTAGCCGATCGAGTGCACCACCCCGTCGAGCTTGTTGCCCTGCCCGATCACCTCGGTGACGCGGTCGGCCAGGCTGTCGAGGTGCTCCTGATTCTGCACGTCGAGCTCCAGTAGCGGCGCCGGGTTCGGTAGTCGATCGGCGATGCGCTTGATCAGCTTGAGCCGGTCGAACCCGGTGAGCACCAGTTCGGCGCCCTCCTCCTGGGCCACCCGCGCGATGTGGAACGCGATCGACGAGTCGGTGATGATCCCGGTGACGAGGATCCGCTTGCCTTCAAGAAGTGTCACAGTGAAAGTCCTTCTCTTATCTGTTAGTGGCCCATGCCCATGCCGCCGTCGACCGGGATCACCGCGCCTGCGATGTAGCTCGCGTCCTCGGATGCCAGGAAACTGACCGCACCGGCGACCTCCTCGGCGGTGCCGACGCGCTTGGCCGGGATGAAGTCCAGGGCGCCGGCCTGGATCCGTTCGTCCAGCGCGCGGGTCATCTCGGTGTCGATGTAGCCGGGGGCCACCACGTTCGCGGTCACATTGGCTTTGGACAGCTCACGGGAGATCGAGCGGGCCATTCCGATCAGACCGGCCTTGGCGGCCGCGTAGTTGGCCTGATTACCGATGCCCCACATGCCCGAGACCGAACCGATGAAGATGATCCGGCCGAACCGCTTGCGCTGCATGCTGCGCGAGGCGCGCTGGGCCACCCGGAAGGCGCCGGTGAGGTTCGCGTCGATGACCTTCTCGAACCGTTCCTCGGTCATCCGCATGAGGAACGCGTCGGCGGAGATGCCGGCGTTGGACACCAGCACCTCGACCGGGCCCTGGTGTTCCTCGACCTCGGTGAAGGCGCGATCGACGGCGTCGTTGTCGGTGACGTCGCACTGGACGCCGAACAGTCCGTCGGGCGCCCCAGAGCCGCGGTGGGTGACCGCCACCTTGTGGCCGTCGGCGGCCAGGCGCGCGGCGATGGCCTGACCGATGCCCCGGTTGCCGCCGGTCACCAGCACCGAGCGTGGGACGAACGGCGGTCGGCCGGCAGCCTCGGCCGGGTTGTCAGTCACGGTCATGGAGGCCAACTTAACGTGTCTCGAGCATTCTTAAGAAATCGCCTTAGCCGCCCCGCTACATCGGTAGCCGGCGGTTGATCAACAGGCTCGCCAGCGCGGCGAGTGCCGCCACCAGGGCCGCCAGCCGCAACCACCCCGTCGTCGCCTCGCCGCGCACGGTCTCGTAACCGATCTGATCCTGGAGGGTGTCGTAGACGTTGTTGAGCTCGTCGAGGTTGGAAGCGGTGTAGGACTCCCCGCCGGAGAGTTCGGCCACCTTCTCCATCATGTCGTCGTCGACGGGCACCGGCACCCGCTCGTTGTTCACCTCGACCGACCCGTTGGCGGTGCCGAACGAGATCGTCGAGATCGGCACGCCCTGGTCCTTGGCCGAGCGCGCCGCGGTGTAGGCGCCCTTGGGGTTGTCGGGATTCGACGGCACGGTCTCCTTGCCGTCGGAGAACAGCACGATGCGCGCAGGCGGCGGTGTGTCGCCACCGCCGATCACCGCGCCGACGGTCGAGATCGACGACAGCGCGGTGAAGATGGCCTCTCCGGTGGCGGTGCGGTCGGCCACCTGCAGGTTGTCGATGGCCCGCCGGCTCGCGTCGCGATTTGTGGTCGGGGAGACCAGCACGGTCGCCGTGCCGGCGTAGGCGATCACACCGAGGTTGATCCCCGGCGTCAACTGGTCGACGAACTGCTTGGAGGCTTCCTGGGCGGCGGCCAGCCGGCTCGGTTCGACATCGGTGGCCCGCATCGACTGCGACACGTCGATGGCGAGCATCACCACCGCCCGGTTGCGCGGCAGCCGTTCGTCGTGGGTGGGCCCGGCGAGGGCGATCGTGCAGAACAACAGCGATACCAACAGCAGGACCGCCGGCACGTGACGCCAGCGGCTCGGGCGCTGCGGTGCGACGCTGTCGAGAAGTTCGGTGTTGGCGAACTGCTGCAGTCTCCGGCGCCGGGACCGCTGCGCGACGAAGTACCACCCGATGAGCGCCAACACGGCGATCAGGAAAAGCGCGAACCACCAGAGGTGCGTGAAGCCCGTCAGCGATACCGGTCCCAGCAGCGGAAGGGTCATGTCAGTTCGTCATCCTCGCGGACTCAGTTCGGCAGACGACGGTTGATGAGCAATGCCGCCAACGCCGCCAGCCCGAGCGCCAGCGCGCCCAGCCGCAGCCAGCCGGTGCTCGCGTCGCCCTTGATGGTCTCGTAGCCGATCTGCTGCTGCAGGTCGGCGTAGACCTGGCGCAGCTGTTCGAGGCTCGATGCGGTGAACGCCTCACCGCCGGACAGGTCGGCGATCTCCTTGAGCATCTCGTCGTCGACGGGCACCGGCTGGCGTTGGTCGTTGATCTCGACATAGCCGTACGGCGTGCCGAAGGAGATCGTCGAGATCGGCACGCCCTGGTCCTTCGCGGTGCGCGCCGCGGTGTAGGCGCCCTTGGGATTGTCCGGGTTCGACGGCACGGTCTCCTTGCCGTCGGAGAACAGCACGATGCGCGCAGGCGGCGGTTCGTCGCCGCCGCCGATCACCGCGCCGACGGTCGCGATAGCCTGCAGCGCGGTGAAGATGCCTTCGCCGGTGGCGGTTCGGTCGGCGAACTGCAGCTGGTCGATCGCCGCCTTGGTGGCCGCGCGGTTGGTGGTCGGCGCCACCAGGACCGTCGCGGTGCCCGCGTAGGAGATCAGCCCCAGGTTGATGCCAGGCGTCAGCTCGTCGGCGAACTGCTTGGAGGCCTCCTGCGCCGCGGCCATCCGGTTCGGCGACACGTCGGTGGCCCGCATCGACTGCGAGACGTCCATGACCAGCATCACGACCGCACGGTTGCGCGGCACCCGCACGTCATGCGTCGGGCCCGCCATCGCCACGGTCAAGAACACCAGGGCAATCACCAGCAGGATCGCGGGCAGGTGCCGCCAGCGCGACGGTCGCTTCGGCGCGACGCTCTCCAGCAGCTCCATGTTGGCGAACCGCAGCATCCGGCGCTGCCGGGCCATCTGGAACACGACGTACAGCGCGGCGATGCCCAGCACCACCAGCAGGAACAGGAAGAACCAGACGTGTTCGAAACCGGACAGCGTAATCGGTCCGAGCAACGGTAATGTCATCTGCGCTCAATCATTTCGCGGCAATCTGCTGTTATGCGCGGCCGGCCAGCGCGAGCCGGCGGGTGGCGACGAAGCGGACCACGTCGGCGATCCAGTCGCGGTCGGTGCGCAGCGACAGCAGCGGCGCGTCACAGCGTCGCAGCGTGCGTGCCACCTCGGCGCGGTGGGCCGCTGCGGCCTTGGCGAAGTCGTCGCGCAACTGCTCGTCGATGGTGAACTCGCGGACCCGGCCGGTCTCGGCGTCCTGCAGGATGACGTCGCCCACGGGCGGTAACTCGACATCGCGCGGGTCGAGCACCTCGATGCCGAGCACCTCGTGGCGGCCGGCGATGGCCCGCAGCGGCCGCATCCAGTTGATGGGGCCCAGGAAGTCGCTGATGATCACCGCCATGCCGCGACGGCGCTCCGGTCTGCGCAGCGCGTCGATGGCGGCGGCGAGGTCTCCGCGCACCCCGGCCGGAGCGCGCGGAGTGGTGGCGATGGCGCGCAGAATCTCCTGCTCGTGTATGCGACCCGACAGTGCAGGCACCCGCCGTGTGGTGTCGCCGTTGGAGATGATGGCGCCCAATCGGTTCCCGCCCCCGCTGTTGAGGAAGGCGATCGCCGCGGCCGCAGCCACCGCAAGGTCGCGTTTCTCGCACTCGACGGTGCCGAAGTCCAAACTCGCCGACACGTCGACCACCAGCCACGTCTCGAGTTCGCGGTCGGCGATCATCTGGCGCACGTGCGGATGGGTGGTGCGCGCGGTCACCGACCAGTCCATCCGGCGCACATCGTCGCCGGGCTGATACAGCCGTGACTCGCCGGGCTCGGAACCCGGTCCGGGCAGCAGGCCGAGGTGGTCGCCGTGCAGCACCCCGTCGAGCTTGCGGCGCACGGTCAGCTCCAGTTTGCGCAGCGCCGCCGAGAGCGCGGGATCGCGGATCTCTCCACGCTTCAGCGACGGCAGGTCGACCGCACGTCGGGAACTGGTCACCGACCGCTGGCCGCGGCAGCTGCGGCGGGCACGACGGGATGCACCGAATGGCCTTGCTGCGGAATGGCGTTCACCTGCGGCAGGGCCACGGTCTGCAAGATGCGGTTGATCACCGTCTCGGCGGAGATCTCATCGGCCAGCGCGTCGTAGGTCAGCACCAGGCGATGGCGCAGCACATCGGGAATGACCTCGACGACGTCCTGTGGGATGACGTAGTCGCGACCGCGAACCAGCGCGAGCGCCCGTGCGGCAGCGATGATGCCCAGCGACGCGCGCGGTGAGGCGCCGTAGGCGATCCACGCCTTGGCGTCGGGCATCCCGAACTTCTCCGGGTGCCGGGTCGCGGTCACGACGCGCACGACGTAGTCGACGAGTGCGTGGTGGACGAAGTTGTTGGAGGCGACGTCCTGCAGGCGCATCAGGTCGCCGGGGCCGAGGATCTGCTTGGGCTCGGGCGGCTTGACGCCCATTCGGTAGATGATCTCACGCTCTTCCTCGGGCGACGGATAGTCGATGTTGAGCTTGAACAGGAAGCGGTCCCGCTGGGCCTCGGGCAGCGCGTAGACGCCTTCCTGCTCGATCGGGTTCTGCGTGGCCATCACCAGGAAGGGCGCGGGCAGCGGGAAGGTCTTGCCGCCGATCGAGATCTTGCGCTCGGCCATCACCTCGAGCAGCGCCGACTGCACCTTTGCAGGTGCACGATTGATCTCGTCGGCGAGCAGGAAGTTGACGACCACCGGGCCGAGTTCGATGTCGAACTCCTCCTTGCCGACCCGGTAGATGCGGGTGCCGATGATGTCGGTGGGCACCAGGTCGGGGGTGAACTGGATCCGCGCGAAGGTGCCGCCCACCACCTTGGCGAAGGTCTCGACGGCCAAGGTCTTGGCGACGCCGGGCACGCCTTCGAGCAGCACATGGCCCTTGGCGAGCAGCCCGACCAGCATCCGCTCGACCAGTTGGTCCTGTCCGACGATGATGCGCTTGACCTCGAACACGGCGCGCTCGAGGGTGTGGACCTCCTGCTGCAGGCCACCGTTGGTGGCCGGAGCGGCGTGTGAGCCCTGCGGGTAGCCCTGCGCCGGTCCCTGGCCGGGATAACCTGCGGCGCCCTGCGGCGGCCCACTCGGTGACGTCATCAACGTTCCTTCCACATCAACTCGCTGGTCGTGGCATGTCAGGCCGGTGCAGGCCGCATGCTCGTCGTCAACTATTCCAGGCACTCCGGATTCCGTCGACGTTGCCCGGAACGTTCAGCTTCTGCTCAGTGTGCGCTCAGGATTCGATGATGCGTGCGGCGTACGGCTGCAGGCCTGCGGTCCGCAGCGGACTCACCGTCACCTTGCCCGCGCTGCTGGCCGACTCCAGCACCTGCCCGTTGCCCAGGTAGATGGCGA
Organism: Mycobacterium sp. IDR2000157661; assembly: GCF_022317005.1. NCBI lineage: Bacteria > Bacillati > Actinomycetota > Actinomycetes > Mycobacteriales > Mycobacteriaceae > Mycobacterium > Mycobacterium sp. IDR2000157661. The sequence goes on from NZ_CP081006.1 coordinate 4,293,050, forward strand.
CGTGCTGGCTTCCGCCGGGGCCCCAGAACACCAGATCCCCCCGTTTGGCCTGGGCTATCGGCACCTTGCGACCGGTGTCGTACTGGTCGCCGGAGTACTTCGGGATCAGCACGCCGACCCCGGCATAGGAGAACTGGGTGAACCCGGAGCAGTCGTAGCCGACGGTGCCGGCACCCGAGTCGATGCCCAGGCTCGGGCCGTTCGGCTTGCCGCCGCCCCAGGAGTAGGGCGTGCCCATCTGCGACGCGCCCCGCCGGATGACGTATTCGATCGCCTGCGGTCCACGCACCCGGCCGGGGGCCACCGACGCGACCTCGGGAGCCGGCCCGAACCCGAGCGTGCTCAGGAACTTGCGACCGAGGTTCATCGTCGCCTCGGTGGCTTGCGCGGTCGCCGCCAGCGACGCGTTCGCGATGGCCAGCGGGTCGCCGGGCGCACCCGCCGATATCAGCTTGGGCAGGGTCGGGTCCCACTGTCCGTCCCCCGGCGCCGACGCGGCCGGGGTCGAAAGCCCGACCGCCACGGCGACCGCTGCGAAGAGCAGCGTGAAGCCGCCGAGCAATCGAGTCACCGTGGCGCGCAACGTGTTCCCTGTCTTTCCTGTCCTTGAACGCATCACCATTCGATGAGACGTGTCGCGTACGGCGTCATGCCGCTGGTACGCACCGGTGAGACCTTGACCACCGAGCCGGTGTAGGGCGCTTCGAGCATCTGCCCGTCGCCGAGGTACAGCGCCACGTGCTGGCTGGCGTTCGGACCCCAGAACAGCATGTCGCCACGGCGCATCTGCGACGACGGCACCTTTCGGCCGGCGTTGTACTGCGAGCCCGAGTAGTGGTCCAGCTTGATGCCGACGCCGGCGAAGGCGTACAGCATGAGCCCGGAGCAGTCGAAGCCGACGGTGCCCGCGCCGGAGTCGATGCCCCGGCTGGGCCCGGCCGCGTTGCCGCCGCCCCAGGAGTACGGCACGCCCATCTGCGACATCGCGCGCTTGATGACGTACTCGGTCGCCTGCCTGCCGTAAACGCGTGGGATCGCGCCGTTGTTGAAGACCGGCGCGGCGGCGGCCGGCTCAGGGATCAGCCCCAGTGACTGCAGGAACTTGCGGCCGAGGTCCTGGGTCACCTGCGCCGAGGTCGCCGCGATACCCAGGACCTCGTTTATGATCGCGATCGGGTCGCCGCTGACGAAGGCACTTGGGATCGCAGGCAGGAATGGATCCCACGCCGTGGCCCAGTTGCCGGTCGCCGGGTCCACGCCCTGGGGCCGGGGTGCGCGGTCCCAGTCGGTCGTCGACGCGGCCGACTGGGTGATCGGCCGGCTGGGCGACGGGGCGGGGCGCGCCTGTTCGAGCTTGGCCTGCGCGGCGGACCGCTCGGCGGCGAGCTTGTCGATCTCGGCCTGCTGCGCCTTGAACGTCTGCTGCGCATCAGTCAGCGATGCCACCGCGGTCTGCTGGCTGGACTCGGCGTCGGCGACGGCCTTGTCGGCGGTGCGCTTGGCCAGGCGCACCGCGGAGTCCCGGTTCACCTGCTCGGTGCGTGCCCGCTGCAGATCGGCCATCACCCGTTGCGCGCTGACCGACAGCGCCTGGCCCGCGGCCGCGGTGTTGAGGATGTCCGTCGGGTCGGAGGCGGTCAGGTAGGAGTCCGACGGGCCGTTGACATAGGTCGCCGCCGCGAACGAGTCGAAGCGCTGCTGGGCCTGCTCGATCGCGATGTTGGCGTCGGCGACGCGCCGGCTGCTGGCCTCGACCTCACGCTGGGCGGCCGCGGCGTTGTCGCGGGCCGCCTGCACGTCGAGGATCGCCTTGTTGACGCTTTCCTGCTGTTGCTGGATCGCGGCGCCGAGGTCCTGCAGCTTCTGGTTGGCGTCCGCGACCGCCGCGACCAGTGAGGCGATCGTGTCGGGGGCAGCTGGTTGGGCGACGGCCAGTGCGGGAGTTGCCGACAGCATGCCGACCGCAAGCAGCGCGGCGCACACCCGTCGTCCGCACTGCCGCGCGGAGGAGGCACCAGGGATGCGTCTCATGCGACTCAGGTCTCCTATGGCTTTCGCGAACGTGCGACCACATTCGTCCGGCGACTGTGCACAGAAGTCACAGATTGCACATCTACAACATCTACAACATCAGGCACCGAATGCACCGTACGTCACATCTGACGCTAAAGAAACTTAAGCCACGAATTACAGGTTTGTAATTGAATGTTGCGTTATCCGGCCGTTATTTCCGCTATTGACGGCTCACCGGTCTGCAACACGAAAACCGTTGCGCGCCTGCGGAATCAGGACCGCTCGCGCGGCGTGACGCGCTTGCTGCGGATCTGTAAAAGTCGCGTTCCGATAACGGCTGCAATGACGCCTAACATGATCACAATCGTCATCGCCGTCCACGGAAAGTGCGGGCTGGTCAACTCGCCGACGAAATTCTCCGCGCCCTGGACGGGACCGCGTCCCTCGGCGACGTCCTGGCCCGCCTCGAGGGTCATCCGGTCGTACGTCGTGCTGTAACTGCCCGACTCGTTCGGGCTGAGCACCAGTACCGTCGACCCGGGGAATTCCTGCCCGACTTCGGTGGCGACGTCTCGCAACGGTGGATCGGTCGGCGGGTCGGTGTCCACGACGACGATCTTGAGGTCGATGCCCTGTTGTTGACCGGCGGCCACCACATCGGTCAGACCGTCGATGTCCTGCGTTGGCGAGGCGCTGACGGCGTCGTCACGGACGTCGTCGAACACGAGGGCCATACAGGTGTCAACCGGTGTGGTCGCCGGGTCCTGACCGACCGGCCCGCACACGTCGGGCGGAATGTAGGCGGGCGGGACGAGGATTCCGTGCGGTCCGATCACAGGGTGAACCGTACCGCGATGGGTACTCCACGGGGTGGCAGCACGCCCGTGCGGCGACGAGACTGGTCACCGGGCCTGGGTGTTTTGCAGGACAAGCGTACTGTTAGAGTCAGCGGCGTCGCCGACACAGCCCGTCGGTGGCGATAACTAGCCGGGAGTTGATGTGAGCAAAGGCAATACGGAGAACTCTTCTGTCAATTCTTTCGATGCCCGCGACTCCTTGAAGGTCGGGGACAAGAGTTACGAGATCTACCGCCTGGACGCGGTGCCGGGCACGGAGAAACTCCCCTACAGCCTCAAGGTGCTCGCCGAGAACCTGTTGCGTACCGAGGACGGCACCAACACCACCAAGGAGCACATCGAGGCCATTGCCAACTGGGATCCCAGCGCCGAACCGAGCGTGGAGATCCAGTTCACCCCTGCCCGGGTGATCATGCAGGACTTCACGGGCGTGCCCTGCATCGTCGATCTGGCCACCATGCGGGAGGCCATCGGCGACCTCGGCGGCGATCCCGACAAGGTGAATCCGCTGGCGCCGGCGGACCTGGTCATCGACCACTCCGTGATCGCCGACCTCTTCGGCCGCGAGGACGCGTTCGAGCGCAACGTCGAGATCGAGTACGAGCGCAACGGTGAGCGCTACCAGTTCCTGCGCTGGGGCCAGGGAGCGTTCAACGACTTCAAGGTGGTGCCGCCGGGAACCGGGATCGTGCACCAGGTCAACATCGAGTACCTGGCGTCGGTGGTGATGGACCGGGACGGTGCCGCCTACCCGGACACCTGCGTCGGCACCGACAGCCACACCACCATGGAGAACGGCCTCGGCGTGCTGGGCTGGGGCGTCGGCGGCATCGAGGCCGAGGCGGCGATGCTGGGCCAATCGGTGTCGATGCTGATCCCGCGCGTCGTCGGTTTCAAGCTCACCGGCGAGCGCCGCGCCGGCGTGACCGCCACCGACGTCGTGCTGACCGTCACCCAGATGCTGCGCCAGCACGGCGTCGTCGGCAAGTTCGTCGAGTTCTACGGCGACGGTGTGGCCGAGGTGCCGCTGGCCAACCGGGCCACGCTGGGCAACATGAGCCCCGAGTTCGGCTCGACGGCAGCGATTTTCCCCATCGACGACGTCACGATCGACTACCTGCGCATGACCGGGCGCGACGACGAGCAACTGGCCCTGGTCGAGACCTACGCCAAGGAACAGGGCATGTGGCACGACCCGTCACGGGAGCCCAAGTACTCCGAGTACATCGAGCTGGACCTGTCCGACGTGGTGCCGTCGATCGCCGGACCGAAACGCCCGCAGGACCGCATCGCGCTCGACGAGGCCAAGAGCGCTTTCCGCAAGGACATTCACAACTACGCCGGCGACGAGAAGGATCCGGCAGAGTACTCGAAGCTCGACGAAGCGGTCGACGAGACCTTCCCCGGCAGTGACCCGGTCTCGCTGTCCTCCGGCAACGGCGGAGAGCCGCCGCTGCATTCGGCGGCCGTGGGCGCCGAGGGCCGGCCGACGAATCCGGTCACGGTGAAGTCCGAGGAACGCGGTGAGTTCGTCATCGATCACGGCGCCGTCGCGATCGCGGCGATCACCTCCTGCACCAACACCTCCAATCCCGAGGTGATGTTGGGGGCTGCACTGCTGGCGAAGAACGCCGTCGAGAAGGGCTTGGCGGCCAAGCCATGGGTGAAGACGACGATGGCTCCCGGCTCCCAGGTGGTCACCGACTACTACGAGAAGGCCGGACTGTGGCCGTACCTGGAGAAGCTCGGCTTCTACCTGGTCGGCTACGGCTGCACCACCTGCATCGGCAACAGCGGTCCGCTGCCGGAGGAGGTCAGCCAGGCGGTCAACGACAACGACCTGGCCGTCACCGCCGTGCTGTCTGGTAACCGCAACTTCGAGGGCCGCATCAACCCCGACGTGAAGATGAACTATCTCGCCTCACCGCCCCTGGTGATCGCCTACGCGCTGGCCGGAACCATGGATTTCGACTTCGACGCCGACTGCCTGGGCACCGACGACGACGGGAACGAGGTGTTCCTCAAAGACATCTGGCCGTCGCAGCAGGACATCAACGACACCATCGCCTCGGCGATCAACACCGAGATGTTCACCAAGAACTACGCCGATGTTTTCAAGGGCGACGATCGGTGGCGCAACCTGCCGACGCCGAGCGGCAACACCTTCGAATGGGACGAGAACTCGACGTATGTGCGCAAGCCGCCGTACTTCGACGGAATGCCCGCCGAGCCCGAGCCGGTCAGCGACATCCACGGCGCAAGAGTGCTTGCGCTGCTAGGTGATTCGGTGACCACCGACCACATCTCCCCCGCCGGCAGCATCAAGCCCGGCACACCGGCCGCGCAGTACCTCGACGAGCACGGGGTCGACAAGAAGGACTACAACTCCTACGGATCGCGCCGCGGCAACCACGAGGTGATGATCCGTGGCACCTTCGCCAACATCCGCCTGCGCAACGAGCTGCTCGACGATGTGTCCGGCGGCTACACCCGCGACTTCACCAACGGCGGCGAGCAGGCCTATATCTACGACGCGGCGCAGAACTATGCGGCGCAGGACATTCCGCTGGTGGTGCTCGGCGGCAAGGAGTACGGCTCCGGCTCGTCGCGCGACTGGGCGGCCAAGGGCACCCGACTGCTCGGGGTCCGCGCCGTCATCGCCGAGTCGTTCGAGCGCATCCACCGGTCGAACCTGATCGGCATGGGTGTCATCCCGCTGCAGTTCCCCGAAGGTGAGTCGGCGGAATCGCTGAAGCTCGACGGCACCGAGACGTTCGACATCACGGGCATCGAGGAACTCAACGAAGGGGGCGACGGCGAGGACGGAGGCAAGACGCCCGAGACGGTGCACGTGACCGCCACGAAGAATGACGGAGCAGGCGGCGAGAAGGTCGAGTTCGACGCGGTGGTGCGCATCGACACCCCGGGTGAGGCGGACTACTACCGCAACGGCGGCATCCTGCAGTTCGTGCTGCGCAACATGCTGAAGACGTAGTAGCGGTAAGGGACTTCGTCCACCGACGAGCGCTTGCACGAGGAGCATCAACCCATGCCCCGAGTCACCGACGACCACCTGGCGGCGCGTCGTCGTCAGATTCTCGACGGTGCCCGACGATGTTTCGCGGAGTATGGCTACAACGAGGCGACCGTTCGACGGCTCGAGCAGACGATCGGGCTGTCGCGCGGCGCCATCTTCCACCACTTCCGCGACAAGGACACGCTGTTCTTCGAGCTGGCCCGCGAGGATGCCGAACGGATGGCTGAAGTCGCGGCGCGTGAAGGCCTGGTTCAGGTGATGCGTGACATGCTGGCCGCCCCCGACCAGTTTGACTGGCTGGCCACCCGACTGGAGATCGCGCGCAAGCTGCGCAACGACCCGGAGTTCTCCCGCGGATGGTCCGAGCGGTCGAGGGAACTGTCCGCAGCGACCACCCAACGGCTCCGAATGCAGAAGCAGGCGGGACGGCTGCGCGACGACGTGCCCAGCGCGGTACTACAGACCTACCTCGACGTGGTCCTCGACGGTCTGGTGGCGCGACTGGCGTCCGGAGATGACCCTGAAAAGCTCAGTGCCGTACTGGACCTCGTCGAGGTTTCACTGCGCACTCGAGGGGCTGAGCGGACCCCCGAACGAACCCCGCCCCCGAACTAGCTCGCGCGCCTGCTGCGGTGATTGGGTCCGCCACGGCTGCGCATCGTCGTTCCCGACTCGCGCAGCATGCTGTGGATCGAACCATACGAGCGACCCGTAGACGCGACCAGCGTCCGAATGCTTGCGCCCCCCTCGTAAGCGCTCTTCAGTTCGTTGAGCAGTTGGTCTCGCGACCTGTCCGTCTTCTTCATCGGCACCTCCCCGCGCACTTGTGATGCCCCGACGAATACCCAGGGTAAGAACCGGCTACACGCAACGGAGGTAATCGAGAAAAGGATTCGTGTTTTGACCTAGGCGAGTTCGATGAGGTCGCGGTACTCGTCGGACCAGAAATCCTCGGTTCCGTCGGGAAGCAGCACCACGCGCTGCGGGTCCAGCGCCTCGGCCGCACCGGGATCGTGGGTGACCAGCACCACCGCGCCGACGTAGCTGCGCAGCGCGTCGAGCACCTGCTCGCGCGAGGCCGGGTCGAGGTTGTTGGTGGGCTCGTCGAGCAGCAGCACGTTTGCCGTCGAAGCGACCAGCCCGGCCAGGGCCAGCCTGGTCTTCTCCCCGCCGGACAGCGTGCCCGCGGGTTGCTCGAGCTGGGGGCCGCTGAACATGAACGCGCCCAACAGTCCTCGCAGGTCCTGCTCGCCGGTGTCGGGCGCCGCATGCCGGATGTTCTCCCACACCGTGGCCCTGTCATCGAGGGTGTCGTGCTCCTGGGCGAAGTAGCCGAGCTTCAGGCCGTGCCCCGGCTCGAGGCCCCCGGCGTCCGGCGTCTCCACCCCGGCCAGCAGGCGCAGCAGCGTCGTCTTGCCCGCGCCGTTGAGCCCCAGCACCACGACCCGCGAACCGCGGTCGATGGCCAGGTCGACGCCGGTGAAGACCTCCAGCGAGCCGTAGTTCTTGGTCAGCCCCTTGGCCACCAAAGGGGTGCGCCCGCACGGGGCCGGCGTCGGGAACTTGATCCTGGCCACCTTGTCGGCGACGCGTTCCTCGTCGAGCGCCGCCATCATCCGGTCGGCGCGTCGCAACATGTTCTGCGCGGCAACGGCTTTGGTTGCCTTGGCGCCCATCTTGGCGGCCTGGGTGCGAAGCGCGGTGGCCTTGCGCTCGGCGTTGGCGCGCTCGCGGCGGCGCCGCTGCTCGTCGGTGGCGCGCGCGTCGAGATACTTCTGCCAGCTCATGTTGTAGACGTCGACCTCACCGCGCACCGCGTCGAGGAACCACACCCGGTCCACGACGTCGGCGAGCAGGTCGACGTTGTGACTGATCACGATCAGCCCGCCCGTGTGCTGCTGGAGGAAATCGCGCAGCCAGCCGATGGAGTCGGCATCGAGGTGGTTGGTGGGCTCGTCGAGCAGCAACGTGGTCGAGGATCCCGCGCCGCTCTCGGACGCCGCGAACAGGATGCGGGCCAACTCCACGCGTCGGCGCTGACCGCCCGACAGGGTGCGCAGCGACTGGGTCAGCACCCGTTCGGCGAGCCCGAGGCTCGCGCAGATGCGGCCGGCTTCACTCTCGGCGGCGTACCCGCCGAGGGCGGCGAACCGCTCCTCGAGTTGCCCGTACTTGCGCACGGCCTTGTCGCGGGCGGTGCCGTCGGCGACCTCCGCCATCAGCACCTGCTGCTTCTCCAGGTCGGCCAGCAGCGTGTCGAGCCCGCGCGCCGACAGCACCCGGTCGCGGGCCAGCACGTCCAGGTCCCCTTCGCGGGGATCCTGCGGCAGGTAGCCGACCTCCCCGTTGCGCATGATGGTCCCGGCGTACGGTTCGCCTTCGCCGGCCAGGATGCGCATGGTGGTGGTCTTGCCCGCGCCGTTGCGACCAACCAGCCCGATCCGGTCGCCGGGCTGCACCCGCAACGCCGTCCCGTCGGTGGACAGCAGCGTGCGCGCCCCGGCGCGGACCTCCAGGTCCGTTGCGGTGATCACGCTTGGCTCCTGTGTCGTCGGCTACTTGTCGTCGGCTACTTGTCGTCGGTAAATGCAGGGGCCCGCATCTCGGCGCGCGCTGCCACCGCTTCTTCGAAGTTGGCGGTAAGCAAACGGACGAAAAGTTGTCCCAGGCCCTCGGCCTGCATGTGCCCTTCCAGGCTACCGGCGTCCAGTCCACTCCAAAGTGTGCGCTTGGTCAACTCGATTCCTGGCCGGGAGAACGACGCGACCCGTTCACCGAGTTCATAGCAAACCTCCAGGAGCTGGTCGTCGGGCACGCTGCGCGAGACCAGTCCGATGCGCTCGGCTTCCTCGGCGTCGACGTCGCGACCGGTCAGCATCAGCTCGAACGCCCGCGATGTCCCGATCGCACGCGGCAGCAGGTAGGACAGGCCCAGCTCGCTGGCGGTCAATCCGTTGTTGATGCCGGCCGCGCGGAAGTAGGCGCCCCGCGCGGCGACGCGGATGTCGCAGGCCAGCGCCAGACACAGCCCCCCGCCGATCGCGGCGCCGTTGACGGCGGCGATGACCGGCTGGTGCATCTTGCGTAACGCGAGTATGACGTCGTCGAGCACCTCCATGGAGCGCAGGGCGAACGTCGGGCGGGTGAGCCCGTCGATGTGCGGCACCGAGCCCGCCGACTTGTGGTCGGCGCCGGAGGAGAAGCCGCGCCCCGCGCCCGTGAGCACGATCGCGCGCACCGAGTTGTCGTAGGTCAGCTCGTCGAGCACCTTCTTGAGAGGAACCATCACATCGAAGGCCATCGAGTTCATGCGCTCGGGCCGGTTCAGCGTCACCAGAGCGACGTTGCTGCGGGGCCTGTCTACGAGGACGAAGTCCGAACGTCCTCGGTCAGCGTGGTCGGTCACGTACTGCACGCTATCGCGTGCGCGGCATCACTCCGGCTGGCCGTTGTTCTGGGCGGCGATCGCGGCGTCGATATCGAAGTCCTTGACCCGCTGCACCAGCTCCTCGAGGGCCGCCGGCGGCAGCGCTCCAGGCTGGTTGAACACCAGCTTGCCCTTCTTGAACGCCATCAGCGTGGGGATGGACCGGATGTCGGCTGCGGCGGCCAGCGCCTGTTCGGCCTCGGTGTCGACCTTGGCGTACACCACGTCGGGGTGCTCCTCGGAAGACGCCGCGAAGGTGGGGGCGAACGCTCTGCAGGGGCCACACCACGACGCCCAGAAGTCCACCAGCACGATCTCGTTGTCGTTGATGGTGTCGTTGAATTGTTCGGCGGTGATGTCTTGGGTAGCCACGATCAGTCCTAACGCTGGGGGTTCGCTGGGTGTTCCCAGCCTAGGCGCGGTGAAACCGGGGCGGGCATCATCGATACTCGGGATTGGCGAAGTCGTAGCGGCAGCCCGCGTCCCATCCGGTACGGATGTTCCCGTGGGCGGGGACGCCGCCTGCTGAGCGCAGCATGCGCGCCAGGTGCATCAGGTTCCACGTCATGAATGTCGTGTTGCGGTTGGTGAAGTCGTTCTCCGGCCCCCCGGAGCCCGGGTCGAGGTAGGACGGCCCAGGGCCGGCCTCGCCGATCCAGCCGGCGTCGGCCTGCGGCGGAATCGTGTATCCGATGTGCTGCAGGGTGTAGAGCACGTTCTGCGCACAGTGTTTGACGCCGTCCTCGTTGCCGGTGATCAGGCAGCCTCCGACGCGGCCGTAATACAGGTACTGGCCGTGCTCGTTGAGCAGGTGTGAGCCGCCGTAGAGCCGTTCATGGACCCGCTTCATGACCGAGCTGTTGTCACCCAGCCAGATGGGACCGGCGAGCACCAGAATGTCGGCGGCCAGCACCTGGTCGAAGATCGCGGGCCAGTCATCGGTGGCCCACCCGTGGTCGCGCATGTCGGGCCACACGCCCGTGGCGATGTCATGGTCGACGGCGCGGACCTGCTCGACCGCGACACCGTGTTTGCGCATGATCGCGGCGCTGATGTCGACCAGGCCCTGCGTGTGGCTGGGCTCGGGGGACCGCTTGAGGGTGCAGTTGATGAAAAGCGCCCGCAGACCGGAGAAGTCCAGATCAACCTCGGCCATGGTGCAGCTCCCTTCTGCCGCGCTCGAAGAACTCGGCGATCCGTGCCGCGAGCGCGTCGACGTCATCGGCGGGGTCGAGTGAATGCAGTGCGCCGAACGGCGCGTTCCAGAACGGGCCCGTCCGTTTCTGCCACGGGCCGACGTACGCGTACGGCGTCGGGTGGGTGTCGTCGCCGGCCGATACGCCGTAGTTGACCTCATCCTCGGTGACGGCGACGTCGAAGTGCTCCGGCCAGAGCACCGGGTGCTGTTGGGGCAGCACCTGTTTGAGCGCATGGCCGCCGGCGTAGAGACTGCGGTGCACCCACTCGGCCGCGACCGGGTCGAGTCGCAGATCGGTATCCGGCGCCATGGGGTCGAGGACCGCGTAGACGCCCAGGGGCGGACCGGCGTCGATGCCCGCCGCGAGGGCGATCGCGTCCATCGGCCCGGTCAGCGGCAGGCTGCCGTCGGGAAAGACGATCTCGGTGCCATGCAAGGCGAGCGGGATCGCCGTCGCGGCGAACCCGTCGGGTCGCACGGCGAGGCGGATGGTGCCCGCGGCACGGTATTGCGGGCCGGCGACGAGACTTTCGGCGACGCCGCGCAATTGCGTTCGAGTGTGTGCGAAGACCTCGTCGAACCCGACCGTCATCGCGCCCCTTCCCGGCTCATCTCATACGCGACCGGCGGTGTCGGCGGACCGGGCGGTGTTGGCCAACAATTGGTCGCGCCGCTTCGGCCACCAGAACAGCTCGATCACCAACACGACCAGATACACGGCGGACGCCACCGCGGTGCCCCAGGACCCGAACAGTCCGTCCCACACCGCCGTTGCCAGCGCCACGACGAGGACGAGCGGCAACACCCACCTCACCGGACGGGCCTTTTCGGCGGCTGCGTGCAGACCCCGGCTGTAGTCGACGACGGCCCCGCTCAGCCGCGGGTCACCGATGTGCTCACCGCGGCGGGCAGCGCCTGCCACCGCCACCCGGTCATCGGGGTCGAGCCGATCGGCCCCGGGCCAGAATCGCGTCATGTGCCGCGACATCCACGTGCCGTAGAAGGCGCCCACCACGACGAACACGATCAGCCCGGACAGCAGGAATCCCGAGTCGAGCCACGCCAACACGCCCACGCCGAGGCCGACGGCGCCGCCCAGGGTCAGCCCTCGAAGAGCGGGACCGCCACGCCACACGAACGCCGGCACGGTGAGCACACGTAGATTCTGCTGCCCCTGTCACGTGCAGGAGGGAGAATCCGGATCAACAGGTGTAATCCCGTCCGGTGCTAGACGGTGAACCCCAGTGCCCGCAGCTGCTCGCGGCCGTCCTCGGTGATCTTGTCCGGCCCCCAGGGCGGATTCCACACCCAGTTGATGCGCAACTCGTCGACCAGCCCGGCGCCCACCAGGGCGGTGCGCGACTGATCCTCGATGACGTCGGTGAGCGGGCACGCCGCCGACGTGAGCGTCATGTCGATCAGCGCGACGTTTCCGTGCTCGCCCTTCTCGACGTTGATCCCGTACACCAGCCCCAGGTCGACGACGTTGATACCGAGTTCGGGGTCGACGACGTCGCGCATGGCCTCCTCGAGATCGAACAAGAATTCCTCGTTCGGCACTGCGGTGTCACTCATCCTGCCTCCTGAAATCTCTCTGACGCCTGCGCCAGTGCGTCTTTGAAAGCCATCCAACCCAGCAACGCGCACTTGACCCGTGCCGGGTACTTCGCGACACCGGCGAACGCGATGCCGTCTCCCAGTACATCTTCTTCACCCTCGACGGTCCCGCGCGACGAGACCATCTTTGTGAAGGCGGCCACCGTGTCGAGGGCATCGCCCACGATCCGTCCGATCAGCTGATCGGCGAGCACCGACGTCGCGGCCTGGCTGATCGAACAGCCCTGCCCGTCATAAGAGATGTCGGCGACCCGCTCGCCGCCGTCGCACAGGCTCACCCGCAGCGTCACCTCGTCGCCACAAGTCGGGTTGACGTGGTGCACTTCGGCATTGAACGGCTCACGTAGCCCGCGGTGGTGCGGATGCTTGTAGTGATCGAGGATCACTTCCTGGTAGATCTGCTCGAGCCGCACGTCACTGCCTGCCGAAGAAGTCGACGGCGCGACGCACGCCGGCCACCAGGCGCTCTACCTCGTCCATGGTGTTGTAGACCGCGAACGACGCGCGCGCGGTCGCGGCGATGCCGAACCGGCGGTGAAGTGGCCAGGCGCAGTGGTGGCCGACCCGCACCGCGATTCCCTCGTCGTCGAGAACCTGCCCCACGTCGTGCGCGTGGATCCCGTCGACGACGAAGCTGACCGGCGACCCGCGGTCAGCCAGCGATGCAGGCCCGATGATGCGCACCGCGTCGATGACAGACAGGCCCTGCATCGCCGCCGCCACCAGCTCGGCTTCGTGGGCCTGGACCACCGGCATCCCGATCTCGCGCAGGTAGCGCGCCGCCGCAGCCAGGCCGACGACCTGTGACGTCATCGGCGTCCCCGCCTCGAAGCGCTGCGGCGCAGGGGCGTAGGTGGCCTCCTCCATCGTGACCGTCTCGATCATCGAGCCGCCGGTGATGAACGGGGGCATCGCGTTGAGCAGATCGCGGCGGCCGTACAAGACGCCGATACCGTTGGGCCCCAACATCTTGTGCCCGGAGAACGCCGCGTAGTCGACACCCAGGGCGTGCAAGTCGACGGGCTGGTGCGGCACGGACTGGCAGGCGTCCAGCAGCGTGAGCGCACCGACGGCCCGTGCCCGTGCGACGATCTCGGCCACCGGCGCGAGCGCGCCGGTGACATTCGAATGATGGCTGAAGGCAACGATTTTCACCCGCTCGTCGAGCCTGAGTGAGTCGAGGTCGATGCGGCCGGCTTCGGGCCCGTCGGGGATGACGGAGTACCACTTGAGCGTCGCGCCGGTGCGACGGGCCAGCTCCTGCCACGGGATCAGGTTGGCGTGGTGCTCGAGTTCGGTGGTGACGATGACATCGCCGGGCCCCACGGCGCGGTCGAACCGGGCATCGCCGAGGACGTAGGCCACCAGATTGATGGCCTCGGTCGCGTTCTTGGTGAACACCAGCTCGTCCGGATCGGCGCCGACCAGCGCCGCGATGTCGGCGCGGCCGTCCTCGTAGGCGTCGGTGGCCTCCTCCATCAACTGGTGCGCGCCGCGGTGCACCGCGCCGTTGGACGACACCAGAAAGTCCCGCTCGGCGTCGAGAACCTGCAACGGACGCTGTGAAGTCGCGCCGGAATCCAGATACGCCAGCTGGTTTCCGCCGCGCATCACCCGCTGCAGGATCGGGAAGTCGGCGCGGATGGCCGCCACGTCGAGCGGGCGAACCGACGCGGTCATGGCTTACGCCCCCGCGGCGGCCGATTGGGCGAAGCGGACGTACCCGTTCTCCTCGAGCTCGTCGGCCAGTTCGGGACCACCCGACTCCACAATGCGTCCGCCGACGAACACATGCACGAACTGCGGCTGGATGTACCGCAGGATCCGGGTGTAGTGGGTGATCAGCAGCACACCACCGTGCTCGGCCTCCGCGTAGCGGTTGACGCCTTCGCTGACGACCCGCAGAGCGTCGACGTCCAGACCGGAGTCCGTCTCGTCGAGGATCGCGATCTTGGGCTTGAGCACCGACAGCTGCAGGATCTCGTGGCGCTTCTTCTCACCGCCCGAGAAACCCTCGTTGACGCTGCGCTCGGAGAACGACGACTCGATGTCGAGGTCGGCCATCGCGCCCTTGACCTCTTTGACCCAGTGCCGCAGCTTGGGCGCTTCGCCGCGCACGGCCGTCGCGGCGGTGCGCAGGAAGTTCGACATCGACACACCCGGCACCTCCACCGGGTATTGCATCGCCAGGAACAGCCCCGCGCGGGCGCGTTCGTCGACGCTCATCGCGAGCACGTCTTGACCGTCGAGCGTGATCGACCCCGACGTCACCGTGTACTTGGGATGGCCCGCGATGGCATAGGACAGCGTCGACTTGCCCGAGCCGTTGGGCCCCATCAGCGCATGGGTCTCCCCCGAGTTCACGGTGAGGTCGACGCCCTTGAGGATCGGGATGTCGGTCCCGTCCTCCGCGGACACGACGCTGACGTGCAGGTCCTTGACTTCTAAAGTGGTCATCGGTGGCTGATCCCTTCGGTCAGTTCCAGTTCGTGTTCGATGGCCTCGGTCAGGCGCTCGCGCACCGCGGGCACGGCGATCTTGGAGATGATCTCGCCGAAGAAGCCGCGCACGATCAACCGGCGGGCCTGGCCTTCGGGGATGCCCCGGGCCTGGAGGTAGAACAGCTGCTCATCGTCGAAACGCCCAGTGGCACTGGCGTGTCCGGCGCCGGCGATTTCACCGGTCTCGATTTCGAGATTCGGCACCGAGTCGGCCCTGGCCCCGTCGGTGAGCACGAGGTTGCGGTTGGTCTCGAAGGTGTCGGTGCCGCTGGCCGCCGCCCGGATCAGCACGTCGCCGACCCACACGGTGTGCGTGTCCGGCCTGTCGGAGTCCGGATCACCTTGCAGCGCACCCTTGTACGTGACATGAGAGCGGCAATTGGGTTGGGCGTGGTCGACGAGCAGACGCGACTCGAAGTGCTGGCCGTCGTCGGCGAAGTACAGCCCGAGCAGCTCGGCGTCTCCGCCGGTCGCACAGAACCGCACGCGACCGGTCAACCGCACCACGTCACCGCCGAGGGTGACAGCGGCGTGGCGCAGCACGGCATCCTTACCCAGCGCTGCGTGATGGCTGCTGACGTGCACGGCGTCATCGGCCCAGTCGGCGATCGACACCACCCGCAGCGTCGCGCCGTCCCCCACCAGGAACTCGATGTTGTCGGCGTAGGTGCCGCTGCCGCGCTGATCGATCACCACCGTCGCCTCGCCCAGCTCGCCGACGCGGACTTGCAGATGCCCGTAGGCCGCCGCGCCCTCGCCGGGACCGACGATCGTGACCTCGATCGGCTCGCCCACCGCTGCCTGCTTGGGGACCTCGATCACCGTCGCTGTCTGGAACGAGGAATACGCCTGTGCGGCAACGCGGTCAGCCGGCGCACCGGCCTGCCCCAGGCGGGCGTCCTCACGCGGGACGCGGTCCACCCGCACCTCGTCGGACGCGCTGACCTGAATCGTCGCCGTGCCGGACGTGACAGCCGAACCGTCGTGCAGTCCGCGCAGGCGCCGCAGCGGGGTGAACCGCCAGATCTCGTCGCGGCCGCCGGGCACCTCGAAGGCGTTCACGTCGTAGGACGTGAAGATCTCGCCCTTGTTCAGCGCCGACCCCGCGGGTGTCCCCTCGGCGGCGGCGGCCAAATTCGCTTGCGCCACTAGATATTTTCCCGTCGCTTCGCTCGCCCCACTAGCCGACCGCACCTTCCATCTGCAGTTCGATGAGCCGGTTCAGCTCGAGCGCGTACTCCATCGGCAGCTCTTTGGCGATCGGTTCGACGAACCCGCGCACCACCATGGCCATCGCCTCGTCCTCGGTCATGCCGCGGCTCATCAGATAGAACAACTGGTCCTCACTGACCTTGGAGACCGTGGCCTCGTGCCCCATCGTCACGTCGTCCTCCCGGATGTCGACGTAGGGATAGGTGTCGCTGCGGCTCACCGTATCGACAAGCAACGCATCGCATTTGACGCTGGAGCGGGATCCGTGTGCACCCTTGTTAACCTGTACCAGGCCGCGGTAGGACGCCCGGCCGCCGCCACGGGCCACCGACTTGGACACGATGTTGCTCGACGTGTTCGGCGCCAGATGCAGCATCTTGGCGCCGGTGTCCTGGTGCTGGCCCTCGCCGGCGAACGCGACCGACAACACCTCCCCCTTGGCGTGCTCGCCGGTCATCCAGACCGCGGGGTACTTCATGGTGACCTTGGAGCCGATGTTGCCGTCGACCCACTCCATCGTCGCGCCCGCCTCTGCCCTGGCACGCTTGGTGACCAGGTTGTAGACGTTGTTCGACCAGTTCTGAATGGTTGTGTACCGGCACCGGCCGCCCGGCTTGACGATGATCTCGACCACCGCGGAGTGCAGCGAGTCCGACTTGTAGATCGGCGCGGTGCAGCCCTCGACGTAGTGGACGTATGCGCCCTCGTCGACGATGATCAGCGTCCGCTCGAACTGACCCATGTTCTCGGTGTTGATCCGGAAGTAGGCCTGTAGCGGGATGTCGACGTGCACACCCGGCGGCACGTAGATGAACGAACCGCCCGACCACACCGCGGTGTTGAGCGCGGAGAACTTGTTGTCCCCGGCCGGGATCACGGTGCCGAAGTACTGCCGAAAGAGCTCGGGGTGCTCGCGCAGGCCCGTATCGGTGTCGAGGAAGATGACGCCCTGGGCCTCGAGATCCTCGCGGATCGAGTGGTAGACCACCTCGGACTCGTACTGAGCGGCCACGCCCGAGACGAGGCGTTGCTTCTCCGCCTCGGGGATACCGAGCTTGTCGTAGGTGTTCTTGATGTCGGCGGGCAGGTCGTCCCACGTCGCCGCCTGCTTCTCGCTGGAGCGCACGAAGTACTTGATGTTGTCGAAGTCGATGCCCTCGAGGTTGGAGCCCCAGTTCGGCATCGGCTTCTTGTCGAACGTGCGCAGCGCCTTGAGCCGAATCTGCAGCATCCACTCGGGTTCGTTCTTCTTCGAGGAGATGTCGCGCACGACCGCCTCGGACAACCCGCGCTGTGCGGCCGCGCCCGCGACGTCGGAATCCACCCAGCCGTAGCCGTAACGGCCCAGCGAGGCGATGGCCTCTTCCTGGCTGAGCGGTTCGCCGACCTTGTGGGCCTCGGGCGTGGTCGTCATGTCGACGCTCCTTGCTTGCTTTCGGTGTTCGTGGTGGCTCCGGCGCGGGCTGTGCGCCGAAGTGGTTTCGGGCCGTCCAACGGGACATGCGTGGTGCAGGCACAGTCGCCGTTGACGATCGTGGCCAGCCGTTGTACATGCGTACCCAGGATCTCGGCGAACGCTTCGCGCTCGGTTTCGCACAACTCCGGGAACTCCTCGGCGACGTGCGACACCGGACAGTGATGCTGACACAACTGGATGCCGCGGACGGGACCGGAGACCGGTGTCATCGGCGTCACCGTCGTCACATAACCGGCGTTGGTCAGTGCCGCCGCGACCCGGTCTGCAGTTGATTCAACGTCATCGGGTCCCTCGGTTACTCCCGCCAGGATGCCGTCGATGCGGCGCCGCGCGAAGGCGCGCACCGCGTCGTCGCCGCCGATCTCCCGCAGCTGTCGGATCGCCGCGACCGCGAGGTCGTCGTAGGCGTGGGCCAGCTTGGCCCGGCCGGCTGCGGTGAGCCGGTACCGCTTGGCCGGCCTGCCGCGGCCGTTGTGCTGCCAGGCGGCTGCGGCGCTGGACTGTGCATCGCCGGCGTCCATCAGCGCGTCGAGGTGCCTGCGCACGCCCGCGGCGGAGATGCCGAGCCGTTCGCCGATCTCGCCGGCCGTGATGGGTCCGGATTCCAGCAGCAGCTGCACGATCGCGCCGCGCGTGCGGCGGTCGGCCCCTGCGTTGGCCTCCGGATGTAATTTCACAACACTATTGTGTCGGAATTCCGAAACCCGGTAAAGCAAGGGCACCCTTATCGTGACGGCCGCCATAGGACCGGCGGTTACGCTGCTGAGGTGGCAGCCGGCCCCCCTTCGCTCAGCTCGTCGATCGCCCGATGGCACGCCGACGAGCGCCCGGTGGGCTCGCCGCTCAACGATGCCGAGAACATGGCGTTGCGACGGACCCGGCTGTTCGGCGCCGCGGGAACGGTGTTGATGGCGATCGGCGCCCTCGGCGTCGGCGCGCGGCCGGTGGTGCAGGATCCGACCTTCGGGGTGCGGCTGCTCAATCTGCCGTCGCGGATCCAGACGGTGTCGCTGACCATGACCACCACCGGCGCGGTGATGATGACGCTGGCGTGGCTCATGCTGGGCCGGTTCGCGCTGGGCGATCGCCGGATGTCGCGCAGCCAACTCGACCGCACGCTGCTGCTGTGGGTGCTGCCGCTGCTGATCGCCCCCCCGATGTACAGCCGCGACGTCTACTCCTATCTCGCGCAGAGCGAGATAGCGATGAAGGGCCTCGACCCGTACCGGGTGGGGCCGGCGCCCGGGCTGGGCCTGGACCACGTGTTCACGCTGTCGGTGCCGAACATGTGGCGGGAGACGCCCGCTCCCTACGGTCCGCTGTTCCTGTGGATCGGCCAGGGCATCTCGGCACTCACCGGCGAGAACATCGTCGCGGCGGTGCTGTGCCACCGCCTCGTGGTGCTGCTGGGGGTCGGCCTGATCGTGTGGGCCGTGCCGCGGTTGGCCCACCGGTGCGGGGTCGCCGAGGTCAGCGCGCTGTGGCTGGGGGCGGCCAACCCGCTGCTGATCATGCATCTGGTCGCGGGCATCCACAACGAGGCGCTGATGCTGGGGTTGATGCTTGCAGGCACCGAGTTCGCGCTGCGTGGCATCGACGCGACGACGCGCCTGATCCCCCGGCCGTTGTCGTGGCCGCGCCGCAGGCAGGACTGGGCCCGGTGGTGGCCGATGGCCATGCTGCTGATCGGTGTCGTGCTGATCACGATGTCTTCTCAGGTCAAGTTGCCGTCGCTGTTGGCGCTCGGGTTCGTGGCGATGGCCCTGGCCTGCCGGTGGGGCGGCACGGTGAAGGCGTTCCTGGTGGCCGGTGGCTCCCTGACCGCTGTCTCGGTCGCGGTGATGGCGGTGATCGCCTGGGCCAGCGGGCTGGGCTTCGGCTGGCTGTTCACCCTCGGCACGGCCAACGTCGTGCGCAGCTGGATGTCGCTGCCGACGCTGCTCGCGTTGGGCACCGGTCAGGTCGGCATCCTGCTCGGGCTCGGCGATCACACCACCGCGATACTGGGCCTCACCCGCGCCATCGGCGTGTCGATCATCGCGGTCCTGGTGGCCTGGCTGCTGTTGGCGGTGCTGCGCGGCCGGCTGCATCCGGTCGGCGGCCTGGGTGTCGCGCTCGGCATGACCGTGCTGCTGTTCCCCGTCGTCCAGCCCTGGTACGTGCTGTGGGCCGTGCTACCGCTGGCCGCCTGGGCGACGCGCCCGGCGTTTCGCGGGGCCACCATCGTGGTGACGCTGGCCGTCGGCATCTTCGGCCCCACTGCGAACGGTGATCGCTTCACGCTCTTCCAGATCCTGCTCGCCGTGGTGGCGAGCACGGTGATCGCCGCGCTGCTCATGCTGCTCACCTACAACCGGCTGCCGTGGCGCGGCATACCGACCGCCACCGAAACGTCACCACCGCCGCCGCAATCGGTGCGGCGCGACGCCTACGCTGACTCTCCGTGATGCCGACCTCGTCCGTGCCCGTACGGCTGCGCGGGGTCAGCAAGCGTTACGGGTCGACGACCGCCGTCTCGAACCTCGACCTCGAGGTGCAGACCGCCGAGGTGCTCGCGCTGCTCGGCCCCAACGGCGCAGGCAAGACCACGACCGTGGAGATGTGCGAGGGGTTCGTTCGGCCCGACGCGGGCTCGATCGAGATCCTCGGACTGGATCCGGTCAGCGACAACGCCCGACTGCGCGAGCGCATCGGCGTGATGCTGCAGGGCGGCGGTGGTTACCCGGCCGCACGCGCCGGCGAGATGCTCGACCTGGTCGCCGCCTACGCCGCCCACCCCCTCGACCCACAATGGCTGTTGGACACCTTGGGGCTGGCCGAGGCGGCCCGCACCACCTATCGCCGGCTCTCCGGCGGCCAGCAGCAGCGGTTGGCGCTGGCCTGCGCGGTGGTGGGCCGCCCGGAGCTGGTCTTCCTCGACGAGCCCACCGCGGGCATGGACGCGCATGCGCGAATCGTGGTGTGGGAGTTGATCGAAGCGCTGCGCCGCGACGGTGTGACCGTGGTCCTCACGACGCACCAGCTCACCGAGGCCGAGGAGTTGGCCGACCGGATTGTGATCATCGACCGCGGCGCCGTGGTCGCCACCGGGTCGCCCGCGGAACTCATGCGCAATGGCGCGGAGAACCAGCTGCGGTTCCGCGCCCCCCGCCGGCTCGACCTGTCGCTGCTGATCTCCGCCCTGCCCGAGAGCTACCAGGCGAGCGAGACCGCGCCCGGCGAGTACCTGATCGAGGGCGCGATCGACCCGCAGGTGCTGGCCACCGTGACGGCGTGGTGCGCACGGCTCGACGTGCTGGCCACCGACATGCGCGTTGAGCAGCGCAGCCTCGAGGATGTCTTCCTCGATCTCACCGGACGGGAGTTGCGGTCGTGACGAGCGCTTGCGCGAGGAACCGAAAATGATGACCACCAACCGCTTCGAGCCGGGCACCTTCGCGCCCGACCCAAGGCCGGCGACCGTGCCGAAGATGCTGGCCGCCCAGTTCGGGCTGGAACTTCGACTGTTGTTGCGCAACGGCGAGCAGTTGCTGCTGACGATGTTCATCCCGATCACGCTGCTCGTGGGCATGACGTTGCTGCCGCTCGGTTCGTTCGGCGACAACCGGGCCGCGACGTTCGTGCCGGCGATCATGGCGCTGGCGGTCATCTCCACCGCGTTCACCGGACAGGCGATCGCGGTGGCGTTCGACCGCCGGTACGGCGCGCTAAAGCGCCTCGGTGCGACGGCGCTCCCGGTGTGGGGCATCATCGCGGGCAAGTCGCTTGCCGTGGTGGCCGTGGTGTTCCTGCAGGCGCTCGTGCTGGGCGCCATCGGACTGGCGCTGGGTTGGCGTCCGCAGGTGGCCGGACTGGGCCTCGGCGCGCTGATCATCGCGCTGGGTACGGCGGGCTTCGCGGCGCTGGGCCTGCTGCTGGGCGGCACCCTGCGCGCCGAGATCGTGCTCGCGGTGGCCAACCTGCTGTGGTTCGTCTTCGCCGGCGTCGGCGCGCTGACCCTCGAAGGTGGAATGGTCCCGTCCGCGCTGCAGTGGGTGGCGCGCCTGACCCCCTCTGGGGCGCTGACCGAAGCCCTGTCGCGGGCGATGACGCAGTCAGTGGATTGGTTCGGCCTGTTGGTACTCGCGGTGTGGGGCGGTGTCGCCGCGCTGTGCGCGCTGCGTTGGTTCCGTTTCACCTGAAGCCACAGCACGACACCCGCTACTACGTCGTGTAGTTTCACTGCACTACCATCGGGGCGTGCGACGCGTCTTCATGCGGCTGGTCGACCTGCTGCCGCTGCCCAGCCTGCGGACGCAGCGCATCATCGCCTTCCTCGTCATCCTCACCCAGGGCGGCATATCGGTGACGGGCGCGATCGTGCGCGTCACCGCCTCCGGCCTGGGCTGTCCGACGTGGCCCCAATGCTTCCCCGGCAGTTTCACCCCGGTGCCGGTCGCCGAGGTTCCGGTGGTGCACCAGGCGGTCGAATTCGGCAACCGGCTCATCACCTTCCTGGTGGTGCTCACCGCCGCCGCCGCGGTGTTGGCGGTCCTGCGCGCACGACGCCGCCGGGAGGTGCTCGTCTATGCGTGGCTGATGCCGGTGTCGACGGTGGCGCAGGCAGTCATCGGTGGCATCACGGTGCTGACCGGGTTGTTGTGGTGGACCGTGGCCATCCACCTGCTGGTGTCGATGACCATGGTGTGGCTGGCGGTGTTGCTGTTCGTCAAGATCGGCGAACCCGACTCCGGCGTGCCGGTTCGCCGGGTGCCGAAGCCGTTGCGCCAGTTGACCTTCCTGTGCGGTCTAGCGTTGGCCGCGGTGCTGGTGAGCGGGACGCTGGTCACCGGCGCCGGCCCCCACGCCGGCGACAAGAGCATCGAGGCGCCGGTACCGCGACTGCAGATCGAAATCGTGGCGCTGGTGCAGTTGCATGCGACGCTGCTGGTCGCCTACCTGTCGTTGTTGGTGGCGCTGGTGTTCGCGCTGCGCGCGGTCGCGGCGCCCCGACCCGTCGTGCGGCGACTCGCGATGCTGCTCGTGCTGGTCGCCGCCCAGGCGCTGATCGGGCGCGTTCAGTACGCGCTGGGGGTGCCAGCCGCGTTGGTGGCCGTGCACGTCGCCGGGGCCGCCATCTGCACCGCCGCCACCGCCGCGCTATGGGCGTCGATGCGACAGCGGGCCGAGCCCGAACCGGTCGAGAGCTGACTCGACGCCCACCGCGAACATCCGCTGCCTGCGTTCCCGGGTCGCGGTGTCCAGTTGCGCCCAGCCCAGCGACGGCTCGACGAGTTCCACCTCGAGCACCCGCGGGTCATCGCGCCCGCCGATGACGTCCACCCGCGCATACAGCAGGTCTGCGGGCGCCATGTCCAGGTGCGCGGCCGCCGCCTCGAGTGCGGCGTGCGCGACGTCCCACACCTCGAAGTCGGGGTCGGCGGGCGTGAGGGTCTCCTCGGCATAGGTCCCGGACTCGTCGAAGACCGGCGGCTTGCCCGGCACCGTCAGGATCGGCCCCTTGGTGAAGGCGTGCGACGGCGCGCCGCCGAGGAACACCAGCGCGGTCTCCCCCGCCTGGATGCGCGCGTCGTACGGCTGCACCAGCACCGTGCGACCCCGCGCCTGCAGCGCCGCGGCGTACCGACGTGCGTCGTCGTGATCACGGAATCGAAGGGCCGCAACGGACCCCACCCCGATCGCCGGTTTGACCACCACCTCGTCGCTGTCCGGTAGCCGCACCCGTTGCCCGGGCCCGAAGAAGCGGCTGGGCACCGTCGGGACACCGGCACCCGCCAGGTCGGCGAGGTAGCGCTTGTCGGAGTTCCACGCGACCGCCTCCGGCGGGTTCAGCAGGTTGCGCACGCGCCGCGTCCAGGCCATGAACTCGTCGAGACGGTCGGTGTAGTCCCACGTCGCACGCAGGATCACCAGGTCGGCCTCCAGGGTGGCCGGGTCGTCCCAGGACCGCCAGCGGGCGTGCAGGCCGTGCTTGCGCAGCGCCGCCACCAGGCCCGCGTCGTCACCGTCTCCCTCGGGCAGCGCCGGGCATGCGGCCAACACGATGCGCGGGTGGAACACGTCGGGCCGGGCGAGCTTCACAACGGCCAGGATATTGGGAGGATGAGGACATGCACGCCATCGAAGTCGCCGTGACCGGCGGACCCGAAGTCCTGAGCTACGTCGACAAGCCGCAGCCCGTGCCCGGCCCCGGCGAGGTGCTGATCAAGGCCGAGGCGATCGGCGTGAACTTCCTCGACACCTACTTCCGATCGGGCCAGTATCCCCGGCCCACCCCGTTCGTCGTCGGCAACGAGGTGTGCGGCGTCGTCGAGGCCGTCGGCGAAGACGTCGCGGCGTTGAAGGTCGGCGATCGCGTCGTCACCGCACAGGCCAATGGCGCCTACGCCGAATACAGTGTCGCGCCAGCCGATTTCGCCGCCTACGTCCCCGAAGGCGTCAGTCCCGAATCCGCCGCGGCGGCTCTGCTCAAGGGGATGACCGCGCACTACCTGATCAAGTCGCTGTACCCCGTGCAGCAGGGCGATGCGGTGCTGGTGCATGCCGGTGCGGGCGGGGTCGGGCTGATCCTCACCCAGTGGGCGACCGCGATGGCCGTGCGCGTCATCACCACCGTGTCGACACCGGAGAAGGCCGAGTTGTCGCGGCAGGCGGGCGCGGTCGAGGTGCTCGACTACCCCGAGGACCCGGCCGAGTTCGGCGCCAGACTCAAGGAGATGACCGACGGCGGTGTGGCCGCGGTGTACGACGGCGTGGGCGCGGCCACGTTCGAGGCCAGCCTGGCCAGCCTCGCGGTGCGCGGCACGCTGGCCTTGTTCGGCGCGTCCAGCGGACCGGTGCCCCCGTTCGACCCGCAGCGCCTCAACGCGGCCGGATCACTGTTCCTGACCCGGCCGACCCTGGTGCACTACACCCGTACCGCCGACGAGTTCGCGTGGCGGGCGGGCGAACTGCTCGACGCCATCGCCTCGGGCACATTGAGCATCACGGTCAGTGAGCGCTACCGCCTCGCCGATGCCGAGCAGGCCCACCGCGACCTGCAGGGCCGCAAGACGGTCGGCTCGGTGGTGCTGATGCCCTGACTCAGAACAGGGTGGGCAGCGCCAGGGCCGAGTCGACGGCCAGCGCACAGAACACCACGGCGAGGTAGTTGTTGGACTGTAGGAACAGCCGCAACGGCTTGACGGGTTCACCGCGGCGCACGCCGGCGTAGAGCTGATGCGCCATCGCCAGGAACCAGATACCGGCCAGCAGCGCGACCGACAGGTACAGCCAGCCGGTTGCCGGGGTGAGCGCCAACGTGGCGGCGACGGTCAGCCAGGTGTAGATCAGGATCTGCTTGGTGACCTGCCGCTCGGTGGCCACCGCGGGCAGCATCGGCACCCCCGCGGCCCGGTAGTCCTCCTTGTAGCGCATGGCCAGCGCCCAGGTGTGCGGCGGCGTCCAGAAGAAGATGATCGCGAACATGACCAGCGCCTGCCAGGAGATGGTCCCGGTCACCGCCGACCAGCCGATCATCACCGGCATGCAACCGGCCGCCCCGCCCCACACGACGTTCTGCGACGTGCGTCGCTTGAGTAGCAGCGTGTAGACGAGAACATAGAAGGCGATCGTCGCTCCGGCCAGATGAGCCGAGAGCATGTTGGTGGTCCACCACAGCCAGAAGAACGAGGCGACCGACAGCGCCAGCCCGAACACCAGGGCATGGCTGCGCGGCACCGTGGCGCGGGCCAGCGGCCTGCGCTCGGTGCGCTTCATCACCTTGTCGATGTCGGCGTCGGCGACGCAGTTGAGCGTGTTGGCCCCCGCGGCCGCCAGCAGGCCGCCGACCAGCGTGTTGAGGATCAAGAGGGGATCCACGGTGCCGCGGTCGGCCAGCAGCATCGCCGGGATGGTGGTTACCAGGAGCAGTTCGATGACCCGCGGCTTGGTCAGCGAGATGTAGCCGAGCACCGTGTCGCGGAGGCGGTTGGGCGTCCCGTCGATGCGGCGGCCTTCGCGAACGCTCACGCAGATAACTCCTTTGAGAAGGCGGCAGCGCGGGGCTTCTACTACAGACGATGGTAGACCCCACCTGAACGGCGGCCTAATCGTCCCCCAGCAGCCTGCGACGGATGACCATCGCGCACTAGGGTGGTTCAACGAGCAGCTATAAGAGCTCACCGTCGACCAGGAGTGCGCCTGTGACCACGCTCGAAGAAATCTCCGCCCTGACCCGGCCGAACCATCCCGACGACTGGACCGAGGTGGACACCCTCGCAGTCGACACCGTCCGGGTGCTGGCGGCGGACGCGGTGCAGAAGGTCGGCAACGGCCACCCGGGCACCGCCATGAGCCTCGCCCCGCTGGCCTACACCCTCTTCCAGCGCCAGATGGTGCACGACCCGAGCGACGTGCACTGGCTGGGCCGCGACCGGTTCGTGCTGTCTTGCGGGCACTCCAGCCTGACCCTCTACATCCAGCTGTACCTCGGCGGGTTCGGCCTCGAACTGTCCGACATCGAGTCGCTGCGGACCTTCAAGTCGAAGACACCGGGCCATCCGGAGTTCCGCCACACCAGGGGCGTCGAGATCACCACCGGGCCACTCGGCCAGGGGCTGGCGTCGGCAGTCGGCATGGCGATGGCGTCGCGGTACGAGCGCGGGCTGTTCGATCCCGACACGCCATGGGGCGAGAGCCCGTTCGACCACTACGTCTACGTGATCGCCTCCGACGGTGACATCGAAGAGGGCATCACCAGCGAGGCGTCGTCGCTGGCGGGCACCCAGCAGCTCGGCAACCTGATCGTGTTCTACGACCAGAACCAGATCTCGATCGAGCACGACACCAACATCGCGCTCTCCGAAGACGTCGCGGCTCGGTACCGCGCCTACGGCTGGCACGTGCAGGAGGTCGAGGGCGGCGAGAACGTCGTCGGCATCGAACAGGCCATCGCCGCGGCCAAGAAGGTCACCGACAAGCCGTCGTTCATCGCGCTGCGCACCATCATCGGCTATCCGGCGCCGAACAAGATGAACACCGGCGGTGTGCACGGTTCGGCGTTGGGTGAGGAGGAGGTGGCGGCCACCAAGGAGATCCTCGGCTTCGACCCCGACAAGACGTTCGAGGTGCGGCCGGAGGTGATCGAGCACACCCGCAAGCTGGTGGACCGCGGTCAGGAGGCACACGCGAAGTGGCAGAGCGGCTTCGACGCCTGGGCCGAGCGCGAGCCCGAACGCAAGGCGCTGCTGGACCGGCTGCTGGCCAAGGAGCTGCCCGACGGCTGGGACACCGACCTGACCCACTGGGAGCCGGGCTCCAAGGCGGTGGCCACCCGCGCCGCGTTCGGTCAGGTGCTAAACGACGTGGCCCCCAAACTGCCCGAGCTCTGGGGCGGGTCGGCGGATCTGGCCGGCAGCAACAACACCACCATCAAGGGCGTCAAGTCCTTCGGCCCGCCGTCGATCTCCACCGAGGACTTCTCGGCGGACTGGTACGGACGGGTGTTGCACTTCGGGATTCGTGAGCACGCAATGGGCGCGATCCTGTCGGGCATCGTGCTGCACGGGCCGACGCGCGCGTTCGGCGGAACGTTCCTGCAGTTCTCCGATTACATGCGGCCTGCGGTTCGCCTGGCGTCGCTGATGGACATCGACACCATCTACGTCTGGACCCACGATTCCATCGGCCTCGGCGAGGACGGTCCCACCCACCAGCCGATCGAGCACCTCGCGGCGCTGCGTGCCATCCCGAACCTGTCGGTGGTGCGCCCCGGTGACCCGAACGAGACGGCCTACGCCTGGCGCAGCATCATCGCCCGCGGTAACGGAAGCGGTCCGGTCGGTTTCATCCTGACGCGCCAGGGCATCCCGGTCCTGGAGGGCACTGACTCCGACGGTGTGGCGCGCGGCGGCTATGTGCTCGGCGGGGCCTCCCCCGAAGAAGTGCGCGACGCCGACGTGATCATCATCGCGACCGGATCCGAGCTGCAACTCGCAGTCGAGGCCCGGAAGCAGTTGGCGGACAAGGACATCACCGCCTACGTGGTCTCGATGCCGTGTGTCGAGTGGTTCGAATCGCAGCCGAAGGAGTACCGCGATTCGGTGCTGCCGCCGACGGTCTCGGCGCGGGTGGCGGTCGAAGCGGCTGTCGCGCAGAGTTGGTACAAGCTCGTCGGCGACACCGGTGAGATCGTCTCGATCGAGCACTACGGCGAATCCGCCGACGACAAGACTTTGTTCCGTGAGTTCGGTTTCACGCCCGAAGCGGTGGTGGCCGCGGCGGAACGATCAATAGACAACTGATATCGAAAAGGTCTGGAAAGGCACAACAATGGCTCAGAATCCGAACCTCGCGGCGCTGTCGGAGGCAGGCGTGTCGGTATGGCTCGACGACCTCTCGCGCGACCGGCTGCAGACCGGAAACCTGCAGGAACTGATCGACACCATGTCCGTGGTCGGTGTGACGACCAATCCGTCGATCTTCCAAGCCGCCCTGTCCGCGGGGCACGCCTACGACGCGCAGGTCAACGAACTGGCCGAGCGCGGCGCCGATGTGGACGCCACCGTCCGCACCGTCACCACCGACGACGTCCGCAACGCCTGCGACGTGCTGGCCAAGCAGTACGAGGCGTCCGGCGGCGCCGACGGGCGGGTCTCCATCGAGGTCGATCCGCGCCTCGCGCAGGACACCGACAAGACCATCCTGCAGGCCGTCGAATTGTGGAAGATCGTCGACCGGCCCAACCTGCTGATCAAGATCCCTGCCACGATGGCCGGCCTGCCCGCGATCACCGCCGTTATCGCCGAGGGCATCTCGGTCAACGTGACGCTGATCTTCTCCGTCGAACGCCACCGCCTGGTGATGGACGCCTACCTGGCGGGCCTGGAGAAGGCGAAGGAGGCCGGTCATGACCTGTCCAAGATCCACTCCGTCGCCTCGTTCTTCGTGTCGCGGGTCGACACCGAGATCGACAAGCGGCTGGAGAAGATCGGCACCCAGGAGTCGCTGGCGTTGCGGGGCAAGGCCGGCGTCGCCAACGCCCGGCTGGCCTACGCCGCCTACGAGGAGGTGTTCGTCGGCGGCCGGCGCTACGAGGCCCTCAAGGCCGACGGCGCCCGTGTTCAGCGCCCGCTGTGGGCGTCGACCGGTGTGAAGAACCCCGACTACTCCGACACGCTCTACGTCACCGAACTGGTCGCACCCAACACGGTGAACACCATGCCGGAGAAGACGATCGACGCGGTTGCCGACCACGGCGTCATCACCGGTGACACCGTGACGGGAACCGCAGGCGAGGCCCAGGCGCTGTTCGACGAGCTGGCCGCCGTCGGCATCGATCTGCCCGACGTCTTCCGGCTGCTCGAGGAGGAGGGCGTCGAGAAGTTCGAGAAGTCGTGGCTCGAGTTGCTCGAGGCCACCCAGGGTCAGCTCGACGCAGCTGGCAAATGACGGCGTGGGTCAACCCGCTTCGCGACAAGCGCGACAAGCGGATGCCCCGGATCGCGGGGCCGTGCGGCATCGTCATCTTCGGCGTCACCGGTGACCTGTCGCGCAAGAAGCTGATGCCCGCCATCTATGACCTGGCCAACCGCGGGCTGTTGCCGCCGTCGTTCGCGCTGGTCGGGTTCGCCCGGCGCGACTGGGCCGACGAGGACTTCGGTCAGGTCGTCTACGAGGCCGTCAAGCAGCACGCGCGGACGCCGTTCCGCCAGGAGGTGTGGGATCGGCTGGCCGAAGGCTTCCGGTTCGTGCAGGGCACCTTCGACGACGAGTCGGCATTCCAGAAGCTGGCCGAAACGCTGGAGAAGCTCGATGCCGAGCGGGGCACCGGCGGCAATCACGCGTTCTACCTGTCGATTCCGCCGAAGGCCTTCCAGCAGGTGACCGAGCAGCTCCAGAAAACCGGACTCGCCCGCCCGCAGGAGGGCCGGTGGAGCCGGGTGGTCATCGAGAAGCCGTTCGGGCACGACCTGCAGAGCGCACGTGAGCTCAACGCCGTCGTCAACAGCGTGTTCCCCGAGGAGTCGGTGTTCCGCATCGACCACTACCTGGGCAAGGAGACCGTTCAGAACATCCTGGCGCTGCGCTTCGCCAACGAGTTGTACGAACCGATCTGGAACAACAACTACGTCGACAGCGTGCAGATCACCATGGCCGAGGACATCGGACTCGGCGGGCGGGCCGGCTACTACGACGGTGTCGGCGCCGCACGCGACGTGATCCAGAACCACCTGCTGCAGTTGCTGGCCCTGACCGCCATGGAGGATCCGGTCAACTTCGGCCCGCACGAGTTGCAGGCCGAGAAGATCAAGGTGCTCTCAGCGACCAATGTGGTCGAGCCACTGGACCAGACCACCGCGCGCGGACAGTACGCGGCGGGCTGGCAGGGCAGCGAGAAGGTGGTCGGCCTGCTCGAGGAGCAGGGTTTCTCCAAGGACTCCACCACCGAGACCTACGCGGCGATCACCCTCGGGATCGACACCCGCCGCTGGGCCGGCGTCCCGTTCTACCTGCGGACCGGAAAACGGCTGGGCCGCAGGGTGACCGAGATCGCCCTGATCTTCAAGCGGGCGCCCCATCTGCCGTTCGACAAGACGATGACCGAGGAACTCGGGCAGAACGCGCTGGTGATCCGGGTCCAGCCGGACGAGGGCATCACCACGAGGTTCGGGTCCAAGGTGCCGGGCAGCGCGATGGAGGTCCGCGACGTCAACATGGACTTCTCCTACGGTTCCGCATTCGCCGAGGACTCCCCCGAGGCCTACGAGCGGCTGATCCTCGACGTGCTGTTGGGCGAGCCGTCGCTGTTCCCGGTCAACCGTGAGGTCGAATTGTCCTGGGAGATACTCGATCCCGTGCTGGAACACTGGGCGGCGCATGGCAGGCCGGAACCGTACGAGTCTGGCACCTGGGGCCCCGCGTCGGCCGACGAGATGCTGCACCGCACGGGCCGGGAATGGAGGCGGCCGTGATTGCCGAGCCAATGATGCGCGCAATGACCGGCGAAGGAGTCGAGCCATGATCGTCGACCTGCCCGGCACCACCACCAACGACATCAACAAGAAGATCACCGGGCTGCGTGAAGAAGGCGGCGCCATCACCCTGAGCCGGGTGCTCACGCTGGTCATCTCCCTGAACTCCGATGAGCTGCTGGAAGATTCGATCGAAGCCGCCAGCTTCGCCAGTCGTGAGCATCCGTGCCGGGTGATCGTCACCGTACCCGGCGACCGGGATGCGGCGGAATCGCGCCTCGATGCGCAGCTACGCGTCGGTGGCGACGCGGGCGCCGGTGAGATCGTCGCCCTGCGAATGCACGGGGAGCTCGCCGACCACGCGAACAGTGTGGTGCTTCCCTTCCTGCTGCCCGACACACCGGTGGTCGCCTGGTGGCCGGCGGGTGGCCCGGATGTTCCCGTGCAGGACCCGCTGGGACGGCTGGCGATCCGGCGGATCACCAACGCCACCGAGTGCTCCGACCCACTGGCCGCGATCAAGGGCCGGCTGCAGGGCTACACCCCCGGCGACACCGACCTGGCCTGGGCTCGAATCACGTACTGGCGGGCGCTGCTGGCATCGGCGGTGGACCAGCATCCGCACGAACCGGTCACCTCTGCTCTGGTGTCGGGCCTGGGCCACGAGCCGTCACTCGACGTCCTCGCCGGTTGGCTGGCCGCCCGCATCGACGGTCCGGTGACGCGCGCGGTGGGTGAGCTCAAGGTCGAATTGACCCGCAGCAGCGAGACGATCACCCTGCGACGGCCGCAGGAAGGTGTGACGGCGACCCTGACCCGCACCAGCAGACCGGAGGCGCGTATCCCGCTGGCGCGGCGGGAGGCCAAGGAATGCCTCGCCGAGGACCTGCGCAGGCTGGACGCCGACGAGATCTACCACGAGGCGCTGCAGGGAATCGACAAGGTGCAGTACGTATGAATGTCGTCGTCGAGAAGTACTCGGACACATCGGCTTTGACTGCAGCCGCCGGCGACCGGCTGGTCGCGGCCGTCGTCGACGCGATCGTCGAACGGGGCAGCGCACACATCGTGCTGACCGGTGGCGGGACGGGCATCGCGTTGCTCGAACGTGTCGCGCAGCGCGGCGGTGAGGTCGACTGGTCGAAGGTTCACGTGTACTGGGGTGACGAACGTTTCGTGCCCGCCGATGACGACGAGCGCAACGACAAGCAGGCGCGCGCGGCGCTGCTGGACAGGGTGGACATCCCGGCCGACAACGTGCATCCGATGGCGCCCAGCGGCGGTGAGTTCGGCGACGACCTCGACGCGGCGGCCGCCGGATACGAGCGGGAACTGTCCGTCAACGCCGACGACGGGCAACCCGCGCCGGATTTCGACGTCCACTTGCTCGGCATGGGCGGCGAGGGACATGTGAACTCGCTGTTCCCCCACAGCTCCGCAGTAAGGGAGAGCGAGCGGTTGGTGGTCGGCGTCGTCGACTCCCCCAAACCGCCGCCGCGTCGCATCACGTTGACGCTGCCGGCGGTACGGCGGTCGCGGGAAGTCTGGCTGGTGGTGTCGGGCACGGAGAAGGCCGAAGCGGTGGCTGCCGCCGTCGGCGGCGCGGATCCGGACGAGGTTCCGGCCGCCGGGGCCGTGGGTCGCGACGAGACGGTGTGGCTGCTCGACGAGGAAGCGGCCGCCAAGCTTCCGCCGCGATCAGGCTGACGTCCGATCGCGCCAGCGGCTGGTGTAGGCCAGCCGGGCGAAGTAGTCGTGCCGGGGCTCACGGATCATCGCCCGCTGACGCTTGATCACCGAGCGCATGGTGAGCGCCATCAGCACGACCATGACGAGCGCGGTGACCGCCATGAGAAACGGCGTGGCCATGAGTTCGTTGAAGTCGGTGGTGTACATACTTGGGGTTCGTAGCCGGGGTGGAGTTGGATGGGCCACCGGAGATGACGTTCGCACAGGGTGGTCATAATGACGGTCATGGCGGACAAGGGTGGCAAGCCGGTGCGCACCGGGTCGGAGCGCATCAGGAAGCTCGCGCAGGCAGCACTCAATGCCGACGTCACCGTCGAGCAGGTCGACACCATTCTCGAAGGGCTCAGCGAGACCCTGGAGGACCTGAACAGTTCGACGGCCAACCTCGACGCCACGCTGGAGCGGTTCAACGAGACCATCAGCCAGATCAACGAGCTCGCTCCGCGCCTGAACGCGGTGGTGGACCGCATGGAAGGCATCGTCGACCGGGTGGAGCGCATCGTGGGCATGGGTGAGTCGGTGATGTTGCCGCTCGCCGCGACCGAACAGGCCGTGCGGGGGGCCGTCAACAAGGTGCGGCGCACCACCGGGCTGTAGCGCGGCCCTATCCGCTGTTGCGCAGCGCGGTGGCCAGGCCACTCATGGTGAGCAGGATGCCGCGCTGGACCAGTTCGTCGTCGTCGCCCGAGCGGTAGCGCCGCAACAGCTCGACCTGCAGGTGGTTCAGCGGTTCCAGATACGGGAAGCGGTTGAACACCGACCGCGCCAGCGCCGGGTTGTCGGCCAGCAGGTCGTCGTGGCCGGTGACGAGCTCGTGCATGCGGATGGTGCGGTGGTGTTCGTCGGCGATCATGCCGAACACGCGGCGCCGCAACTGCTCGTCATTGACCAGTTCGGAGTAGCGGGCGGCCAGGCCCAGGTCGGACTTGGCCAGCACCTGCGCCATGTTCGACAGCACCGTCCGGAAGAACGGCCAACGCCGATACAGGTCCTGCAGCACCTCCAGGCGGGCCTGCTCGGACTCGGGGCCGGCAGCGATCCACTGCTCGAACGCCGTGCCGGTGCCGTACCAGCCGGGCAGCATCACCCGCGACTGACTCCATGCCAACACCCACGGGATCGCCCGCAGGTCGGCGATCGACGTCGTCGGCTTGCGTGACGTCGGCCTGCTTCCGATGTTGAGCGCACCGATCTCGCTCACCGGTGTGGACGCCTTGAAGTAGTCGACGAACCCCGGGGTGTCGTGCACCAATTCGGCATAGGCGCCTTGGGCCCGCGCGGCGAGATCGTCCAGCACCTCGTAGGCGGGCCCAGCCCCGTCCCCCAGACCTTCGACGTCGAGCAGGGTCGCCTCCAGCGTGGCGGCCACCAGCGTCTCCAGGTTGCGATGCGCGATCTGCGGTTCGGCGTACTTGGCGGCGATGACCTCACCCTGTTCGGTGATGCGCAGCGAGCCGTTCACCGCCCCCGGCGGCTGCGCGAGGATCGCGTCGTAGCTCGGTCCGCCGCCGCGGCCCACCGTCCCACCGCGACCGTGAAAAAGCCGCAACCGGATTCCGGTCTCGCGCGCCGACTCCACGAGATCGAGTTCGGCGCGATACAGCGCCCAGTTCGCCGCCAGGTACCCGCCGTCCTTGTTGGAGTCGGAGTAGCCGAGCATCACCTCCTGGCTCTCGTCGCGGGCGGACACCACCGTCCGGTAAACCGGAAGCTCCAGCGCCGCCTCCAGAATCGACGCGCCGCGCTGCAGATCGTCGATCGTCTCGAACAGCGGCACGATGCCGACCGGGGCGTACGGCTCTTCGCCCGATACGTCCAGCAACCCCGACTCCTTGAGCAGGATCGCCGCCTCCAGCATGTCGGACACCGACTGGCACATCGAGATGACATAGTTGGGCACCGCCTGCGGCCCGAACACCTCGACGGCGCGCGCGGCCGCGGCCACGATGTCGAGCTCCTTGCGAGCCAGCTCCGACAGGGCGGCGCCGGGCTTGGTCAACGGCCGGCGCGTGACCAGCTCGGCGGCCAACAACTCGACCCGCTCCGGCTCTTCGAGTGACCGGTAGTCCGGATGCACGCCGGCCCACGCCAGCAGTTCGGCGACGACCTCCTCGTGCACCTCGGAGTTCTGCCGCATGTCCAGCCCGCACAGGTGAAACCCGAACGCGCGCACCGACTCCCGCAGCCGCGCAAGACGATCGTCGGCGAGCACCGCGCTGCCGTTCGCACGCAACGACGCGTCGACGGTGTCCAGATCGGCCGATAGCTCAGCGGGCCTGTCGTAGCGCTGTAGCCCGAGGTCGAGTTCGTGCTCGGGCTGGCGGTCGAGTATCTCGTGCGCGGTCGCCGTCAGGCGGCCGTGAACGACCCGCAGCGCACGGCGGTACGGTTCGTCGGCGCGTGCGGGTTCACCGCACTGGTCGGCCAGCGCGGCGAGCCCGTCGCTGATCCGGACCAGCCGCGCCGACAGCGACAACTCCTGCTCCAACGCGGTGATCTCCGCGAAATAGTGCTCCAGCGCGGTATAGGCCGCGCTGCCCGTCGCAAGGCGCACCACCTCGCCGGTGACGTTCGGGTTGCCGTCGCGGTCACCGCCGATCCACGAGCCCGGCCGCACGATGGGTTCGGCGAACAGGTCGGCCTCGGGCCAGCGATCCTGCAGCGCCGTGCGAACGCCCGCATTTACCGCCGGGATGACCTCGAAGAATGCGGCCGGGTAGTAGCGCAGCCCGGTCTCGATCTCGTCCTGGATCTTCAACCTCGACAACCGGATCAGCGCGGTCTGCCACAACGTCAGGATGTGGCGGCGCAGTTCGCGCTCGACGTCGCGGCCGTCGTCGGTGCTGCTTTGTCCGTGCAGGCGCAGGCGCATCAACTCGGTGATGCGGTGCTGGGTGTCGAAGACGGTGCGGCGCCTGGTCTCGGTGGGATGCGCCGTGATCACCGGTGACACCAACGCGCCCGTAAGCGCGTCGGCGACGGTGCCGGCGTCCAGTCCGGCGGCGTCGAGCTTGGCGTAGGTGGCGGCCAGGCTGGTGTTCTGCGGTGGCTCGCCGGCGGCGAGGTGCACCGCCCGGCGGCGCTCGCGGTGGATGTCCTCGGCGACGTTGGCCAACAGCGCGAAGTGGGTGAACGCCCGGATGACGGGAATGGCACGGTGGATGTCGATGCCGTCGAACATGTCGGCCAGGTCAGCGCGGTCGATCTCCGAGCGGCGCACCCGGAACGACTCGACCCGGGCGCGCTCGACGAGGTCGAACACCTCCTCGCCGTTCTGTTCGCGCACGGTGTCGCCGAGGATCGCACCCAACAGACGGATGTCCTCGCGCATCGGTTCGGTGGCCTCGCGGCCGACCTGGGTGCGATGTACAGCGCCGATGGGTTCCAGTCCGGCGACTTCAGCCATGCGTCAAGTATCGGCGCCCGCGCACGTCGCCGCAGGACGAGTCCCGGTCAGCTGTATTTGATCTGCAGCGCGACGCCGATGATCGAGACCACCCATATCCCGGTGACGAAATACGTCAGCCGGTCGAGGTTCTTCTCCACCA
Source organism: Mycobacterium sp. IDR2000157661 (assembly GCF_022317005.1). Lineage (NCBI taxonomy): Bacteria > Bacillati > Actinomycetota > Actinomycetes > Mycobacteriales > Mycobacteriaceae > Mycobacterium > Mycobacterium sp. IDR2000157661. The sequence continues at coordinate 4,328,639 of NZ_CP081006.1, forward strand.
CCGTCGAGCCGGACAGGCTGGACTGAACACCGCCGCCGAACAGCGTCGACAGGCCGCCACCCTTGGCACGATGCAGCAGCACCAGGAGCACGACCAGCACACTGGTCACGATCAGGATGATCTGCAGGGCCAATTCCATGGCCGCAAGACTACCGAATGCTCGCCGATGCTCACGACGGCAGGGGCCCGCCCGCCGCGATGGCCGACAAGGTGGCGAACTGCTCGGCATCCAGGGAAGCACCGCCGACCAGGGCGCCGTCGACGTCCTCGGCAGCGATGATCTCACCGACGTTCTTGGCGTTCACCGAGCCGCCGTAGAGGACCCGCACCCCGGCCGCCAGCTGCGGCGTTGCGAGCCTGCCCAGCTCGTCGCGGATGGCCTTGCACACCTCCTGAGCGTCGGTGGCGCTGGCCACCCGCCCGGTGCCGATCGCCCACACGGGTTCGTAGGCGATGACGGCCTGGCCGACCTGTTCCGTGCTGAGACCGGCCAGCGAGCCGCGCAGGGACTCGACGTTGTGCTCGACGTGGTCACCCGCCTCGCGCACCTCGAGCGGTTCGCCGATGCAGATGATCGGGATTAGGCTGTGCCGGAACGCGGCGGCGGCCTTGGCGGCCACGACGGCGTCGTCCTCATGGTGGTGGGTGCGCCGCTCGGAGTGCCCGACGATGACGTAGCTGCAGCCCAGCTTGGCCAGGAACGCGCCGCTGACGTCGCCGGTGTAGGCGCCCGAGTCGTGCGGCGAGAGGTCCTGCGCACCGTAGGTCAGCAGCAACTTGTCGCCGTCGACCAGCGTCTGGACACTGCGCAGGTCGGTGAACGGCGGTATCACCGTGACGTCGACTTTGTCGAAGTACTTCGCGGGCAGCGCGAACGCGATCTTCTGCACCAGCGCGATGGCCTCGAAGTGGTTGAGGTTCATCTTCCAGTTGCCGGCGATCAATGGCTTGCGGCTCACGTTTCGAGGACCCCTCACTCTTCTAGCACAGCGATGCCGGGCAGTTCCTTGCCCTCAAGGTATTCCAGCGACGCGCCGCCGCCGGTGGAAATGTGTGAGAAACCGTCCTCGTCGAGACCGAGTTGCCGCACCGCGGCCGCGGAGTCACCACCGCCGACGACGCTGAACGCGCCCTTGCCGGTGGCCCCGATGATCGCCTCGGCGACACCCTTGGTCCCCGCCGCGAACGCGGGGAACTCGAACACGCCCATCGGGCCGTTCCAGAAGATGGTTCTGGCGTTCGACAGCAGCGCGGCGAACCTCTTCACCGACTCCGGACCGATGTCGAGGCCCATCTTGTCGTCGGGGATGCGGTCGGCCGCAACGGTTTCCGACGGCGAGTCGGCCTTGAACTCGTCGGCCACCACGATGTCGACCGGAACGTGGATCACGTCGTAGAAGGTGTCCATCAGCTTCTTGCAGGTCTCGATCATCTCCGGCTGGACCAGTGACTTGCCCACCGAGACGCCTTGGGCGGCAAGGAAGGTGAAGCACATACCGCCACCGATGAGCAGGCTGTCGGCCTTCTCGGCAAGCGACTCGATCACCGCCAGCTTGTCGGAGACCTTTGAGCCGCCGAGCACCACCGCGTAGGGCCGGTCGGTCGAGCTGGTCAGCTGCTGAAGCACCTTGACCTCGGCGGCCACCAACTGTCCCGCGTAGTGCGGGAGCAGCGTGGCCACGTCGTACACGGAGGCCTGCTTACGGTGCACCACCCCGAAGCCATCGGAAACGAATGCACCGTCCTCGCCCACGAGTTCGACCAACTGCCGGGCCAGCGCCAGCCGCTCGTCGTCGTCCTTACTTGTTTCGCGCGGATCGAACCGGACGTTCTCCAGCAACAGGATGTCGCCGTCGGTCAGGCCTTCCGAGCGGGCCAGCGCATCGCTGCCGACGACATCGCCGGCCAATTGCACGTGGCGACCCAAGAGCTCCGTCAACGCCTCTGCGACCGGTGCCAGCGAGTACTTCGCCTCCGGTCCACCCTTGGGACGGCCCAGGTGCGCGGTGACGAGGACCTTTGCGCCTGCGTCGGACAGTGTCCGCAGGGTGGGCACCGAGGCGACGATGCGGCCGGGGTCGGTGATGGCGCGGGCGCCGTCACCCTTGTCGTCGAGCGGGACGTTGAGGTCCGAGCGCACGAGCACACCGCGCCCGGATACCCCTTCGGCCAACAGGTCGGAGAGTGACTTCAGGGAAGTTGCAGGCACGGCGGCGCGGGCCTACAGCGACTTGCCGACCAGTGCGACCAGGTCCACGAGGCGGTTGGAGTAACCCCACTCGTTGTCGTACCACGACACGACCTTGGCCTGGTTGTCGATGACCTTGGTCAGCCCGGAGTCGAAGATCGAGCTGTGCGGGTCGGTGACGATGTCGCTGGACACGATCGGCGCGTCGTAGTACTTGAGGATTCCCTTGAGCGGACCCTCGGCCGCGGCCTTGAACGCGGCGTTGATGTCCTCGGCGCCGGCGCTCTTGCTCAACTCGGCGGTCAGATCGGTCGCCGAACCGGTGGGGATCGGCACGCGCAGCGCGTACCCGTCGAGCTTGCCCTTGAGCTCCGGCAGCACCAGGCCGATGGCCTTTGCGGCGCCGGTGGAGGTCGGCACGATGTTGAGTGCGGCCGCGCGGGCGCGACGCAGGTCCTTGTGCGGGCCGTCCTGCAGGTTCTGGTCCTGGGTGTAGGCGTGGATGGTCGTCATCAGGCCTCTGACGATGCCGAACTCGTCGTTGAGCACCTTGGCCAGTGGGCCGAGGCAGTTCGTGGTGCAGGAGGCGTTGGAGATGATGTTCTGGCTGCCGTCGTACTGGTCGTCGTTGACGCCGAGCACCACCGTCAGATCCTCGCCCTTGGCCGGGGCGGAGATGATCACCTTCTTCGCGCCCGCCTCCAGGTGACCCTTGGCCTTCGCGGCGTCGGTGAAGATGCCCGTGGACTCGACGACGACGTCGACACCGAGGTCACCCCACGGCAGAGCGGCGGGGCCCTCCTTGACCTCGAGCGCCTTGATCTTTGTGGAGCCGACGACGATGGTGTCCTCGCCCTCCAGACCGACCTCGTACGGCAGCCGGCCCAGGATGGAGTCGAACTTCAACAGGTGCGCCAGCGTGGCGTTGTCGGTGAGGTCGTTGACCGCGATGACCTCGATGTCGGTGGCCTTGCCTTCGGCCTTCTGGCCGTCGAGTGCCCGGAAGAAGTTCCGCCCGATGCGGCCGAAGCCGTTCACGCCTACGCGGATCGTCACGCTGTCTCCTTAGTCGCCTCTGGTGTGGTGCTCACCGGCCAGCCTAGTGGTGCGACAGCGACCACGCGCGGGCTGGTCAGCATGGCACCTGCGCCCTGCGCAGCGGACGACTTTCGCCTGCCGCGCCGGTGACCTTCGTCCCTGTGCACCCAACCCTGTCCCTGGTGTCATCACCTGATGACAGCTGATCACGCGGCATCGTGGACGGATGATTCGCCGGGTGCGGCCGCCGCACAGCGGGTCGCCGAACTTCGGGATCTCAATGCGCGGTTGAAAGCCGGCGGCCGAGTCACCGCGGTCGATGTCGAGGCCGCCGCACGTCACGCACACGAAGCACATGAGCGGGCGCGCCGGGCGCATCTCGTCGCCGCGCAGCGGCATCGCCGGGCCGCCTGGGCACACGATCGCGCCGCGCAGATGCACCGGACGGCCGCTGCGTCGGGGGTCGGCGATGTCGTCACGCATCTGCGGGCGATCGAAATCCACGAAGCCGCGCGCGACGAGGACTGTCGCGCCGCCGAGGTCGCGCAGCGGATGGCCGATAGCGAATAACGCCCGGCGCCGGTCAGAGCCGGCCGAGACGCTGATCGGCGTAGGGGTTGCCCAGCCATTGGCGGCGAATGCGCTGCAGTGTGCCGTCGGCCTCCAATTCAGCCTGCGCGACGGTGAGCCGGGCCAGCAGCGCCTGGTCGCCGGGGGCGACCGCGATCGCGATGTGCTCGACGGTGATGCCGCGTTGAACGACTTCCACCCCGGGCTTCGACCCGGCCAACTCGGTCAGGACCGGGGCCAGTGTCATCACCGCGTCGCAGTCGCCGGACTCCAGATCGGCCACCGCGGAGCCGATCGAGCCGTAGTCGTAGACGCGGATGGCGCCCGCATTGCCGTCGGCCACCAGACGCTCGGCGACAGGCCGGCTGGTGTCGCCGCGACGCACGCCGATGGTCAGCCCCGCGAGGTCGTCGACGGAGCGGACCCGGGGCAACCGCCGGGTGTCGACGGCCAGCGACTGACCGGAGATCAGATACGGCGGAAGGTACGCCGCTTTCTCCTCCCGCTCGGGGGTGACAGTGATGCCCGCGGCGACACACTCGTACGACGACCCGAGGCCGTCGAAAATACCGTCGAAGTCGACACCGGAATAGGGCACCAAGTGCACTGTCACGCCCAACTTCTCACCCAGCGCCTGCATCAGGTCGAGGTCGAGCCCGGCCTCGTCGGGCATCCCGCTGAACGGCGGATCGGGAACGGCCGCACCGACTCTCAGCGTTTCCATGGCCTCACCGGCTCAGGCGTCTTCAAGCAGGTCCGGCGTCACGGCCGACTCGGTGTCGGGGATGCCGTCCTGCTTGGCCTTGCGGTCGGCCATCGACAGTAACCGCCGGATGCGGCCTGCCACAGCGTCTTTGGTCATCGGCGGGTCGGCGAGGCGACCCAGCTCTTCCAGCGACGCCTGTCGGTGCTCCACGCGCAGCTTGCCTGCGGCCGCCAGGTGGTCGGGCACCGTGTCGCCGAGGATGTGCAGCGCGCGCTCGACGCGCGCCGCCGCGGCGACCGCTGCGCGCGCGGAGCGCCGCAGGTTCGCGTCGTCGAAGTTGGCCAGCCGGTTCGCCGTCGCCCGCACCTCGCGGCGCATCCGGCGTTCCTCCCACGTCAGCCTCGTGTCCTGTGCGCCCATCCGGGTCAGCAACGCGCCGATCGCCTCACCGTCGCGCACCACGACCCGGTCGGCGCCGCGGACCTCGCGGGCTTTGGCGCTGACCCCCAGCCTGCGTGCCGCACCGACCAGTGCCAGTGCCGCCTCCGGACCGGGGCAGCTGACCTCCAGGGCCGACGAACGACCCGGCTCGGTGAGCGATCCGTGTGCCAGAAACGCTCCCCGCCATGCCGCTTCGGCGTCGGCGACACTGCCGCCGACGACCTGGGCGGGAAGCCCGCGCACCGGGCGACCCCGCAGATCGAGCAGGCCGGTCTGCCGGGCCAGCGCCTCCCCGTCCTTGGCCACCCGTACGACGTAGCGGGTGCTCTTGCGGATTCCGCTGGCCGACAGCACGTGCACCACGGCGTTGTAGCCGTACAGGTCGTAGATGTCCTTGCGCAGCCGCCTGGCGATGATTCCCAGGTCGACCTCCGCCTCGACGATCACCCGGCCCGAGACGATGTGCAGTCCCCCGGCGAATCGCAGCAGCGAGGCCACTTCGGCGCGGCGGGCGCTGACCGAGTTCACGACCAGCCGGCTCAACTCGTCTTTGACCTCGGCTGTCATCGCCACGGGTCGTCACCTCTCGGTCCGTTCATGGTCGGTGTGGGCACGGTCGGCGTGGGCGGTGTCGGGCCGCGCAGGCGCACACCGTCCAGGGCCGCGGCCAACCTCGCCGGGTCATGTAAAGGTGTACCAGGTCTGGACACGTCGGCGAACTCGACTCGGGCACCCAGAATCGTCGCGGTGCGCCGCAATTGATCGCGCTCACGCTCACTGGGCACGCGGCTCGCATCGACGATGATGTCGTGCATGGTGAATCCGGGCGCGTGCTGGGAGAGCACGTGGATGTGCCGCTCGACCGAGAAGCCCGCCGTCTCGCCCGGCTCGGCGGCCAGGTTGAGCACCAGCGCCCGGCGCGCCCTTGTGGCCTGCAGTGCGCGCGCCAACTCGGGCACCAGCACGTGCGGGATGACGCTGGTGAACCACGATCCGGGTCCCAGCACCACCAGATCGGCGGCCATGATCGCGTCGACAGCCTGGCGCGTCGCCGGCGGATCACCGGGCAGCAGCCGCACCCGACGCACCTTGCCGACGGTCGTGGCGATCGCCACCTGACCGCGGATCACCCGGCTCATCCGTGGATCGGCCTCCAGACCGGCCACGTCGGCCTCGATGCTCAGGCCGAACGGGCACATCGGCAGCACCCTGCCCTTGACGCCCAGCATGCGCCCGAGCTCGTCGAGCGCGGCGACAGGGTCGGCGAGCACCTCGCTGAGCCCCGCCAGCATCAGGTTGCCGATCGGATGTCCCGCAAGAGCGCCGCTGCCGCCGAAGCGGTGCTGGATGATCGTGGCCCACAGCCGTCCGTGCGGACTGTCGGACGCCAACGCCGCCAACGCCATTCGCAGATCACCCGGTGGCACCACGTCGAGCTCGTTGCGCAGCCGCCCCGACGAGCCGCCGTCGTCGGCCACCGTAACGATCGCCGTGACGTGCGGGCTCAGCCTGCGCGCGGCCGACAGCGTCGCATACAACCCGTGGCCCCCGCCGAGGGCGACGATCCGCGGGCTGCTCATTCGCGGCCCAGATCCCGGTGCAACGCCCGCACCGTCAAGTTCTCACCCGCCTGCAGACGGCCCGCCAGAGCTTCGGCGATCGCCACACTCCGGTGTTTGCCGCCGGTGCACCCGATGGCGACGGTCATATAGCGCTTCCCCTCGCGACGGTATCCGTCGATGACGACGTCGAGCAGCCGATGATAGGTGTCCAGGAATTCGCCGGCACCGGCCTGCCCCAGAACGTAGTCCCGCACGGCGGGATGCTGACCGGTATGGGGCCGCAACTCGTCGACCCAGTGCGGGTTCGGCAAGAACCGCACGTCCATCACCGTGTCGGCGTCCATCGGCAGCCCGTACTTGTAACCGAACGACTCGACCGTCACATTGGTGTGCGCGACCGCCTCACCCCCGAACGCCCGCTCGATGCTCTCCCGCAGCGCGGGCACCGACAACGTCGACGTGTCGATCACCAGATCGGCGGAGGCGCGCACCGGCGCGAGCAGCGTCCGTTCGGCCGCGATGCCCTCGGCCAGAGTCTGGTTGCCCTGCAGCGGGTGGCTGCGGCGGTTCTGCTCGTAGCGGCGGACCAGGATGTCATCCGAGGCCTCGAGGAACAGCACGCGCGGCGTGATGTTTCGGGTGGCCAGGTCCGTGCGCACCCAGTCCAGATCGCCGCTGAAGCCGCGTGAGCGGACGTCCATCACCACGGCCAGCTGAGTGATGCGTGAGCCGGCCGCCAGACCGAGCTCGACCATCCGCGCGATCAGCTCCGGCGGCAGGTTGTCGGCGACATACCAACCCAGGTCCTCGAGCACCTTGGCCGCCGTTCCTCGCCCCGCACCGGACAACCCGGTGACCAGCACCACGTCGATATCTGATTCGCCGGCTCCGCCGACGGGCGCGGCTTCGGGACCCGCCTCGTCGCGCAGTTCCTCGTGCATACCCTGATCCGTCATCCCGATACCTTGCTCCGATCATCGCCGATCGCCGCGCCGGGCACACTGGAATCGGACGCTCCGCCGAGCGCTTCCAGCACCGCGCGTGCCGTAGCGACACCGATACCCGGTACCGCGGTGATCTCCTCGACCGTCGCCTCCTTCAACCGTGCCACCGATCCGAAATGGGTCACCAGGGCCTTGCGCCGGTGCTCGCCAAGGCCGCGCACCGAATCCAGCGCCGACGCCGTCATCCGCTTGGACCGCTTGCTGCGGTGATAGGCGATCGCGAACCGGTGCGCCTCGTCACGGACCCGCTGCAGCAGGTAAAGGCCCTCGCTGTTGCGGGGGAGAATCACGGAGTCAGGTGCTGATCCGTCTTCTCCGGGCACCCACACCTCCTCGAGTCGCTTGGCGAGCCCGATGACCGCGACGTCGCTGATGCCGAGATCGTCGAGCACCGCCTGTGCCGCGTTGACCTGCGGTGCCCCGCCGTCGACGACGTACAGGTTCGGCGGGTAGGCGAACTTGCGCGACTTGCCCTCAGGGGAGAGTTCGGTCGGATGCTGCACATCGTGCAGGTGCCGGTAGAACCGGCGCCGCGTCACCTCGGCGATCGACGCGACGTCGTCGGACCGGCCATCGCCGGCCCCCTCTCTGATCGCGTAGTGCCGGTAGTCGGACTTGCGCGGCAGGCCATCCTCGAACACCACCAGGGAGGCCACCACATCCGTGCCCTGCACGTGACTGATGTCGACGCACTCGATGCGCAACGGCGCGTCGGCTAACCCGAGCGCATCTTGAATGCTTTGCAGCGCAGCGGTTCTCGCGGTGAAGTCACCGGCCCGCTTGAGCTTGTGCTGGGTGAGGGCGCCCTCGGCGTTGCGCTTGACGGTTTCAGCCAGTGCGCGCTTGTCACCGCGCTGTGGCACGCGCAGCGCGACCCGGGAGCCGCGCAACTGCGACAGCCACGCGGCCAGTTCCTCGGAGTTGCCGGGTAGACACGGCACCAGGACCTGTCGCGGCACCGGGTTCGTCGACTCGTCCGCCGCCCCGCCCAGCGCGGCCTGATCACCGTAGAACTGGGTCAGGAACTGCTCGACGAGCTGCTCCTGGCCGTCGGAATCGCCCGGCTCGCCGGATTTCTCGACGATCCACCCACGCTGACCACGCACCCGTCCGGCGCGGACGTGGAACACCTGCACAGCGGCTTCGAGCTCGTCGTCCGCGAACGCGACCACGTCCGCGTCGGTGCCGTCGCCGAACACGACGGTCTGCTTCTCCAGCGCCCGCTTGAGCGCACCGACGTCGTCACGCAGGCGCGCGGCGCGCTCGAAGTCCAGTTCCTCGGCGGCCTGGTTCATCCGGCGTTCGAGATCACGGATCATCTTGTCGGTCTTGCCCGCGAGGAAGTCGCAGAAGTCGAGCACGATCTGCCGGTGCTCCTCGGCGCTGACCCGGTTGACGCACGGCGCAGAGCACTTGTCGATGTAGCCGAGCAGGCATGGACGGTCGATCTGCCTGTGCCGCTTGAATACTCCCGCCGAGCACGTCCGCGATGGAAACACCCGGGTCAGCAGGTCGAGCGTCTCGCGGATGGCCCAGGCATGTGAGTAGGGGCCGAAATAGCGCACCCCCTTGCGCCGCGCGCCGCGGTACACCATCAGCCGCGGGTACTCCTCGTTCAAGGTCACCGCGAGCACTGGGTAGGACTTGTCGTCGCGGTAGCGGATGTTGAACCGGGGGTCGAATTCCTTGATCCAATTGTATTCGAGCTGCAGCGCCTCGACTTCGGTGGTGACCACCGTCCACTCGACGCTGCCCGCGGCCATCACCATCTGCCTGGTGCGCGGCGCAAGGCCGGCGATGTCGGCGAAATACGAGTTTAGCCGGCTGCGCAGACTCTTTGCCTTGCCGACGTAGATCACTCGGCCGTGGGGGTCACGGAACCGGTAGACGCCCGGCTCGACGGGAATCGACCCGGGCGCAGGGCGGTAGGTCGAGGGATCGGGCACGGATTCCAGGTTACTGCTGCGTTCCGACGGTCCCGATCCACTACCGTCGGATGATGCGGCCCTTCTCGCTGACCACGCTGTTGGCCACGCTCACAGCGCTGACGGTGGTACTGGCCGGCTGTGCCGCTGACGAAACCGCTGACCCGCAAGCCTCCGGGCCGTGCGCAATAGTCGAGAACGGCACCCCGACGCCGAAGACGCCCGCAGCGGCGGCCACCACGTCGCGCGACATCGCGACAGATCCGGAGGTCGCCTCCGTCGGCTACCGCAAGGACATGACCCCGGTGCGCTCTGCGACGTTCTCGGTGGCCACCGCCAATCCGGTGGCGACGCAGGCAGCCTGCGAGGTGCTGCGCGACGGCGGCAGCGCGGCCGATGCGCTGGTCACCGCTCAAGCGGTGCTCGGTCTGGTCGAGCCCCAGTCCTCGGGTGTCGGCGGCGGCGGATTCCTGCTGTACTACGACGCCGCATCGGGTTCGGTTCAGGCCTACGACGGTCGCGAGGTCGCGCCCGCGGCGGCCACCGAGAACTACCTGCGCTGGGTCTCCGACACCGACCGCACCGAACCACGGCCGGACGCCCGCGCCTCGGGCCGCTCCATCGGCGTGCCCGGCATCGTCCGGATGCTGCAGGAGGCGCACGCCGCACACGGCAGCACCGCATGGCGTGACCTGTTCGCGCCTGCCGTCGCGCTGGCCGACGACGGGTTCGAGATCAGCCCGCGGTTGGCTGCCGCGATCGCCGACGCCGCGCAGGAGCTCAAGACGGACCCACAGGCGGCCGAATACTTCCTCGATCCCGGCGGCACGCCCAAGACGGCGGGCACCCGGCTCACCAACCCCGCGTACGCAAAGACGTTGGGCACCATCTCCACTGACCCGCAGGCGTTCTACACCGGAGCGATCGCCCGCGACATCGTCGCAGCCGCGACCGACACCACCGGCGGCCGTACGCCCAGCCTGATGACCGCCGACGACCTCGCCCGATACCCGGTGAAGATCCGCGAGCCGTTGTGCGCCCAATACCGGGGCCGCGAGATCTGCGGCATGCCACCGCCGTCCTCGGGCGGCATCGCCGTGGCCGCGACACTGGGGGTGCTCGAGCGCTTCCCGATGGCCGACCATCGCCCCACTGACATGGACCTCAACGGAGGCCGTCCCACCGTGATGGGTGTACACCTCGTCTCGGAAGCCGAGCGACTCGCCTACGCCGACCGCAACAAGTACGTCGCCGACACCGATTTCGTGCCGCTGCCCGGCGGCGGCACCGACACCCTGCTCGGCAGCGACTACCTCGCGGGCCGCGCGGCCCTTATCTCCGAACGGCGCACCATGGGGAAGGCCGAACCCGGCGACTTCGGCGCACCGACCACCCCGGCGCCTGCGACCCCCGAGCACGGCACCAGCCAGGTCAGCATCGTCGACGCCCGGGGCAACGCGGCGGCACTGACCACCACGGTGGAGTCGGCGTTCGGCTCGTTTCACATGGTCGACGGTTTCCTCCTCAACAACCAGTTGACGGACTTCTCCGCCGAGCCGGCCGGCCCCGACGGCGCCCCGGTCGCCAACCGCGTCCAGCCGGGAAAGCGACCGCGGAGTTCGATGGCGCCCACCTTGATCTTCGAGCAGGGCCAACAGCGACAACGCGGCCGGCTGTACGCCGTTCTGGGTTCGCCGGGCGGATCGGTGATCATCCAGTTCGTAGCAAAAACCATTGTGGGGATGCTCGATTGGCGGATGAACCCGCAACAGGCGGTGTCCATGGTCGACTTCGGCGCCGCCAACAGTCCGGAGACCAACGTCGGCGGCGAACATCCGAACATCGACACCGCCGACAACGGTGACCATGACCCCCTCGTACAGGGGCTGCGCAAGCTCGGCCACCAAGTCGACCTCGCCGACCAGTCCAGCGGCCTGTCCGTCGTGCAGCGCGACGACGGCGGCCTCGTCGGCGGTGCGGACCCGCGCCGGGAGGGACTGGTCATGGGCGACACCCGGTGAGCACCCGGGTCGCCCGCCTACGCGAGTCGGACTGGCGCGTGTTCGCCCAAGTTCGCTTGCGTGCGCTCACCGAGTCGCTGGGCCAGGACGACCCGCACTACCGGGAGGAAGCCGCGTTCACCGCCGCCCAGTGGCGCCACCGCTTGCGCGAGCATGCGCAGTTCGCGGCGCTCGTCGCCGATCGCCCCGTTGGGCTGATCGCGGCCCAGCAGCAGAACGCCGAGACCGTCTACCTCTATTCGCTGTGGCTGCACCCTTCGGTGCGGGGTCACGGGCTGGCGCGACGGTTGGTGGCGGCGAGCCTGGACTGGGCCCGCGCGTGCGGCGTTCGCACCGTCCGGCTTCGGGTGGCCGCCGACAACGCGGCGGCCCGAGGTGTCTACGAGAGCCTCGGCTTCGAGGTGGCGCACAACGACGCCAACGGGCCGGGCGAACTGGCGATGACGCTCAGCGTGAGTTGATGCCCTTGTAGCGCTCGAGCAGTGCACGCACCGTGTCCATCGCCTCGACAGCGCGGTGCTTGTCGACAGCCTGGATCGCCATCACGGGGATGTACTCGTCGTCGGGCAGGTCGACGCGCGCCCACCGCGCACCACGCGGGAACGACACGCCCACCACGTCTGACCATTCAATCAACCGGTAGCCCCACAGGTTTCGCACCGCGACACCCTGCGGACCGATTCGCAGGCGCGGCCGGGCGAACAGCAGCACCAGGGCGCCGATGACGACTCCGAGCAGGGCGATCGCCACCTGGTCGGCGGTCTGGAAGATCACCCCGGTCGACGAGATCTTCAGCAGCGCGCCCACCGTGACATGTGCGGCGATGATCAACAGCGCGGCGCCGTAAGCGAAGTACGGCGTCAGATGCGGTCGGATTTCGACGTCCCAGTTGCTGTCGTCTCGACTCCCCACTCGCTCTGGTCCTCGCTCGTTCCTCGCTGCGATCCTCGCTCGCGGTCGTCTCCGGGCGTTCATGTCGACGCGCGCAGGTTCCGCAGAGTCAGCGCGGTGGACAACGCGGCGGCGGCCGCCTGCGCCCCCTTGTCCTCTGCGGAGGTGGCCAAGCCGGCGCGGTCGAGGGCCTGCTGCTCGGTGTTGGTCGTCAGCACACCGTTGGCGACGGGGGTGGACGCGTCGAGCGAAACGCGCGTGAGGCCCTGCGTCACCGCGTCGCACACGTAGTCGAAGTGCGGGGTCTCACCGCGGATGACCACGCCCAGCGCCACCACCGCGTCATGGTCGGCCGCCAACGCCTGTGCCACCACGGGGATTTCGATCGCACCGAGAACCCGCACCACGGTCGGATTGTCGATACCCGCGTCGGCGGCGACCTTGCGGGCACCGTCGAGCAGCGCGTCGCAGATGGTCTCGTGCCACGTGCTGGCCACGATGGCCAGCGTCACACCCGACGCGTCCAGCTGCGGCAGATCGGGTATGCCCGTACCACTCACAGCGCTCCGCCGAGGTCGCGCTCGGAGGGCCGCCGGTCGCCGAGCAGGTACACGCCCTCCTCGTAATCGGCCATGGTGGTGGCCTGGTGATAGTCGTCGAGACCGCTGAGGTCGTGGCCCATCCGGTCCCGCTTGGTCATCAGGTACCGGATGTTCTCCTTGTTCGCCCGCACCGGCAGCGGTACGCGTTCGGTGATGTGCAGGCCGTAGCCGTCCAGACCGACGCGCTTGGCCGGGTTGTTGGTCAGCAACCGCATCGAGCGCACCCCAAGATCGACGAGGATCTGCGCGCCGATGCCATAGTCGCGGGCGTCGGCGGGCAGGCCGAGCTTGAGGTTCGCGTCGACGGTGTCGTCGCCGGCGTCCTGCAACTGGTAGGCCTGCAGCTTGTGCATCAGGCCGATGCCGCGGCCCTCGTGGCCGCGCATGTAGAGCACGATGCCGCGGCCCTCACGGGCCACCATCGCCATCGCGGCGTCCAGTTGCGGACCGCAGTCGCATCGCTTGGAACCGAACACATCGCCCGTCAGGCACTCCGAGTGCACCCGCACCAACACGTCCTGGCCGTCGCCGGTCGGGCCGGCGATGTCGCCCCTGACCAGCGCGACATGCTCGACGTCGTCGTAGATGCTGGTGTAGCCGACCGCGCGGAACTCGCCGTGGCGGGTGGGGATGCGCGCCTCGGCGACGCGCTCGATGTGCTTCTCGTGCTTGCGCCGCCACTCGATGAGGTCGGCGATCGAGATCAGCGCCAGGTTGTGTTCGTCGGCGAAGATCCGTAGCTCGTCGGTCTGCGCCATCGCGCCTTCGTCCTTCTGGCTGACGATCTCGCAGATGGCACCCGCCGGTTGCAGGCCGGCGAGCCGGGCCAGGTCGACGGCGGCCTCGGTGTGCCCGGGACGGCGCAGCACGCCGCCGTCCTTGGCCCGCAGTGGCACCACGTGTCCGGGCTTGGTGAAATCGTCGGCGACACTGGCCGGGTCGGCGAGCAACCGCATCGTCGTTGCCCGGTCGGAAGCTGAAATACCGGTTCCCACACCGATTCTCGCGTCCACAGTGACGGTGTAGGCGGTGCCGTGCTTGTCCTGGTTGACCGCGTACATGGGCAGCAGGCCCAGCTTGTCGCAGATCGCGCCGTCCAACGGCACACACAGGTAGCCCGACGTGTACCGGACCATGAACGCGACGAGTTCGGGGGTGGCCTTCTCGGCGGCGAAGATCAGATCGCCCTCGTTCTCGCGATCCTCGTCATCGACCACGACGACGGCCTTGCCGGCGGCGATGTCGGCAACCGCCCGCTCGATTGAGTCCAGCCTCGTCACCACATCAGTATGAACCACCACCGTGCGATTGTTATTGCCGCTCCCTTTACCTGCAGTGATATAGCGGTCTCGATCCGCTACGGTCAGAATCGGTCATCGGGGCCGGGGCTCTCGCGCTCCTCTGGTCGATACCGGTGGCCGGCGCCGCCCAAGCCGCCGCCGATGCCGCCGCTAACAGGAACGGTTAAATAGCACTTCGGCGGCGGCATCTGAGCTAGCCGGGGACTGCGCAACTTCAGTCGCCACTTGACTGACTTCGCGAATCAAGCAGCCGCTCAACGTATTTGGCGATGATGTCGACCTCAAGGTTGACGGGCGTGCCCACCTCGGCGCGGCCCAGCGTGGTGAGTTCGAGCGTCGTCGGGATCAGCGAGACCTCGAACCAGTCGTGCCCGACCGCCGACACCGTCAGCGACACCCCGTCCACGGTGATCGAGCCCTTCTCCACCACATACCGCGACAGCGTGGTGGGAAGTGCGATGCGCAACACCTCCCAACGCTCCTCCGGTGTGCGGGCGATCACATGGCCGGCGCCGTCGACGTGGCCCTGCACGATGTGCCCGCCAAGCCTGCTGTTGACCGCCGCCGCCCGCTCCAGGTTCACCCGGCTGCCCACCCCGACGCCGCGCAGGCTCGACCGGTTCAGGGTCTCCCCCATGACGTCGGCGGTGAACGCGCCGTCGCTGCGCACCTCCACGACGGTCAGACACACCCCGTTCACCGCGATCGAGTCGCCGTGGCCCGCGTCGGACGTCACCACCGGTCCGCGGATGGCGAGCCGGGCGGAGTCACCCAGGTCCTCCATGCCGACGACTTCGCCCACTTCTTCGACGATTCCGGTGAACACGCCGCCAGACTATCCAGACAGCCGCTTCTCGCCGAAGAAGGTCGCCACCGGGTTGCCGTTGAAATTCGGCACCGCCGCGTAACCCTCCGCGAGATAGAGCCCCTCCGCGTGCGGTTGCCGAGGGCCGGTGTCCAACCGCACGGTGTCGTACCCGAGTTCGCGTGCCGCTTCCTCCAGAGCACGCAACAGCGCGCGCCCCACCCCGTGACCGCGGGCGCCCGGAACGACGTACATGCGTTTGATCTCACAGGCACCGTCGGGCAGGCGCTTGATGCCACCCGCGCAGACCGCGGCGCCGTCGCGGTAACCCACCAGAAAGGCCCCGCCGGGCGGGCCCAGTTCCGCCGCCCCAGCCGCAGGCATGTCGGGGCTGTTGAGGTCGAGCCCGTCGTAGAGCTCTCGCATCTCCTCGACCATCGCCGCAACCAGCGCAGCGCTGTCTCCGCGATCGGCCGGGACCCGGCGAAAGTCCAGTTCAGGAGCCACGTTTCCATTCCACCACGCAAACCATGCCGGACGTCACTGAGTGGGCACCCTCTACGATGCACTCATGCTGACGCGCCTCCTGGCCACCCTCGCCACCCTCGTCACCGCCACCGCTCTTCTCGGGGCGTGTTCCGGTTCGTCGCAGGACTCCCGAAACCTCCCGGATGCCGCCACGCTGCTGCAGCAGTCCGCACAGACCACCAAGGGTCAGACGAGCGTCCACCTGAGACTGACAGTTCAGGGCGAGATCAAAGAACTGCCGATCGAGTCGCTCGAAGGAGACCTCACCGCCACACCCGCAGTGGCCGCGCAGGGCAGCGCAGACCTCATCTTTCTCGGACAGAAGCTGGAGAACGTGGGCTTTGTGGTGTCCGACGGCAACCTGTTCGCAACACTGAGCGCCGGCGGGGCGTACCAGGATTTCGGCCCCGCCGCCGACATCTATGACGTTTCGGCGATCCTGAGCCCGACGGCAGGCCTGGCCAACGTGCTGGCCAACTTCTCCGACCCCAAGGCCGACGGACGCGAGACGATCAACGGGGTCGAGACCGTCCGGATCACCGGCACCGTCAGCGCCGACGCCGTCAACAAGATCGCCCCGCAGATCGGTGCCACCGGTCCCGTTCCGGGCACCGCCTGGGTCGCCGAAGAAGGCGATCACGAGTTGATGCAGGCAAAGCTCGAACCCTCCCCCGGCAACAGCGTGACGATGACGACGTCGGACTGGGGCAAGCCGGTGACGGTCGCCAAGCCCGCCGTCTGATGGCGAATCTGGGCGGACCCACCGACCCCGGAGCCGCTCCGGCGGCGACATCGGACCCCGGAGCCGCTCCGGCGGCGACATCGGACCCCGGAGCCGCTCCGGCGGCGACATCCCGACGGAGGATCGCGATCAGCGCAGGCAGCCTCGCGGTGCTGCTCGGCGCGCTCGACACGTATGTCGTCGTAGCGATCATCCGCGACATCATCCTCGACATCGGCATCGCGATTAACCAGCTCCAACGGGTCACGCCGATCATCACCTGGTACCTGCTGGGCTACATCGCCGCCATGCCGCTGCTGGGGCGCGCCTCCGACCGATTCGGCCGCAAGTTCATCCTGCAGGTCAGCCTGGCCGGATTCGCCGCGGGCTCGGTCATCACCGCGTTGTCCAACGACCTGATCCCCATGGTTGTGGGCCGTACCATCCAGGGCGTCGCCAGTGGCGCCCTGCTGCCCGTCACGCTGGCGCTGGCCGCCGATCTGTGGGCCAACCGCAACCGGGCCTCAGTGCTCGGCGGCATCGGCGCGGCACAGGAACTCGGCAGCGTGCTCGGACCGCTCTACGGCATCGCCGTCGTCGCGGCATTGAACACCTGGCGCGACGTGTTCTGGATCAACGTGCCGCTTGCGGCCGTCGCCATGGTGCTGATCCACTTCAGCCTGCCACCGCGGCTCAAACCCGACCAGCCGGAGAAGGTCGACGTGGTGGGCGGAGTGCTGCTGGCCATCGCCCTGGGCCTGGCGGTGATCGGGCTGTACAACCCCGCCCCCGACGGCAAGAAGATCCTGCCGAGCTACGGGCTGCCGATGCTCATCGGCGCGGCGGTCGCCCTGGTGGCGTTCTTCGTCTGGGAACGCTTTGCGCGCACCCGGCTCATCGAACCGGCCGGGGTGCGTTTCCGTCCGTTCCTGGCGGCACTCGGCGCGTCGCTGTGCGCGGGCGCTGCACTGATGGTGACGCTCGTCAACGTCGAACTGTTCGGCCAGGGCGTGCTGGGCAAGGACCAGACCGAAGCGGTGCTGTTACTGCTGCGTTTTCTGATCGCGCTGCCGATCGGCGCCGTGATCGGCGGCTGGCTCGCCAGCAGGATCGGCGACCGCATCGTGGCCTTCCTGGGTCTGATGATCGCCGCGGGCGGATACTGGCTGATTTCGAAGTGGCCGGTCGACCTGCTCTCGGCGAGTCACGACCTCGGCTTCGTCACCCTGCCCGTGCTCGACACCGACCTGGCGATCGCCGGCTTCGGCCTGGGCCTGGTGATCGGACCGCTGACATCGGCGACACTGCGGGTCGTGCCCGCCGCTCAGCACGGCATCGCATCGGCAGCCGTTGTGGTGGCCCGCATGGTCGGCATGTTGATCGGCCTGGCCGCCCTCACGGCGTGGGGGCTGTACCGGCTCAACCAGCATCTGCAGACCCTGCCCTTCCCGCCGGGCGCCGACACGCTGGCCGAGCGGTTGGCCGCCGAGGCCGACCGGTACCGCGCGGCATATGTCCTGCAGTACGGCGACATCTTCCTGGTCACCGTCGTGGTCTGCGTCGTCGGCGCGCTACTGGGCCTGCTCATCAGCGGGCGCGATGAGCACGCGGACGAACACCAGGCCGCCGCACGGCCTGACGAGGGGCCCGCAACCGAGACCCACGAGAAGGAGACCCCCGGTCTCGAGCAGCAGCCCTCCGGGCGCCACCGCCGCTAGGGATCCCCTCAGCAGCGCTCGAGGCCGGGGCGCAGCAGTATCGGCTGCGCCGGCGGCGGCTGTTCCTCGGCAGCGGGCCGCCGGATGACGTCGCAGATCAACGTCGCGAGCCCGCGGGGGTCGATGGGTCGATTGCTGAGCCAGTCCTGCACAGCAGTCATAGGTCTTCCTCCGGTCGTGCTCTCAGCGCGCGAATCGTCGGTGAAAGCGCGAATGCGTCGAGGGCCGCAGGTGCCCCGTACCGCACGAGTCTACCGGCGCGAGCGCCCTGATTGGCTGCCCGCCGCGCCGGGTATGCGTGGCGTTGACGACAACTATCACGGAGAAAGTTCATGTCAAGTTCACTGAACGGCAAGAAGATTGCTTTCCTGGTCGCGCCGGAGGGCGTCGAGCAGGTGGAGCTCACAGAGCCTTGGAAAGCCGTGGAAGAGGCCGGCGGCAGCCCCGAACTGGTGTCGACCGAGGTCGGCAAGGTCCAGGGGTTCAATCACCTGACACCGGCCGACACGTTCGAGGCCGACAAGGCCGCGGACTCGGTGTCGGCGTCCGATTATGCCGGTCTGGTCCTGCCGGGCGGCGTCGCCAACCCGGACTTCCTGCGCACCAACTCCTCGGCCGTCGCATTCGCCAAGGCGTTCTTCGACGAGGGCAAGCCGGTCGCGGTGATCTGCCACGGACCGTGGACGCTGGTCGAGGCCGACGTGGTGCGGGGACGCACGATGACGTCGTGGCCTAGCGTGAAGACCGATCTGGTCAACGCCGGTGCGAACTGGGTCGACGACGAAGTGGTCGAATGCTCCCGTGGGCCCAACACCCTGGTGTCGAGCCGCAAGCCCGACGATCTGCCCGCCTTCTGCAACACCATGGTGAGCGCCTTCGCCAAGTAACAGGATCGAGGTCTAGCTCGGTACCAGGCTCAACAGCACGTCGGGGCCTATCGGGTCGATGCCGTCGAATCGCCAGCGTTGCGCGTGAGCGATGCTGAGCACGCCGACATCGTCCACAGCGGTGACCGGCCCGCCTAGCAGGATCGGCGCGACGTAGGCCAGGATCCGGTCGATCACTCCGGCCCGCAGGAATGCCCCCGCCAGCGTCGGCCCGCCCTCCAGCAGCACGTCGGTGCGGTCGGACAGCGCCTTGATCACCTCGTGAGGGTCGTGGGTCCGAATCACCATAGTGCGCGAGTCGTCGTTGAGAACCTTTGCCTCCTGCGGGATCTCGCGGTCACCGACGACGACCCGCAGGGGCTGGCGGTCGGCCAGCGACCCGTCGGGCATCCTCGCGGTCAGCACCGGGTCGTCGACGAACACGGTGCCCGTGCCGACCACGACGGCATCGGCCACCCGGCGCCTGCGGTGGACGTCGGCGCGGGCGGTCTCGCTCGTGATCCACTGACTGGTGCCGTCGGCGGCGGCGCTGCGCCCGTCCACGCTGGTCGCGAACTTCCAAGTCACATGTGGCATTCCGGTTCGCTGCCGATGCAGCCACTCCCGCAGCGGACCGCCCGCCACCGCATCGGCGAGCACGCCGGCGCTCACCCCGAGCCCCTCGGCGCTCAACCGGGCCGCCCCGCCCGCTGCGACCGGGTTCGGGTCGGGCACCGCATACACCACCCCCGAAACACCCGCTGCGAGAAGGGCCTCGACGCACGGCGGCGTGCGGCCGTGGTGGTTGCAGGGCTCCAGGGTGACCACCGCCGTTCCGCCCACGGCACGCCCCCCGGCCCTGCGCAGCGCGAGCACCTCGGCATGCGGGCCACCCGGCGGTCTGGTCGCTCCGACCCCGGCCACGTTGTTGTCGCTGTCGAGGATGACCGCTCCGACAGGCGGATTGGGATACGTATTGCCCTTGACGGCCTGGGACTGCTGGATCGCCAGCCGCATGGCGGCCTCGACGGTCATAGGGTCAGATGCGGGGCCGCGGCGGCGGCCTGGCGGCGCAGCGACTGCACCGCCGCGGCCGGATCCTCCGCGCTGTAGACCGCTGATCCGGCGACGAAGCAGTCGACGCCCGCCTCGGCGGCCTCGGCGATGGTGTCTTCGTTGATGCCGCCGTCGATCTCGATCACGATCGTCAACTCCCCCGCGTCGACCAGTCGCCGGGCGGTTCCGACCTTGGGCAGCACCTCGGGAATGAACTTCTGGCCGCCGAAGCCCGGCTCCACCGACATGATGAGCAGGGTGTCGAACTCACGCAGTATCTCGAGGTAGGGCTCCAACGGGGTGCCGGGCTTGACCGACAAGCCGGCTTTCGCGCCGGCGGCGCGGATGTCGCGGGCGACGCCGACGGGATTGTCGGTGGCCTCGGCGTGGATGGTCACGTTATAGGCACCGGCCTCGGCGTACGGCGGCGCCCAGCGCTCGGGGTTCTCGATCATCAGATGGCAGTCCATCGGGATGTCGGTGACGCGCAGCAGCGCTTCGACTACGGGTTGGCCGATCGTCAGGTTCGGCACGAAGTGGTTGTCCATCACATCCACGTGCAGCCAGTCCGCACCCTGCACGGCCTGGGCCTCCTCTGCGAGCCGGGCGAAGTCGGCGGCCAGGATCGACGGCGCGATGAGCGGTCCAGCCATGCGGCTACCTTACTTTGAGGGCGGCCGCGAACATCGCATCGGTGCCGTTGCGATGCGGCCAGAGCTGCACGTACGGGCTCTCTCCGAGCCCGTCGACGGGGGCGAAGAGCGGCCGGGCGTCCATGGCGGTGACCGGGTGGCGGCGTAGCGCGTCGGCGACGACACCGACCGTCTCGGCCAGGTGCGGCGAACACGTCGCGTAGAGCACGACGCCGCCGGGCCGGGTCAGCCGGATGGCCGAGGCGAGCAGTTCGCGTTGCAGTCTGGCCAGTGGCGGAACGTCGGTCGGCCGGCGCCGCCACCGTGCCTCGGGCCTGCGCCGCAGCGCGCCGAGTCCGGTGCACGGGGCATCGACCAACACTCGGTCGAAGCCGGTCGGCACACCCGGGTCGCGGCCGTCGACGCGCAGCACCTCGACCTGCAGTCCGCGGGTGTTCTGCTCGACCAGGTCGGCGCGCGCGGATGCCGGCTCGACCGCGGTGACCTGCGCCGCGTCTCCCGCGAGCGCGGCCAGCAGCGCGGTCTTGCCGCCGGGGCCCGAACACAGATCCAGCCACCGGCCGGTGTCCGGCCCGTCGGTCTCCGCGCGCGCCACGGCCTGTGCGACCAGTTGGCTGCCCTCGTCCTGAACCAGCGCCGCGCCGTCACGCACGGCCGCCAGCCGGCCGGGATCGCCGCCGGCCAGGTACACCGCGAACGGCGAGTACCGGCCGACCGTGCCACCGACCTGCTGCGCCAGGTCGTCGGCGGTGAGCACGCCCGGCCGGGCCGCCAGGTGCACGGCGGGCCGGGCGTCGTCGCTGGCCAGCAGCGCGTCGAGTTCACCGGCGTCGGCGCCGAGCGCATCGGCGAACGCCTGGGCGATCCACCGCGGATGGGCATGCACGAACGCCGTATGGCCCACCGGATCGCCGGCGGTGTCGGGCGCCAACTCGTCGAGCCACGACTGCTCGTCGCGCCCGGCGATGGTCCGCAACACGCCGTTGACGAATCCGGCTCGCGCCGAATCGAACTCGATACCCGCCTGCTCCACAGTGGTGGACACCGCGGCGTGCGGTTCGACCCGGGTACGCAACAGCTGGTAGGCGCCAAGCCGCAGCAGATCCAGCAGCACCGGGTCGATTCTTTCGGGTGGGCGGTCGGCGGCGCGGCCGATGACGGCGTCGAGCAGACCCGCGGTGCGGCAGGTGCCGTAGGTCAGTTCGGTGGCGAAAGCGGCGTCGCGGCCCGTGATCCCGCGGTCGCGCAGCAGCGCCGGCAGCGCCAGGTTGGCGTAGGCGTCTCGCTCCGAGACGGCACGGAGCACGTCGAACGCCGCGCGGCGCGCAGGGTCGAGTGGCTTGCGGCGCTGTGGACGTCTCTTGTGCGGCTTGGTCATCGGGCCGGCACCGACTCGTCGAGGCGAGCGCCGCGGGCCCAGTCGGCCGCGTTCATCGCCTTCTTGCCGGGCGGCTGGACGGTGCCCAGCAGCACCGGGGTCGATGCGGTGCCGACGCGCACGCCGTCGCGTCCCACCCGGACGACGCCCGCGGGCAGCACGTCGGCCTGATCGTCGACGGTCACCGGTCCGAGCTTGACGCGCAGTTCACCGATCATCGTCCAGGCACCGGGGTTCGGCGTGACGGCGCGGATGCGCCGCTCGACCACGTGTGCGGGCAGATCCCAGCGCACGCGCGCCTCCTCGACCGTGATCTTGGGTGCGACGGTCACCCCGTCGGGCGGCTGCGGCACCGGGGTGAGGGTGCCGTCGGCGATGCCGTCGAGCGTTGCCTCCAGCAGCGCGGCCCCCGAAACCGACAGGCGCTCAAGTAGATCGCCCGCCGTGTCGGTGGGCCGAACGGTTTCGGTGACCACGCCGTACACCGGACCCGAATCGAGCGCGGGTTCGATCAGGAACGTCGTCGCACCCGTGACGGTGTCGCCTGCGGCGATCGCAGCCTGCACCGGCGCGGCGCCGCGCCACGCGGGCAGCAACGAGAAGTGCAGGTTCACCCAGCCGCGCTCCGGCACGGCCAGCAGCGGTTCGCGCAGCAGCGCGCCGTAGGCAACCACGGCACAGCAGTCCGGGGCCAGCTCGGTCAGCTCGCCGACGAACTCGTCGGAGTTGGGCCGCTGGGGGCGCAGCACCGGGATGTCGTGGGCCATCGCCAGCCGCGCGACCGGCGATGGCGCCGGCTTACCGCGACGGCCCGAGGCCGCGTCGGGACGGGTGAGGACCGCTATCACCTCGTGGCGCGGCGACTCGATGAACCGGCGCAACGACGGCAGGGCGGGTTCGGGTGTCCCGGCGAAGACGATGCGCACCGCGCCAGTGTAGAGACGGCCCGGATCGCGCCGTAGCAGCGCTCAGCGCGGTGTCTGGTAGTACTCGCGCTCCGAGACACCGGTCAGCGGCGCGACGAACATCCACGGGATCGTGGTGATCAACCTGTTCAAGGAGGCGACCGCGTCGTTGTAGTACTGGCGCGCGAAGGCGAGTTTGTTCTCGGTGTCGGCGAGGTTGTCCTGCAGGTTGAGGAAGTTGTTCGACGAGCTCAGCTGCGGATAGTTCTGGCCGAGCGCCAGCAGGGGCGCCAGCGCGCTGTCGAGATCCTTCTCCGCGGCGCTGCGCTGCGCCACCGACTTTCCCGACGTGGCCGCCGTCAACGCCGCGCGGGCGTTCGTGACGTGGTCGAGGATGCCTTTCTCATGCGTGGCGAAGGTCTGCACCGTGTGAACCAGGCTCGGGATCAGCGACGCGCGCCGGGTGAGTTCGACGTCGATTCCCGACAGCGCCTCGGCGACGCGCACGTCGGCGGCGCGCAGCTTGTTGTAGCCCACGACGAACAAGACGAGCGCCAGCACTGCCAGCGCCAGCGCGATGATCAGCAGGGTCGTCACCATGATCCGCCGCCCCCTCCTCCCCACCGCCACCGCCACCACCGCCGCTGAAGCTGCTGCCGCCGCTGCTGCTGCCCGACGACGCCTGCGATGCGGTGTAGGCGCCGATCGAGGACGACAACGCCGACTCGAAGGAGTCGAAGTTCGCGCCGCCGGAACTGCCGATGAACCCACTACCGGTCGTCGACGACGAGTGGTACCAGTCGGGCTGCGGGGCAACCGTTCCCGTCGCCGCCTCGTACTTCTTCGCCCACAGCGCCGCGGCACCGGCGGCGACCGCGAACGGCACGTAGGCCGAGTAGAGGTCCTTACGGGCCCCGAAGTCGAATCGGGCCTCGGCCGAGTCCGTCGTCAACATCCGGTGGAAACCGCCGACTCGCGACCACAGTTCGCGGCCCGCCGGGGTGCGCCTGCTGCCGACCCCCGGCGTCCACGACCCGAGCGACAACAGGAAGAACACCGCGAAGGGCAGCGCCCACATGGTGGTGGGGAACAGCCACCGGAAGACTGCGGTCAGCATGAGGATGAACGCGACGGCGTTCGCGGTACGCACCCACAACTCGGTTCTGCGCTTGACCAGGAGACCGTCCCCGTACGCCCACTTCTCGACCGCCTTGGCCATGTCAGTCTTGGCCTTGCTCAGCTTCTCTCCCGACTTGACGGTCTTCTTGGCCTCGAACTCGGTGCCCGGTCCCTGCACCTTCAGCGCCGACCCGACCGCCACGCTGACCGGGTCCACGTCGGCCCAGGCGCTGCGCTCGGCGATGCCGCTGACCCGCCAGTGCTTGTCGGACCTCTGGCGCAGTTCGACGAGCCTGCGTTCGGCCAGGTAGAACAGCGTCGCGGTCAGGCCGTGCTTCGGGACCGCCTCGGTGCGAATGTATTCCGCCTGCACCGGTCCCAGCCCCGGCGGCGGCGCGTATTGCAGTGGGAAGCCGGGCGAGGGTTCGACGGTGGTGCGTACCCACAGCAGTGCACCCAGTCCGAACGCCACCGTCAGCCCCGCGACCCAGAGCACGCCCGACACCGACCGGCCGAGCACGAGGTCCCACTCGTGAGACCACGGCAACTCGGTGCGCGGCGGAGTCGGCACATCGACGGCAGCGCGCACGGTCACCGGCGTGCGGGGCGCAAGGTTCTGCGCCGTCAGACGCACGGTGTCACCGGAGACGCTCAGGCTGCGGCACGGGGCGCCAACGCCGTAGCCGACCGAACACTGCGCCCCCGGCACGTCCCCTGGCAGGGTGACCGAGATGTCGGCGCGCTGGATGCGGTTGTTCCACGCCGGCGCGATGACGTTCCAGTAGAAAGCCGTTTCGACTCCGGTGGGGTCGCCGCTCGACGCGGCGAATCGACGGTCGGCGCCGGTGGTGCCGGGATCGAGGACACCGTCGATGGCATAGCGGATCTCGAAGACGTGCCTGCCGGGACTGAGGTACTCGTCGGGATCGCCGATCTTGGCCACCCGGAACCGATCGCCGTCCTCCCACAGCAACTCGTAGGGCACCGAACCGCCGTCGAGGGTGATCGACTCGATTTCCGGCACCTGCCGCACGCCCGGGCTGTTGGGGTTGGCCACGTCCCAGTAGCGGAAGATGCCGTGCCTGCCGCCAGGGAAGTCCGCGGTGATGGTCTCCACCGCCTCGAGTCGGCCCTCTGCGTCGACGTCGAAGTCCGCGCGGAAGTTGGCGATGACGACCGGGTCGGCAACGTCGGAGGCTTGGGATCCGCCCGTGAAGACGAGTGGCCACAGCAGCCCAAAAGCCAACAGCAGCAACGTGATCAGCCACAGGATCAGCCGGCGCACCGCCACCTCCCGTCCGCTGCGATGCCAGGTGTCCGCATCACCCTATGTGCAACGGGTCGATTTGGACACGAACCGGCTGCTGATCGTGGCGCGCGCTGAGCACCGCGGTGGCCCGGCGCAGGGCCGCCGCAAGGGCCAGCCCCATGTCGCGCGGCACCCGCACCAGCATCCGGATCACCGTGCTGTCGGGGCCTATCCCGGGCGGCCGTCGTGCGCCGCTCGGAAGATCGACGGGCCCCAGCCGTTCCGCGGTGTCGGGCAGTTCGGCGCTGTCGAGCAGAGCGTGCACCGCTTCCGGCACGCCGTCGAGGGCGGCCATGTGCGTGGTGGGCGGCAGACCCACCTCGCCGCGGGCGCCCAGCTCGGCATCGGAGTGGCCGACGGGGTCCCAACGGATCAGCGCCTGCACCGTGGGGATCGTCGACTCGGCGACCACGGCCACCACCCCGCCGTCGGATCGGCTGCGCACCAGCGCGCCCGCGGCCATCCAGCGACGCAACGTGTCCTCGGCGGCGCGCAGATCCTGACGGCCCAACAACGCCCAGCTGTCCAGGAGCAACGCCGCGCCGTAACCCTTCGCTGCGACGGGTTCGGCGCCCGGCGTCGCGACGACCAGGGCGGGCTGTGCGGCTACCTCGGGCACCATCGCGTCACCGCCGGACGTGATCACCATGGTTCCGGTGAACGCGCGGCCGAGTTCCTCGGCGGTGCGGCGCGCACCGATGACGACCGCGCGCACCGCGTCCGAACCACAACGGAGGCACCGCAACGCGGTGTCGGCGCGTCCACACCACCGGCACACCGCTCCGACGGCGTCGCGCTCGGGCAACGACAAGGGCCCGGTGCAGTGCCTGCAGCGGGCGACGGTGCGACAGCGCGCGCAGGCCAGCGCGGGCACATAACCGCGGCGGGGAACCTGGACCAGCACCGGCGCGCCTGCTTCGAGCGCCTTGCGCGCGGCCTGCAGCGCCATCGACGGGAGCCGCGCGGTGTGCGCGGCGGGGTCGCGCTCCTGGCTGAAACCGCTGTCGTCGATCGCGACGACCCGCGGAGCGGCCGTGCGCACCGCCGAGCGCGGTGCGACAAGGTCGTGTGCCCAGCGGCTCCGCACCAGGGCCTGCGCCTCGGCGGTGCGGGCGAATCCACCGATCAGCGCCCCGCAGCGCAATTGATGCGCCCGCAGCATCGCGACCTCGCGGGCATGGGGGTAGGGAGCGCGCGGCTCGGCGAGCGTGTCGTCACCGTCGTCCCACACCGCCACCAGCCCGAGATCGGTCACCGGCGCGAACACCGCGCTGCGGGTGCCGATCACCAGGCGTGCAGTGCCGCGCAGCGCCGACAACCACCGCCGGTACCGCTGTGCGGGACCGAGTCCCGCCGACAACGCCACCACGCGGGACTCGTCGATCAGCCCCGCCGCGGCGGCGTGCACGGCGTCGATGTCGCGTTGATCCGGGACGATGACGAGTGCGCCACGGCCGGAGCCGAGCGTGACGGCGGCGGCCTCGGCCAGCCGGTCGGCCCACCGCTCGCCGGGTAGCGCCTGCCACACCGCGCGAGCGGCCCGGCCGTCGCCCAGCGCCGAGAGGAACTGCTCGCCGCGGCCGTAGACCCGCCACGCCTCGGCGTCCACGGACACCGGTTGCAGGGGTGCCGGATCGGACTGCGGCTGCTTCTCGACGTTCGCGTGCCGGGGCGGGACGGCCAGGCGCAGCACGTCGGCTCGGGTGCCCGCGTAGCGCGCCGCGACCGCGTCGGTCAGCCTGCGGATCTCCGGTGTCAGCACCGGCTCGGCCGACACCACCCGGTCCAGCCAGCCCAACTTGCCGACATGCTCGGTGTCCGAACGTCTTTCCAGCACAAAAGCGTCGACCAGCCGGCCGTGGAACCGCACCCGCACCCGTACCCCCGGTTGGGCGTCGTCGGACTGCTCGGCCGACACCAGATAGTCGAATTCGCGGTCCAGGTGCGGCACCGTCAGCATCGGCAGAACACGCGCGATCGGCTCGTGTTCGGCCCGCTGCCTGGTCGCCGTCACCTACGCAGTCGTAGCAGACCGCGCAGACAACGAGAACAGCGAGGACCGCGCTGCCGTCCGGCCGAAGAAGAAGCCCGCGGTGATGAGCAGCAACGACGTCGCGTACACCCACCAGATCGGCACGGCCAGCATCTCTTTGTCGGTCGGCGCCAGCACGAATTCACTGATGCCGATCATCGCGTCCGAGACCGCGAAGCACGCCGCGCCCAGTGCCGTCCACAATGTCGGCAGCCGGGCCAGCAGCGCGGTGCACACCATCGCGCCCAGCACCGCGATGTAGAGCGTGACCGGCACCGCCATGCCGTCGGCGAGCAGTCGTGGCCAGAACCACACCAGCAGCGCCAGGCAGGCCGCGACGGTGACGCCAGCGGCCACCAACCGCGGCGCAGATCGTGCGGCCAAGGGCAGCAACGCCGCCAGGAAGCACAGGTGTGCGATCAGGAACGCGGCCAGGCCGAGCACGAACGATGGCTGCCACCACGGCATCGCCAACAGGAAGTCCCCCGCCGCAGAGAACACCAGCGCGCCGACGAGCCAGCGCCGCTCGCGCGCGATCGGGTGAGTCAACGCGGCGATCGCCAGCAGCACCGCAGTGGCCGCCTTCACGGCCGGCTGAAGCATGAACTGTCCGGTCAGCGCTTCGCCCGCAGGCAATCGCAGCGCCGTCACGATGAGGAACACGCCGTAGCAGGCGCCGACGGCCGCGGCCGCCACCCATAGCAGCCTGGTTCGCGGGTGTACGTACGGTGTAGCCACGTCCGTTCCCGAGGTAGAGCCGGCGAGCCCGGAACCGATAGACGCCATTCTGCTGAAGGTACTGGAGGCGGTGCCGTTTCAGGGGTCCCGTCGTGCATCACGCCCTGGGGACCACCTCACCGGTGCTTCGCCGGTGTCCTCGCGGGTACCGTGGGCGCAACGCCCAACGACGGGAGGCCTCATGACCGTGCCCGATCACGACACCGTCATCGTCGGCTCCGGATTCTCCGGCATCGGTGCGGCGATCAAGCTCGACAAAGCCGGAATGGGCGACTACCTCATCGTCGAAGCAGGCGACGGGCCCGGGGGGACCTGGTACTGGAATACTTATCCCGGTATCGCCGTGGACATTCCGTCGTTCTCGTATCAATTCTCGTTCGAGAAGAGCGCGGAGTGGACGCGCACTTACGCGCCCGGCGACGAGTTGCGCGCATACGCCGAACACTGCGTCGACAAGTACGGCCTGCGCGACCGGATCCGGTTCGGCACCAAGGTGCTCGGCGCGGCCTTCGACGACGACGAGAGCCTGTGGCGGGTCGAGCTCGACACCGGCCAGACGGTCACGGCGCGCTTCCTCGTCAACGCCTGCGGGGTGCTGGTCACCCCGAACCTGCCCGACATCGCCGGTGTCGACTCCTTCGCCGGCGTGACGATGCACACCGCGCGGTGGGACCACCAGCAGGACCTGACGGGTAAACGCGTGGCGATCATCGGTACCGGCGCATCGGCGGTGCAGGTCATCCCCGAGATCGCGCCGATCGTGGAGCGGCTCACGGTGTTTCAGCGCACGCCGATCTGGTGTTTCCCGAAGCCCGATGTGCCGCTGCCGCCGATGGCCCGGCGCATCATGCGGCTGCCCGGCGGGCACGCCGCCCAACGGCTTCTCAGCCAGGCCTATGTCGAGCTGACCTTCACGTTGCCCGCTCAGTACTTCACCATCAACCCGATGGCCAAGAACATGTCCAAGGTCGGCGAGGCGTATCTGCGCAAGCAGGTCGACGATCCGGCGGTTCGCGACAAGCTCACGCCCCGCTACGCCGTCGGCTGCAAGCGGCCCGGCTTCCACAACACCTATCTGTCGACGTACAACCGCGCCAACGTGGAGTTGGTGACCGAGCCGATCGAGAAGATCACCGGCTCGGGGGTTGCCACTGTCGACGGCCGGACCCGCGAGGTCGACGTGTTGATCCTGGCCACCGGGTTCCGGGTGATGGACAGCGACGACATGCCCACCTACCCCGTCACAGGATCCGGTGGGCGATCGTGGAGCCGACACTGGAACGAACACCGGCTACAGGCCTACGAGGGTGTCAGCGTGCCCGGCTTCCCGAACTTCTTCACGGTGTTCGGTCCG